>JBEBKA010000018.1:0-39214 GCA_040079595.1 Gallionella sp.
GATTTATTAGGCGGAAAACTGCCCTCTGGATATTGTACGCATCAATAATATGCTGCTCTGATCTAGGGAGTTCCATTTTTTGTCTGACCCGAAGTGAATGACAAAAATGCGACGTATTCTGGACGCGATTGCCGTATAAGCTGTTTCAAGGTTTGCATCGTGGCTCTCTTGTGGCTTCGGTCTGCGCGCATGTTTGACTATCGCCTCTCCTTTTTCATGGCCTGTGCAGCCTCACGTTTGGAGTCACGTTCCTTTTCGGTTGCGCGCTTGTCGTGTTGTTTTTTTCCTTTGGCCAATCCCACTTCCAGTTTGACTCGCCCGCCTTTGAAATGCATATTTAGCGGCATGATGGTGTAGCCAGCGCGCTGTACTTTGATGAGAATACGGTCAATCTCAGTTCGGTTCAGCAGTAGCTTTCTGGTGCGTACAGGGTCTGGGTGGATATGTGTGGAGGCACTGAGTAACGGGCTGATGTGCGATCCAAACAAAAATAATTCGTCACCTTTAACCGTGACATAAGCTTCTTTGAGTTGCGCCCGTCCCGCACGAATAGCTTTGACTTCCCAGCCTTGCAGCATCAAGCCCGCTTCAAACTTGTCCTCTATAAAATACTCATGGAACGCTTTTTTATTTTGAATGATGCTCATTGCAGTTGAATTTAGGTGAGTTTTGTAGTGTGTTCAGCTATTCTACCAGCCTTTGTATTTAAGGCTTTGGATAGTAATGTGTGTTGTGGAAAAAACCGTGTTGGTCGCGCATAGCGCAGAGCAGATGTTCAATCTGGTGGATCAAGTGGAAAACTATCCAAAATTTTTGCCGTGGTGCGGCGGGGCGAGTGTAAAGGAGTTGGATGATTCAACAGTCCATGCGACCGTATATATTGATTACCATCATCTCAAACAGCAATTCACCACGGAAAATGTGCGCACGCCACCTCATCAAATCGACATTACGCTGCAAGATGGCCCATTCCAGCATTTGGATGGAAGCTGGCGTTTTATCCCTTTGAGTCCAACTGCCTGTAAAATAGAATTCCGCTTGCATTACGAATTTTCGAGCAAGTGGGTGGAGAAGTTAGTTGGCCCTGTGTTTCATCACATTGCCAATAGTTTTGTGGATGCGTTCATCCGCCGTGCAGAAAAGGTTTACGCGAATACATGAACAACACAATGACCGTCGAAGTGGTGTATGCCCTTCCACAGCAACAAACATTACTAAAATGCCAAGTGCCAATAGGGGCGACTGTTGGGCAAGCTATACAGGCAAGTGGCATCTCGGCTAAGTATCCTGAGATTGATATTGCGACCAATAAGCTGGGCATTTTTGGCAAATTGACTAAAGCCGATGCGGTGTTGCGCGATAAAGATCGCGTAGAGATATACCGTCCGCTAATCGCCGATCCGAAGGAAGTACGCCGTCAGCGTGCCGAAGAAGGCAAAGTAATGAAAAAGGGTGGCGGACTAGCTGCTGAAACTTAATGTTAGATTACGACCTGCATTGCCATTCCGTTTTTTCCGATGGCACATTAACTCCTACTGAATTGGTAAATCGAGCTGCGGAGCGCGGCGTGAAAGTGATGGCGTTGACTGACCATGATGATGTGGCGGGCTTGGACGAAGCCCGTGCCGTTGCCACGCAACACGGCATGACATTCATCAATGGTGTGGAGGTGTCGGTGTCGTGGCGCAGCCACACGCTGCATATTGTGGGGCTTGGGATCAATCCAGTTTACCCCGCCCTAGTCGAGGGTTTACGCGGTGTGCGCAGTGGTCGGGGTGAGCGGGCGCAGAAAATGTCTGATGCGTTGGCAAAAGCGGGTATTGGTGGCATGTTGGCCGGAGCTTATCAGTACGCCAACAACCCCAACATGGTAGGCCGCGCCCACTTCGCTCGATTTTTGGTTGAATCGGGTCATTGCAAGGATATGAAGAGCGTTTTTAATCGTTATCTGGTTAAAGGTAAACCTGGCTACGTACCTCATCAATGGGCGACTTTGGGTGATGCCATCAGCTGGATACGCGGCAGCGGTGGAGTGGCAGTGTTGGCGCATCCGGGGCGGTATATGTCAGGGCGAAACGGTATGGGTAAAAAAACCATGCATGAATTGTTGTCGGAATTTGTCGAGCTGGGCGGACAGGCGATTGAGGTTGTAACGGGGAGTCATACTCCCGAACAATATGCCGAGTTTGCTCACTACGCAGAAGAATTCAACTTGTTAGCTTCGTGTGGTTCAGATTTTCACGGGCCGGGCGAAAGTTATCGAGACATGGGCAGGCTGCCCGATTTCCCACTCAACTGCAAGCCCGTTTGGGACGCTTGGGAAAAGCAAACTATTTCAAAGAAAGAAAACTAACCGTGTCGCAATTCTTCAAAATATATCCCGACAACATTAACTCGCGCTTAATCAAACAAGCGACCGAGATGATGCGTGACGGCGGTATTGTGGTGTATCCCACCGATTCTGGCTACGCATTGGGCTGTCATTTAGATGACAAAAATGCGGTCACGCGCATTCGTCAAATTCGTCAACTAGACGAGCAGCATTATCTGACCTTGATGTGCCGCGATTTGTCCGAAATCTCACGCTTTGCCAAAGTCAATAACGCGCAATTTCGTTTGCTAAAAAGCAATACACCGGGTAGTTACACCTTCATATTTGAAGCCACAAAGGAAGTGCCGAAACGCTTGCAGCATGCCAAGCGCAGCACTATCGGTATCCGTATTCCCGATCATCCTGTGGCATTAGCACTGCTGGAAGAGTTGGGCGAACCAATGTTGAGTTCGACCCTGATTTTGCCCGATGTGGAGTGGCCATTGAACGATGCGGAGTTGATTCGAGAGTTGCTGGAAAAACAAGTTGAGCTGGTGATAGATGGCGGCGCGGTCAGCGTGGATTTCACCACGGTGATTGATCTGACATCCGATACACCCGTGCTGTTGCGACAAGGTAAAGGTGACGTGAGTCCGTTTGGCATCAATGCGTAAAATTATCTTTGTTGCGCTAGCTTACCTGTTTTCAAGTCAGATTTTTGCTGCTGAGTCGGATGGCGTTATTCATCGTTCTGCCATGTTTCGTGCGGGTTTTGAGCAGATCAAATTGCCCGCGAATGAAACGATGGGTATGTTGGGTGTGAATTACTTGGTAGAAACGCTACCCAGTTTATACGTTGGTGGCGCAGCTTATGGCGCACTCACTGGGCAGCGTGGCGGATTTTTTACGGTAGGCTCAGAAGTCGCATGGCATCAAAAACTGTTCAAACAATGGGAATGGGAAACGGGGCTGTACGCGGGCGGTGGAGGAGGGGGCGGCGCAACGGCGTTGGTCGGTGGCGGTTTGATGGTGCGTCCGCATGTTGATGTGTTGTGGAATTTTGGCGGTTATCGAGCGGGACTATCGGCTTCGCAAACGCGCTTTCCTTCTGGGCAAATTTCCAGCAGACAGTTAGGTTTGGTATTTTCGGCAGATGCGAAATTTTCGCAACTCAGTGTGGCTCGTGCTGGCGATGCTTTGAATGGCAAGCAACGCGGTGGGGTAGGCTTTGATCGCGTTCATGCGGTTGCGGGGGTTTATCAAGGGCAGATATTCGCGCAGCAAGGCACAAAAAATAAAATTGGTTTGGTCGGTTTTCGTATGGAGCAATTTTTGACACCTACTAGCTTTTGGGGAATAGAAGCGGCGGGTGCAGCCACTGGCGGTGCGGCTGGATATGCCGAATTCCTTGGCACAGCGGGCATCGAAGCTCCCGTGTTGAATGGCGTTGCGAGCATCGGTGCGCGGATTGCAGCGGGGATGGGCGGCGGCGGCGCTGTCTTGGTCGGGGGTGGTCAGTTGTATAAAGCGGGCGGAATCGTTACGGTAAATTTGAGCCGCGATACGCATCTGTCATTGGAGGGCGGCTATGCCACTGCGCCGAAAGGTCAATTTCGGGCGCGATATGTGGCGGCGAATTTGACGATGGATTTGGATCATCCTTACGCAACTTCTGATCAAACGAAAATCGATCACTATGAATGGCTGCTCGGCACAAATCGCTATGTGGCAACGGCGCATAAAGATGGCAGCGTGAGTGCGATGGATGTCGTGACGATGCGGGTGAATCGCTATATTGACGATACAATCTACCTGAGCGGACAAGCGCATAGTGCGTTTCGTGGTAAAGAAGGTGGCTATTCTGCAGGCTTATTCGGTGCGGGTTTTCGGTCAACCCAGTTGTATGGTGGCATATCAATAGGTGCAGAAATGTTGCTGGGTGCAGCGGGAGGCGGCGCGGTGGATAGCAGCGGTGGTGCAATCGTGTCACCTAATGTTTTCTTTGACGGGAAGCTAAACGATTTGTTCGCAGTACGACTGAGTACAGGTCGTGTTAAGTCATTGAGCGGTGCGTTAAATAGCCAGACTGTTGAAGCAGCAATAAAATTTTCCTACGCAATAACAAGCCACTAAACAGACGAATTAAACAATAAAGAAAGTTACATGCAAATCGATCAACTCATACAAACCGTTTCACTCGCCGCGATCCCCGTCCTGTTTGCCATCACCCTGCACGAAGCCGCACATGGCTATGTGGCGCGCCACTTTGGCGATATGACGGCGTATTCGCAAGGGCGCATCAGCCTGAATCCGATTCGCCATATTGATCCGGTTGGCACGATCTTGTTACCGTTAATGACGCTGTGGTTGGGCGGAATTTTGTTCGGTTGGGCTAAGCCTGTTCCTGTCAATTTCAGCGCGTTGCGCAATCCCAAAAAAGATATGTTGTGGGTGGCGATTGCAGGACCTGCGTCAAATTTGGTAATGGCATTTGGTTGGGCGATACTTTACAAATTTGGCTGGTCATCTCCTGATAGTTATTTTGCCGAGCCTTTGATGGGTATGGCGATGTGGGGAATTAAAATCAATGCAGTGTTAATGGTGTTGAACCTGTTGCCATTACCTCCGCTGGATGGCGGGCGCGTGGCAGTGAGTTTATTGCCGCATCGCCAAGCCTACGAGTTGAGTAAAATAGAACCCTACGGCATGTTCATCCTGATTTTTCTGGCGATTACGCCAGTACTCGGCTGGATATTGTCGCCGCCGCTAAATTTGTTTTTTCAATTGTTGTCGTTTTTATTTGGAATTTAAGTATGTTTGCTGATCGCGTATTGTCTGGCATGAGACCCACTGGAAGCCTGCACTTGGGTCATTATCACGGGGTGTTGAAAAACTGGGTGCAGATGCAGCACGAATTTGAGTGCCTATTTTTTGTTGCGGATTGGCACGCGCTGACCACGCATTACGACACGCCACAAGTCATCGAGCAAAGCGTGTGGGACATGGTGATTGATTGGCTGGCAGCAGGTGTTGATCCCGCGCACGCCACGTTGTTTATACAATCCAAAGTACCGGAACACGCTGAATTGCATTTGCTGCTGTCCATGATTACCCCGCTGGGTTGGTTGGAGCGCGTGCCAACCTATAAAGACCAGCAAGAGAAACTCAGTGAAAAAGATTTAAGTACCTACGGTTTCTTGGGTTACCCCTTACTGCAAAGCGCGGATATTTTGATCTATCGCGCCACGCAAGTGCCGGTGGGTGAAGACCAAGTGCCGCATATCGAATTCACCCGAGAGATTGCGCGCCGTTTCAACCACATTTACGGGCGTGAAACAGGCTTTGAAGAAAAGGCCGCAGCAGCCGTAAAAAAACTCGGCAGTAAAAAGGCCAAGCTATATGACGAACTGCGTGACCGTTATCAAGAGCAGGGTGATGATGAAGCTTTGGAATCCGCGAAAGCATTATTGGACGAGCAACAAAGCTTGAGTCACGGTGACCGTGAGCGTTTGTTCGGCTACCTTGAAGGCGGCGGAAAAATGATACTGTCCGAGCCACAGGCTATGCTTACCGCAGCTTCTAAGATGCCGGGGCTGGACGGGCAAAAGATGTCCAAGTCCTATAACAACACCATTACGCTACGTGAAGACGAAGCCAGCGTGACGAAAAAAATCCGCACTATGCCCACCGACCCCGCGCGAATTCGCCGCACCGATGTGGGTAATCCCGACAAATGTCCGGTGTGGCAATTGCATCAGGTGTATTCCAATGAGCAGACCAAACAATGGGCGATGCAGGGTTGCAAGAGCGCGGGCATCGGCTGCATCGAATGCAAGCAGCCGGTGATCGACGCGGTGCTGGAAGAACAACGCCCGATGCGTGAACGTGCGCAACTCTATCTGGATGATCCGACGCTGGTGCGCAACATTATTGCCGATGGCTGCGAGAAGGCGCGCAAACGTGCAACCGAGACGATGCGTGATGTGCGTGAAGCGATGGGGTTGAGTTACTCGTAAGTCAAGTGTGATGCAAGATACCCAACTCCCTTTGATTCCTGTTGCGCGCATCCACGGCGAGCCGATGATGTCGCTGCCGTTGGATTTGTATATTCCGCCGGATGCGTTGGAGTTGGTGCTGGAAACGTTCCAAGGGCCGCTGGATTTGTTGTTGTACTTGATCCGTAAGCACAACCTCGATGTGTTGGATATTCCGATGGCGGAGTTGACGCGCCAGTACATGGGCTACATCGAGTTGATGCAAAACAACCGCATGGAGTTGGCGGCGGAATACCTATTGATGGCCGCGGTGCTGATCGAAATTAAGTCGCGCATGTTGTTACCGCGCCAGACTAAGGTAAGCGAAGAAAGTGGTGAGGATCCGCGTGCCGAGTTGATGCGTCGTTTGTTGGAATATGAGCAAATAAAATTGGCGGCGCAGCAACTCAATACCTTGCCACAAGCTGAACGCGACTTTGGAATTGTTCAAGTACTGATCGAAAATACTGTGCGCGAACGCTTGCCCGAAGTGAGTGTGGAAGATTTGCGTCAAGCGTGGTTGGTCATTTTGGCACGCGCCAAACAGAATAAACACCACAAAGTACGCCGTGAACAATTGTCGGTGCGGGAGCAAATGACACATGTGCTGCGATGCTTACAAGGCGGCGAATACGTTGAGTTCGGCACATTATTTGAAGTGGAAAGTGGTTTGCCAAAATTGGTGGTCACCTTCATTGCGGTACTTGAGTTGGCCAAAGAATACTTAATCGAAATTCAACAAAGCGAAATTTTTGGGAGCATTTATGTCCGAGCCAGTCGAGCTATTACCGCAGAGTGAAATGAGCGACACTGAGATTGTCGTCGTCGAAAATCCAGACAATGTGGTGCACACAGATTTGTTCGAGGGTAGGATGAATCGCCATCAGTTCAAGTTGATTCTGGAGGCGGCACTTCTCACAACGACAGAACCGCTGTCCATTGCCGAGCTAAAAAAACTCAGTGATGTGTCTCTGGACACCAAGCAGATGGAAACATTGCTCGAAGAACTCGCGCAAGAATGGCAGGGCAGGGGCGTAGAAGTGGTTCGAGTAGCAAGCGGCTGGCGGTTTCGCAGCAAGCCGGAGATGCAATCCTATTTGGATAGGCTTAACCCGCAAAAGCCGCCGCGCTATTCGCGCGCGGTTTTAGAAACGCTCGCCATCATCGCCTATCACCAACCGGTCACGCGTGGCGACATCGAGGAGATACGCGGTGTGGCGGTTTCTACACAAATTATTAAAACGCTGGAAGCACGCGGCTGGGTAGAAGCCATCGGCACACGCGATACACCTGGCAAGCCGGAATTGTTCGCTACTACCCAACAAATGCTCGACGACCTTAACCTGCGTGCTTTGCAGGAATTGCCTTCATTGCAAGAAATCGGCACCTTGCTGGAAGCAGATGCCGCTAACGCATGAAGCTGATTCAATCCCGCGACAATCCTTTTTTCAAGGAACTGCTTAAGCTCACAAGCTCGGCGCGACAACGCGGCAGGGTTAATCAAACTTTACTTGATGGCGCGCATTTGCTCGCAGCTTGCCTTGATGCGGGCGTTACACCACTACACATTTTATTGAACACAGCCGCGTTGCAAGACGATGAGATTAGTCGGTTGCTTGAGCGGATGACTGAGATTCCTGTCACGCAACTGGACGAGAAGTTGTTCGCGGAACTCAGCGAATTAAAAACGCATACAGGTATCCTTACCTTGATTGCTCCGCCACAGCCCAGTACAGCCATGAGCGATAGCCGATTTTCCTTACTGTTAGAAGATATTCAAGACCCCGGCAACCTTGGTTCGATATTGCGCTCGGCTGCCGCTGCCGGTTGCGATGCCGTGTTTTTGTCACCAGCTTGCGCGGACGCATGGTCACCAAAAGTATTGCGCGCAGCGATGGGGGGACACTTTGCATTACATATTTACGAGCAACAAAATTTGCTGAATGTAACCGGAAATTTTTCAGGTATGTCGCTTCTTGCAACCAGCCTGCAGGCGACAAGCAGCCTATATGATTGCGACTTGACTGGAAAGGTAGCATTAATGATGGGTAATGAAGGCTCAGGGCTATCAGCAGCATTGCTCAATCTGGCTACGCAGAAAATAAATATCCCAATATCCAGTAAAGTTGAATCACTGAATGTCGCAGCAGCAACAGCAATCTGTTTATTTGAAGCGGTGCGACAACGCATAGGGGTTAACAATCAAGGTGAAAATCCAGCTGTGTGACAGGTAATAAAAAACCGCACGACTCTCATCGTGCGGTTTTTTGTTGCAACTAATAATGGCTAATGGCGGGTTTCAATTTGAACCAACGGTTCACTTTCCACATACACCTCACGCTGACGCGTGCGACGGCGAGTAGCGGGTTTATCTGTATAACTAGCTGACATGCTCGCAACCGCCTGTGCTTTGTTCGGATCAGTTTCAATCTGAATTAAGTTTGAGTTGTTGCTGACCTTTGGAGCGATAACAGCACTTACACTTGCTGTCGGCATCGCAACGTATTCGCTTGGGTAAACATAGCCTTCAGGGACGGCGATGTACTCTGTCGGTTTTACATTGATGACAGGCGTTGCAGGCGCGGTATCCATTTGCACGAACGATTGCTGCACCATCACTGCTTCGCCATTTTGCGCGACTGGCGACGTAGCTTGCGCTGCGCCTTCACGCTGTTCACGTTCACGGCGACCGCCGCGACGACCACGACGACGTGCGCTTGGTGAGCTGCCTGTTTCGGCTTGATCGACATCAGGAGAGGCAGTCTGAGTTTCCAGTACTGGTTTTTCTTGAGCGGCTACAGGTTGTGTGTTTTGGTTGGCTGCACCACGTGGCTGAGTGTTTTCATTCGCGGCACGAGGAGGACGCGGCGGTCTAGGTTGACGTGGCTCGCGCGGTTCACGTGGCTCAATCGACTCTTGTGATTTAGTCGCGACAGCCTCAGCAAACACAGGCTTGTTACGGTCACGTGTTTTGCCCGCCTCATTGCCGTCTTTATCTTTACGACCACCACGTTCACGACGCTTATTGCCACCTTCGCCACGTTCAGCACGATCAGGACGCGAACCTCGTGAACGATTGATTGCAGCAGGTTTGGCTGCAACTTGCGTTGGCTCACTCAATGATTTCATCCAAGCCATGAATTTCCCGAACAGCGAAACTTGGGCTTGTTCAGTTTGCATTGGTGCAGGCTGTGCAGGCGTTACACCTTGCACCACTGCTTTTGCGCGGGTAGCTTTTTGTTGCTCTTGCGCCGAACTCGCTGGCTTTTCTTCAGTAGGCTTTTCCACCAGCTTGTAACTTGCCTGCAATGTGTCGCTGTTCATGTCATCCAGACGCAGGCGGCTAATGGTGTAGTTAGGTGTTTCCATGTGTGGGTTAGGAATCAACGTAATTGTCACTTTCAGGCGCGATTCAACCAGATGAATATCACTGCGTTTTTCATTCAGCAAAAAAGTCGCTACATCCACGGGTACTTGTACGTGAATAGCGGTGCTGCTTTCTTTCATCGCTTCTTCCTGAATGATACGCAGGATATGCAATGCAGAAGACTCAGTACCGCGAATGTGACCAATACCGCTACAACGTGGGCAAGCGATGTGGTTGCTTTCGCTCAGGCTCGGTTGCAGACGTTGACGGGATAATTCCAACAGCCCAAATCGCGAAATTTTTGCTGTTTGAACACGCGCACGGTCGTAGTGCAACGAGTCGCGCAAACGGTTTTCCACTTCGCGTTGATTGCGGCTGTTTTCCATGTCGATGAAATCGATGACAACCAAGCCACCTAGGTCACGCAAGCGCAATTGGCGGGCAATTTCTTCTGCCGCCTCTAGGTTGGTGTTGAATGCCGTGGCTTCAATATCAGAACCCTTAGTCGCACGCGCCGAGTTAATGTCGATCGCGGTAAGTGCTTCGGTATGGTCGATCACAATCGCGCCACCGGAAGGCAAGCGAACTTCGCGGGCATGAGCTGATTCGATTTGATGTTCGATCTGGAAACGTGAGAACAACGGCACATCATCTACATAGCGTTTGATGCGATCCACATTGTTCGGCATCACCGTACCCATAAACGCCAAGGCTTGTTGATATACATCTTCAGTATCGATCAGAATTTCGCCGATCTCTGGGTTGAAATAATCACGGATAGCGCGAACGACCAAGCTGCTTTCCAGATAGATCAGTGACGGTGCTTTTTCAGATGCGGCCGCGCCTTCGATAGCATCCCACAATTGCTTGAGGTAGTCCAAATCCCACTGTAATTCTTCTTCATTGCGTCCGATACCGGCAGTGCGCGCGATGATGCTCATGCCTTGTGGTACTTCCACATGCGACAGTACTTGGCGCAATTCGTCGCGTTCTTCACCTTCGATACGGCGTGATACTCCGCCCCCGCTAGGGTTGTTTGGCATCAATACGATGTAGCGACCCGCCAAGCTGATGAACGTGGTAAGTGCCGCGCCTTTATTGCCACGCTCGTCCTTTTCCACTTGCACCAACAATTCTTGGCCTTCGCGCAACGCCTCTTTGATAGAAGGACGATTGCCACTGTTTGGCTGGAAATATTGTGGTGAAACTTCTTTGAAGGGAAGGAAGCCGTGGCGATTGCCACCATATTCGACGAAGCAGGCTTCCAGGCTAGGTTCTAGGCGGGTGATAACGGCTTTGTAGATGTTGCTTTTTTGTTGCTCTTTACCGGCTGTTTCAATATCAAGGTCGATGAGTTTTTGACCATCAACAATGGCGACACGGAGTTCTTCCGGTTGTGTCGCATTAAATAACATACGTTTCATTTTTATACTTTCCCGCGCTCTGACACGGGCAAGTCAACGCTACACGCGGCTAGGCGTGCCAGATGGGCAAACAGTGAGCAATCGACAGTTGAGTTTTATACAAACGGTTGGTCAAATCAGTTCTCTATCAGTAGCGTATCTTAAATCGTTTTGGGTGAGGTGGCAGAGCTTGCCGACACGGTGGGGGAGTACATCCTGAGCACTGGCAAGGCGGCTTAACAGCGGCGCTTGCGAGTATCGGACTCGACCAGCAGAGTGTCGCAACTCCTAATCACATCACGGAAAATCCGTTGGTGCTTTGAGCGCGTAAATCAATTACTATCACTGCTGATACCGGTGAGTGATATTAACCGGACTGCGGTTGGTAGGGTGGCGGATATTCCATTCCTAAATCAAAACTTACTTTGTCGCCTTCGCTTTGCCGTGCTTCAGCACTGATCGGCAGCTCGCCTTCGCGTCACTTTTGATTTATAAATGAAATATTATTCCGTCGCTTTTGCCAAACTGTTTTTTCAAACTTGTCTGGCGGGGGGAGCGTTTCTCCCAAACTTACCCAATACCCAAATCTCGCGAGCGGCGAAGTATAAGCAAAATGAATGGTTTAAGCAAAGACTCTGTGACATTTCTTGAGATAGATGAAAGCGGCGAAGCACAGCGCATCGACAATTTTCTATTCAAACATCTTAAAGGTGTGCCCAAGAGCCATATCTATCGCATCCTGCGTGGCGAAGTGCGGGTCAACAAGAAACGCATCGACCAAACCTATCGTTTGCAATTGGGTGATTTGGTGCGCATTCCGCCGATTCGGGTCGCCGAAAAACACGAAGTTGAGCAGGCGCACATCCCAGCGGTGGAATTCCCCATCGTGTATGAGGATGACGCGCTAGTCGTCGTGAACAAACCCGCCGGGGTTGCAGTGCATGGCGGTAGCGGAGTGAGTTTCGGCGTTATAGAGCAAATGCGTCGCGCCCGTCCACAAGCCAAATTTTTGGAATTGGTACATCGGCTAGATCGTGAGACATCGGGTGTATTGTTACTGGCGAAGAAGCGTTCCGCACTCATCGCCATGCACGAAATCATGCGCGAAGGGAACAGCGACAAGCGTTATTACACCTTGGTTTTGGGACAGTGGAAGAATGTTAAACAGCACGTCAAGTTGCCGCTGCACAAATTTGATACCCCGCAAGGTGAAAAGCGCGTGATGGTGCGCGAAGACGGACAAACCTCGCACACCATTTTTACCTTGGAAAAAAGCTGGGCTGAATTCAGCTTGCTGGAAGCGCAACTCAAAACCGGACGCACTCACCAGATTCGCGTGCATCTCTCGCACCTCGGCTTCCCGATTGCCGGTGACGATAAATACGGTGACTTTGCGCGCAATAAATTGTTGATGAAGCAGGGATTGAAGCGAATGTTCTTGCACGCGCACAGTATCTCGTTTGCTCATCCTTTGACAGGTGAACCGCTGCAACTGGTCGTACCGTTGCCTAAAGAGTTGCAAAGTTTCGTGGGGAAGTTAGATATTGCTTGAAATAGCTTCAATCACGAGGTAATTTTTGCGTGTTACATAAAGCGGGTAAATCAAAATTCGCTATATCGCTACATACATTTGAGACTCAAATTTCTTGACCCATAAGCCTATTTCGCTATAATGCGCGCCCCTGTGAGCCGATGGTCGGTTCTCAGCCTTGCTCCACCGTTTTTCGTAACGGGGGGCTTAACCAAAAGGAGATGTCATGCGACATTATGAAATTGTATTTATCGTGCATCCTGATCAAAGCGAGCAAGTTCCCGCAATGATTGAGCGTTACCGTATTCTGGTGATTTCTAAAGGTGGTCAAATCCATCGTTTGGAAGATTGGGGTCGCCGTCAATTGGCTTACGCTATCCAAAAAATTCACAAAGCACATTATGTGTTGATGAATATCGAATGCAACCAAGAAGCGTTGGATGAGTTGGAGCATGCGTTCCGTTTCAATGATGCGGTGTTACGTCATTTGACCGTTAAAACCAAGACTGCTGTTACTGAGCCATCTGCAATGATGAAGGAAGAAAAATCCCGTTCAGTTTCAACCGATGGCGCGCCTAGAGAAAGTGCACCTCAAGTTGAAGAAGCCGCAGCCTAAGTTTACCGACATAATTTTGAAATAAGGAAATATCATGGCTCGTCCAGCAGACAAAAAGAAAGATGACAAGAATAAACGCGGTTCACGCAGCAGCTTGTTTAAGCGTCGTAAATTCTGCCGCTTTACAGTCGATAAAATCGCCGAGGTGGATTACAAGGACATCAACATTCTTAAAGAATTTATTGCCGAGAATGGCAAGTTGATTCCCGCTCGTATCACGGGTACAAAAACGCACTATCAGCGTCAATTAAGCACAGCCGTAAAACGCGCGCGCTTTTTGGCTTTGATGCCTTACACTGATTTGCACTAAGGGGTAATCATGCAAATAATTTTGATGGAAAAAGTGATCAATTTGGGTCAATTAGGTGACGTGGTTAAAGTTAAAAACGGCTTTGCACGTAATTTTTTAATTCCGCAAGGCAAGGCTAAACGCGCAACCACGGCTAACATGGCTGAGTTTGAAGTGCGTCGTGCTGAAATCGAAGCATCCGAAAAAGCTAAGTTGGCAGAAGCGCAAGCACGTGGCGAAAAATTTGCGGGCTTGACCGTACAAATCGTGCAAAAAGCGGGTGTGGATGGCAAGCTGTTTGGTTCGGTAACGAATGCAGACGTTGCAGCCGCGATGACTACACAAGGTTTCGCTGTGGAAAAAGCACAAGTGCGTATGCCTACGGGTCATCTCAAACAAATCGGCGATCATCCAATCAGCATTGCGTTGCACGCTGACGTGGTAGTTGAAGTAACTGTTTCGGTACTCGGCGAGCATTGATTTAATTCATGTTGCGTCAGTACAGCAAAAAAGGACTGGTAACAGTCCTTTTTTGTTGGGATTGAAAGTGCGGGAATTGGGAGCTCGTAGTGCATTGTAAATTCCGCCCCGCTCTCTATAATGCACAGCCTTAAATGTCAGCCCCAAATGGCGGCATAGTTGCAAGCTTTGATGTTGATTTACTCTCAACACTTCAAGTGCGGCACTGCCGTATTTTGTTTTTTCGGAAATGAAAAGTTAGAAAAGAAAATTATGCCGATTATCACTTTACCCGATGGTTCACAGCGCAGCTTCGAACAGCCCGTAACGATTGCCGACGTTGCGGCGAGCATTGGTGCGGGCTTGGCGCGCGCTGCCTTGGCGGGCAAGGTGGACGGGCAGTTGGTCGATACCTCATATCTGATTAGCAAAGATGTTGCACTGTCTATTGTCACTGATAAAGATGCTGATGGCTTAGAAGTAATTCGCCATTCCACAGCGCACCTTTTGGCGTATGCGGTGAAGGAGTTGTTTCCGGATGCGCAAGTGACGATTGGTCCGGTGATTGAGCATGGCTTCTTCTACGATTTTTCTTATTCGCGTCCTTTTACCCCAGAAGATTTGCTGGCGATTGAAAAGCGCATGGGTGAGTTGGCGAAAAAAGATTTTCCCGTGACGCGCAAGGTGTTGCCGCGTGATGATGCGGTGAGTTATTTCAAGCGTATAGGCGAGCATTACAAGGCCGAGATCATCGAATCTATTCCGGCGGACCAAGCTGTGTCGTTATACACCGAGGGTGATTTCACCGATTTGTGTCGCGGTCCGCACGTGCCCTCTACTGGCAAGTTGAAAGTTTTCAAGCTGATGAAGTTGGCTGGCGCATATTGGCGCGGAGACTCAAAGAACGAGATGCTGCAACGCATTTACGGCACAGCATGGGCAAAGAAAGAAGAGTTGGATGCTTACTTGCATCAACTTGAAGAGGCGGAAAAGCGCGATCATCGCAAGCTTGGTAAGCAGCTTGATTTATTTCACATGCAGGATGAGGCGCCGGGCATGGTGTTCTGGCATCCCAAAGGTTGGGCATTGTGGCAGGCGATTGAGCAATATATGCGCGGTGTGTATCGTGACAATGGCTATCAGGAAGTGCGTTGTCCGCAAATCATTGACCGCGTGCTGTGGGAAAAGTCCGGGCATTGGGAACATTTCAAAGCGGGTATGTTCACGACCGAGTCCGAGAAACATGAATACGCGATCAAGCCGATGAATTGCCCGGGACACATTCAAGTTTTTAATTCCGATTTGCGCTCGTATCGCGAACTACCTCTACGCTACGGTGAGTTTGGTTCATGCCATCGCAATGAGCCGTCAGGTGGTTTGCATGGTTTGATGCGCGTGCGAGGCTTCGTACAAGATGACGGCCACATATTTTGTACCGAAGGTCAGATCGAATCTGAAGTCACCGCTTTCAACGCGCTGGTGTTAAAGGTTTATCGTGATTTTGGCTTCAACGAAGTAGCGGTGAAGTTGGCATTGCGCCCTGAGAGCCGTGTGGGCTCGGATGAAATTTGGGATAAGTCGGAAGCTGCCTTGCGCGCAGCTTTGCGCGCATCCGGTCTGGCATGGGAAGAGTTACCCGGTGAGGGCGCATTTTATGGCCCAAAAATTGAATTCCATATCAAGGATGCGATTGGACGCTCTTGGCAGTGTGGAACGGTGCAAGTGGATTTCTCCATGCCGGGTCGTCTTGGCGCGGAGTTTGTTGATGAGGACAACACGCGCAAAACGCCCGTGATGCTGCATCGCGCCATACTCGGTTCGCTGGAGCGGTTCATCGGTATGCTGATTGAAAACTACACGGGTGCGTTTCCAATATGGCTTGCTCCCGTACAATTAGTGGTGATGAACATCTCGCAAGCGCAGGCTGAATATGCGACCCAAGTAACACAAAACCTGCGTGCCGCTGGCTTACGTGTGCAATTGGATTTGCGCAATGAGAAGATTACCTATAAAATACGCGAACATAGCTTGCAAAAGTTGCCCTACCAGTTGATTTTGGGTGACAAAGAAGTCGCAGCAGAATTGGTTGCCGTGCGTACCCGTAGTGGTGAAGATCTCGGACAAATGACGTTACCAGGCTTGTTGGAGCGTTTGCAAACCGAAATCAAAAACGGGTAACACGGCTTAATTTTTTAGAGGATACGGCAATAGCACAAGATAAATCGCAGCGCACCAACGAAATGATTACCGCACCGCAAGTGCGTCTCATTGGTGTAGAAAAAGAGCCTTTAGGGATTGTTGCCATCGCAGAAGCGTTGCGTTTGGCAGATGAAGCGGAGTTGGATTTGGTGGAAATTTCGCCATTGGCTGATCCGCCAGTTTGTCGCATTATGGACATTGGCAAGTTCAAATATGCCGAAGCCAAAAAGCAGCACGAAGCCAAGCTCAAGCAAAAGCAGGTGCAAATTAAAGAGATTAAGTTTCGTCCGGGAACGGATGACGGCGACTACAATATCAAGTTGCGCAACTTAATTAAATTTTTAACAGATGGCGATAAGACCAAGATTACATTGCGTTTTAGAGGTCGGGAAATGGCTCACCAAGAAATCGGAATGCGCCTAATAGAGCGCGTCAGAGCAGACTTGATTGAGCATGGTGTGGTTGAGCAATTCCCTAAAATGGAAGGTCGCCAGATGGTGATGGTGTTGTCGCCCAAGCCTGGTAAGAAGTAAAAATTTAAGCAGTAGTCATTCGGCAGCAGGGGCTGGTCGCAATGAATAGTAGGTAGATCCCCGATAAAAAGTGGTGTATGGGTTAAAAAGCCTTTTCAGTTGAAAAGCACCTCGCACCATAACTTAAGGAGTAGTAATGCCTAAGATGAAAACCAAAAGCGGCGCGGCCAAGCGTTTCAAAATCCGCGCGGGTGGTAGTGTCAAACGCTCACAAGCGTTTAAGCGTCATATCTTGACCAAGAAAACCACCAAAAACAAACGTCAGTTACGCGGTACGGCTGAAGTCCACTCAACCAATACAGCATCGGTTCGCGCCATGATGCCTTACGCATAAGGAGCAGCACATGCCTAGAGTAAAACGTGGGGTCGTCGCCCGTGCAACGCACAAAAAACTGTTAGCCAAAGCCAAGGGATACCGTGGTCGCCGCAAAAATGTTTACCGTATCGCCAAACAGGCGGTAATGAAAGCGGGGCAATATGCCTACCGTGATCGCCGCCAAAAGAAACGCCAATTCCGTACTTTGTGGATCGCCCGTATTAACGCGGCGGCTCGCGAGCAAGGGTTGACATACAGCGTGTTTATGAATGGCTTGAAGAAAGCGGACATTCAGGTGGATCGCAAAGTCCTGTCTGATATTGCGATTTTCGACAAGGCAGCATTTGCGCAATTTGTTGTGCAAGCCAAAGCCAGCCTCGGCAAGTAAGCAAACTTTCGCAGCTTGGTAAGTAACAAGCTGCGGCAACCGAAAGGAGGCGCGAGCCTCCTTTTTTGTTCTCGTGGTGTGATGGATGGAACAGCTACAACAAATTCTCGATCAAGCTCTACAGCAGTTCGCCGTGATTAACGACGAAGCGGAACTGGAGCAGGTCAAAGCAAAATATCTGGGCAAGGAAGGCAGCCTGACCGCACTGCTCAAGGGCTTGGGCAAGCTGTCAGCCGAAGAGCGCCCTGCGGCAGGTGCGCAAATCAATGTGGTTAAACAAGGCATAGAGGCAGCTCTGCAGCAGCGTCGTGATGCTTTGCAACACAGCAAGCTGGCGCAGAAGCTTGCTGCCGAGGCACTGGATGTCACCCTGCCCGGACGGGGTTCTGGCACGGGAGGTTTGCATCCGATCACGCGCACTTTGCAGCGCATCGAGCAACTGTTCCACTCCTTGGGTTTTGCCGTTTCATCGGGGCCGGAAATTGAACATGATTTCTATAATTTCACCGCGCTGAATATCCCCGACAATCACCCTGCGCGTGCCATGCACGACACCTTCTATATCGATCCGCAGCATGTGTTGCGTACTCATACCTCGCCCGTGCAAATTCGTTACATGGAGCAAAATAAACCACCTCTGAAGATCATTTCACCCGGTCGGGTATATCGCGTCGATTCCGATGCCACGCATTCACCCATGTTCCATCAGGTTGAAGGGTTGTGGGTGGATGAAGACATCAGCTTTGCCAACCTCAAAGGCGTGGTACAGGATTTTCTGCAACGCTTCTTTGAGCAGGATGATTTGCAAGTGCGCTTTCGTCCCTCATTTTTCCCGTTTACCGAGCCTTCGGCAGAAATGGATATGAGCTGGAAGGGCGGCTGGCTGGAGATCGGCGGCTGCGGCATGGTGCATCCCAACGTGCTGAAGAACGTCAACATCGACAGTGAAAAATATCTCGGCTTTGCCTTCGGCTTGGGCGTGGAACGCTTGGCAATGCTGCGCTATGGCGTGAATGATTTACGCCAGTTCTTCGAGAGCGACCTGCGTTTTTTGAAACAGTTTAACTAAGGAAACGCTGATTAAGTCCGTGGTGTACCCGCAAGACCGCAGGGGTCTTCCCCAAAAAAACATGGTCGTAAAATACACTCCCTGTTTTTTGTGAAGGGGTGTATGGGGCTAAAGCCCCGATAGCACACGCTCAGTGCTCCTTTGATACACCGCGCTGGACGCAACGGGCGGACGCTAGACCAACGCCAGCACACGAGTTTTATTTGTAGGTTGTTTGGCGTAGAATCAAAATCGTTGAAACAGACTAGGAGGGTGACATTATGACGACAGCATCCACACGTGCACCCGCGCGAAAAGCGGCAGCGGCGAAGCTGAAGAAAGTAAATATTCAAAAACTCTCGTCCAAGCAACTGGACGCTTTGCCGGAGGAGGTTTTTTTGGCATCGCTTAGTCCGTGGGCGCGTAAATTTATGAAGGCGGCAGAGCCATTTCGCGGCAAACTTAAAATGCAAAAATGAGTCGCTACATGTTGGACACCAACGTACTAGTGCATATCGTGAATCGACGGGAGAATTGGCGCAAAGCCCTCAAAAAAATTGACCAACAACGCGCTCAGGTTTGTCTTTCAGCTATCGCTTATTTTGAACTTACCAACATGGTACTTGCAGCGAGGACAGGCAAAGATAAGGCGCAGGAACTTGCGCACATGGTAGGGTCGCTCAAAGTAGAGCCATTCAATCGTAGAGCAGCCGATGCGGCATCAAGTTTATTGGTTCACCTTGAAAAAAGCGGAAAGACTATCGGGCAGCGAGATGCCATGATCGCTGGACACGCGAAGCAACTTGAATGTATCTGTGTCACTCATAATGAAACGGAATTTAACCGTGTTCAAGGATTGAAAGTGGAGAACTGGATTGGCGACTGATTTGCTGTTGCCAGCGGCATTGTCAAAGCGCAGCTACATGACACTCACCCCCGCCATCATCCAGCGCGCCCAAAGTGCCGTCCTCGTCACCGTCGATGGCATCGAATACGCCATCGTCTCCGACGACAACCACTTCACCATGGACCCCTACTGGCAAGCCATGTACGAAGCCCCCACCTTCCTCTGGACACCCAGCGGCGCACCCCTCGCCATCGGCGGCAGTACCACCGCCAAGAAGGTAGCAATAGGCGGCAAACTCGGCATCATCGCCGACCCCTTCGGCAAACAAGGCGAAGCGAAATACCTGGGCGCAACCCTGCCGCTGGACGGTTACGGCATCATTAACCTCGGAGTCTCCGAAAACGGCACAGTCCTCATCGGCCAACTCAAAGGCAGCTACAGCAGCAACCTCGGCATCGCCAATAACGCCGCACCAGGATCGATCACCCCAGGCTGGAACATCGCCTTCCCCAGCCAGAGCCACGCCTGGAACGTCGCCGACCTGATCCACGCCGCCCTCGCCATGCCCGACAAAGACCGCATGAGCAAACACATCAACGTCCAAGCCTACCCCAACATCGAACAGCTGGTGAAGAACAACGTTGGCTTGGTGGCGGGGACGTTTTTTGATGATGGTCCGGTAGTGGTCAACGTCAATGACGGACGCATGGGCGACGTGGTCGAAGTGGACCTCAAAAAACTCGCGGCAGACGTGATTGCCCGCGAACTGCTGAAGCTGGCAAAAGACCTCCCCGAAACCGCCATGACCGACGCGCAACGCAACGCGCTGGTCAAAAAACGCGACGAAGTCATCCAGTGGAGCGTGCAAAACTTCACCCTGAATGCCGACACCATCGACGACTCGGACACCGCCGCCTTCAAACTCATCCGCGCCACAGGCAACAGCGCGAGCAGCGTCATTGCCGACCCCTACACACGCGGCGGCAAAGACAGCGATGTGACGGGCTTAAAATTCAAAGACACAGGGCGCATGTACCTCGCGCCCAACATCACCGCAACAGACGAAACCACCCTGCGCAACGGCGGACGCATCACCGACAAAGTGACCACGCTCCTGTTCAAATTCCAAGCCCAAAACGATATTGGATTATGGGAATGGCGACAAGGCATCGTCACCGTCACCGCCAAAGACATCCCCGCCGTGCAAACCTTTTTCGGTGACAGACCGCTGGACAATCCGGGCTACTCCGCGTTTACCTTGCATGGCGAGGTCAGTGTCGCAGCTCAGCAGAACAAAACAATCGATGTACTCGATGTCTATCGCGTTGAGCAGCGGTTGAAGTATTTGGGCTACCCAGCGATTTACACAGGCATGCCGCAAACTGACAACACCCTCCAAGAATTCAAAGTGGACGGCACGTTTGACGTTAAAGAAAAAGCCGCGCTCAAGCTGTTCGAGAAAGTGGTGCGTTACGATGCAACCACCACAGGCGCAACGCACACAAGTTTTGCCAACACAACAAATGGCACAGCTGATAACAGCAACGGTGCGGACGGCATGATCGAAGCCGACACCACCAGTGTCGGGCAAGGAAAAACCACCAGTGACTGGCTCAACGCCTACAATGCACCGCATTGGATGCAGCTCTTTGCGAGCAGAACACCACCGCAAGGAGAAAACCCACCTGCTACCTTTGAAAAAACCAACGCTCACTTGAGCAAATGGACTAATAGTCAAATCGGCACGACAAACACCAAAGTAGAAAACTTCGGCACAAGTTGGATGTGGGATTTGATGGCAGCAGTTAGTCAAGCACCTACAGGCTTATTGGGCAATCGCACGCTACAGTTCAATGGCGCAACGGATGCAAATTACGGGTTCACACCTCAATGGAATGGAGCGGGGATTCAAGGTCAGCATGCCACGCATGATTTGGGAATGGCATTTGATCTTGGCATTGGCGACAATGTAAGCAAAATTAAACTTGGCAGTGCTTGGAACGCTAATGACGGTAACCAATACAACCACAACGAACCGCTTACGGTAAGCGAGCTGGCGGCTAATCAAATCGGCTGGAGCATCAATCAGGCGATTAGCCAAAGCGTCAACAATAGCCAATTACCGCAGACCTCACAGTATGTGCAAAATGGTGTGCAATATAGTTATAACAGACAGCAATTTGCACTAGGCAATTTTTTAGCGTTGTATTCCGTCACGCGTGATAACGTGGTGTTGCCTGGCGAAGTGGCTGGCCCACCGTCACCGTTGGGTTCGCGCTTAGGCTTAACCTTCACCAATGGCACAGCCGCGCAAAAAGAACTGATACGCAACGCACTGTTTGGCGATGGCACAAACACGAATGGGCTGATTTCCAAGGTGCTGGTGGGTGGCACAACCTCAACACAAAATCCATTGCTCAATTTTAATCGAGTGCTAAAAAATTTAGCCATTGATACAGCTCAGTCATCAGGTCATCAAAACCACTTCCACATCTATCTCAACCCACCTGCTGTTCAAGGCATCGTCAAGAGTGCGAATTTACTCGGCTCTGATGTAATGGATGGTGGTGTAGAATCAGTAGCTGTTACTCCCACTCAAACCACATACAGCGCGCTATCTGGCGCAGAGGAGACCGTCATGCTCGCGTTCACCGTTCCCGCCGTCCCACCACAAGCTCCTACCGTGATGATTGCGCAAGCTGTGGGACAAAATGCAAATCCAACGCAGAACATAAAAACAATTACGTTTTGTCTAGACAAGCAAAGTTTGGTTCCTGATTCTGCCCCCAACGCTTTTTCACCAGTCAATTTCGAATTTTTGCGGCAAATCGGTAAGCCGTATACAGGGACGGTCGCCGAAGCTCAACAATACAATGTAACGCTACTTGAAGTACCTAAACATGGTGTAGTGAACTCAATAGATGATTTTACTGGTTGGATATACATGCCAGAAAAAGGCTATGAAGGAGCAGATCGTGCGATCTATCTAGTGGAAAGCCAAGGCAAGCAATACAAAGTTGTGATCAATTTCTGGGTGGTCGAAGTGCTTGATGAAGACCGACCAGCTCAATATTGTGATTCTGTCGATTTTGGTGCGAGTAACGGCTTGAGTACTCCACCTACTGGACTCAAACCACTTTCAATGAGCGATTTTAGCGCATGGCAAACAGAAACCCAGTTTGCGTCCTTGCTCAACACCGTCAGCAACATCACCATTACTTTTACTGACTTGGCAGGCGGCGCACTAGGCCAAACCACAGGCAACGCCATCACCCTCGATACTAATGCAGCAGGCAACAACTGGTACATCGACACCACCCCGTCGGATAACTCAGAGTACCTCCCCACCAGCAACCCCAACGAATGGGTGGCAAAGGCAGGCAGTGCCGCAGCGGGCAAAATGGACATGCTCACCGTCCTCCTCCACGAATACGGCCACGCCCTGGGCATAGACCACAATGCCGATGCCCACGACTACATGGGCACAACCCTAACCGCAGGCGTGCGCCGCCTCCCCACCCCCGACGAAATGGCACTCATGGGACAACTCATCGCACAAGCCAAGAGCGGATTGGATTCGGGTTTGGTAGGAGCGAGCCCTGCTCGCGAATCCTTGACTGGTCGCGGGTATGACCCGCTCCTACAGGGTTCTACACTACCAAGCAATGTTCCTGCGCCATTCCCAACCTTACCTTTGGGCGGCATGAGCCTCGCCTTTGCAGGCCTGCTACAACGCAACCGCTACGGTAGCTTGAACGCCGTGCTGAACAACAGCACCCTGACCCAATACGCCGTCGCCGCCAACAGCACACTCACCAACGGCAGCTTGAATAACGGTAACGGCTGGGCAACCCAAGGCAGCGTAAACATTGGCAATGGTGTTGCAACCTTGAATGAAGTTTCAACCAGCCAAACCCGCCTCAACCAAGTGTTCATGGTCAACGCCAACGACCGCTACCTGAGCTTCACTTTGAGCGGCACAGCACTGGATGACTTGAACGGCGCACCCGATGACGCATTCGAGGTAGTCCTGCTCGATGCCAATAGCGGCGCATCCCTGCTGGGCGGCAACGGCCTCACCCACAGCGATGCCTTCCTCAACCTGCAAGTGCTTCACAAAATCAACAACCTTAAACTGACAATACCGCTATGAAATTTTCTGAAAATTGGTTAAGAACCTTCGTCAATCCCGCGCTATCCAGTGCGGAACTTTCGCATCTGCTCACGATGGCAGGCTTGGAGGTGGAGGGTATGGATGCCGTCTCACCAGCATTTAACAACGTGGTGGTCGCGCAAGTGTTGGAGGTGGCTAAACATCCCAACGCGGATCGGCTGAATGTGTGTCAGGTGAATGTAGGCGAAGCGCAGCCGCTGACCATCGTGTGTGGTGCGAGCAATGTTGCGGTCGGTGTGAAAGTACCTTGCGCACGAATCGGCGCGGTGTTGCCTGGCGACTTTAATATCAAGCAAGCCAAGGTGCGTAATGTCGAATCATTCGGCATGTTGTGCTCGGCAAAAGAATTGGGACTGGCGGAAACCAGCGAGGGGCTTTGGTTGTTACCAGACGATGCGCCAGTGGGTGAGAGCATCCGCAAGTATCTGGAGTTGGATGACCAGATTTTCACGCTCAAGCTCACGCCGAATCGCAGCGATTGTTCCAGTCTGTTCGGTATCGCCCGCGAAGTATCCGCACTCACTGCTAGTCCGTGCAAACCCTTATCAATAGCACCTCACAAGGCAACATTAAGCGAGCAGATGAAGGTGCAAGTGGACGATGCTACTGCGTGTCCTTTGTATTACGGCAGGTTAATCCGTGGCGTAAATGCAGAAGTTGTTACACCGATTTGGATGCAGCGTCGCTTGGAGCGCAGCGGGCTGCGCAGCATCAATGCGGTAGTGGATATAACCAATTATGTGATGCTGGAAATGGGTCAACCCATGCACGCTTTTGATGCGAATAAACTTTCGGGCGGCATCACAGTGCGTCGTGCGCGTGCCGGTGAATCACTGACTTTGCTGAATGAACAGGTGGTGCAACTTGATACGGAAGTACTGATTATTGCTGATGATGTGCGTGTGCTGGCTTTGGCAGGCATTATGGGCGGGCAGGGCAGTGGTGTGGAAACCAGTACCACGGATGTATTTTTGGAGAGCGCGTTTTTCCATCCCGATGCAATTGTGGGCAAAGCACGCCGCTTCGGCTTAGCGACAGATTCCTCGTTCCGTTTTGAACGGGGAGTCGATTACGCTGCCACACAACAGGCACTGGAACGTGCTACACAATTGTTGGTTGAAGTTTGCGGCGGTAAGGTGGGTGAGCTTAGCGCGGCGCATGGCACACTGCCAACCCGCAACCCCATTGGGTTGCGTCGTTCGCGTGTGGTGAGGGTGCTGGGTATCGAGTTCAGTAATGAGCAAATCGCTGCCTTGCTGACACGCTTGCAATTCGTATTCACCGCGAAGGATGGTGATTTTCTGGTGACTCCGCCTAGCTTCCGCTTCGATATGTCTATTGAAGCCGATTTAATCGAAGAGTTGGCGCGTTTGCACGGCTACGACAACATTCCCGCGCTTCAACCCAAAGCTACGCTAACCATGCTGCCTGATAGCGAATCACAACGCCCGCTGAGCCTTATTCAGCAAACGCTGGTGTCGCGTGATTATCAGGAGATAGTCAGTCTGGCATTTCTGGATGAACAAATTGAGCGCGATTTGTGTGGCAATGAGAATCCGCTCAAGCTGCAAAATCCTATCGCCAGCAATTTGGCGGTGATGCGCAGCAGCCTGATTGGTGGTTTGGTGAGCGCGTTGCGCTTTAACCTGAACCGCAAACAAACGCGCGTGCGACTGTTCGAGGTTGGAGCGTGTTTCGCACAGTCTGGTGATGAATATGTGCAAACCCAGCGTCTGTCTGGACTGATGTATGGCACTAGCCAAGCGGAGCAGTGGGGCATCGCGGCTAAAGGAGTCGATTTTTATGATGCCAAAGCGGATGTGGAAGCGTTGTTTGCGCCCCTCACCCTGCGATGCGTGGCAGCAACACATCCCGCCTTGCATCCGGGGCGTTGCGCTCAACTTTACCTGGGTGATAAACATGTTGGCTGGTTAGGCGAATTGCATCCGCAATGGCAACAACAATACGATTTGCCGCTTGCACCTGTCTGGTTTGAAATTGAGCTGGATGCGTTGCTGCAAGCCAATTTGCCACGCTTGCAGGAAGTCTCCAAGTTTTCACCGATATACCGTGATTTGGCTGTGCTGGTGGATGAAAACGTCACTGCACAAACCTTGCTGGATAGCATGTACAAGGCGGAAGTACCCAGTGTGCGCGAAATAGAGTTATTCGACGTGTACCGAGGAAAAGGCGTGGGGGAAAACAAAAAAAGCCTTGCATTCCGTATGTTATTGCAAGATACTGAGAAAACACTCACAGAATCTGAAATAGACTCAAGTGTGAATTTACTTATTGACGCATTACAGAAACAAGGCGCGCAATTGCGCACGTAAGAGGAAAGCATGGTTTCAACATTAACTAAGGCTGAATTAGCCGATCTGATTTTTACCAAAGTAGGGCTGAACAAGCGCGAAGCCAAAGACATGGTGGAAGCCTTCTTTGAACAAATCCGCTTGCAGCTGGAAAGCGGTGGCAGTGTGAAGTTATCCGGTTTCGGCAATTTTCAACTGCGCGATAAACCACAACGCCCAGGCCGTAATCCAAAAACAGGCGAAGAAATCCCCATCACCGCACGCCGAGTCGTGACATTTCATCCCAGCCAAAAGCTGAAAACCATGGTGGAAAAGTCCTATCATGGAACACCAAAACTCTAGTCCAGAACTTCCTCCGATCCCCGCAAAACGCTACTTCACTATCGGTGAAGTCAGCGAGTTGTGCGGGGTGAAGTCGCACGTGCTGCGCTACTGGGAGCAAGAGTTTACCCAGCTCAAACCCATTAAACGCAGCGGTAATCGCCGCTATTATCAGCATCATGAGGTATTGCTGATACGCAAAATTCGCGAGTTACTATACAGTCAGGGATTCACCATCAGCGGTGCGCGTAATCGGCTGGAAAATGCGAACGGTGTGGAGGTGGGCGAGGCCACTATGACGAGGTTAGTGGCTCAGGTGGATGAATTGAATGCCACACCGCAACCTTCATTGCGCCGAGAGATTCAGGAAATTATTGCCTTGCTGGGCGATTAGGTAAACGCTCAAAATCACACTGGCATTACATCAACAGTTTCTTGCCGCACGTTTCCTCGTATTTGCGCAGTGCCAAACTGGCACATAATTATGGATTTAAGAAGCTTGTTGAGATATTACCAAAAGCTCAACGCAACAAGCAAAGGCAACAGGCAGGCGCGCTGGAGGATGACCCATCGCCCAAAGTCAACGTGGGTGGGAAGTAGTATTGACAAACCCCACAAAATGACCATCATAAGCACCCTATCTATACGGGGGCGAAAATGGGCTTTTTCACTGAAAAACAAATTGACCGATATTTGAGGTCATTATCAATAGCCGCAATAGTGTCGGTGTATTGGAAGTTGCGGGATACGCTGATAGCCGATGAGTGGGTAGATTTATTAGAGGATTTTGTTTTTGTTTTTCTGACAATGACGTTCCTCAAGTGGCTGTGGTTCAGGGCATTAGGCGCGGATAAGCGCGCCGAAGAGCGTCAACGCGAGCAAGATCGGAGCGCGGCGGCAAGCCTTGATGGCGCATCAAGTTCGGGCGGCTTGGGTTCAACGCGTTCCCAGAATTCACCTGACAACTTATAGGCTTTAATCTTGTTGACAACATCCCAATTCTTTGCGTAGTATTCACGCCGTAGGGGTGAAGTTCGCGGGATTTTTGGCACGGCATCAAGCCACATTTCAACATCCTCGATAGTCACGACTACATCACCGAAGAGGTCTTTTCCAGCGTATTTTGGGGACTGTTTTGCAAGTGGTTTTTTCATAAAGTTGGCTCTCATAAAGCCAACTATTTTATGGATTAGTCATTTGACATAATATACATTATGCGAATAACGAGACTACATAAGGACTAATTTAATCGGCATATTTTCAGGTAGCTAGCAATTTTTGACATCTACCCTTTGCTGCTATAAAGTCAGGTTAATCCAAAGCAAGCACAAAAGTTATCCCAAGTCGCGCTCAAAACCCAAGTATCTTCATTAATTAATTAAATGAAAAAAATTATTCTTCAACTGCTCATCTTAGCGATTTCTGTTCTATCGCTACCCGCATCTGCGATACCTTCATTCTCGCGCCAAACTGGTATTGATTGCCAAGCGTGCCATGCACAACACATGCCGATTTTGAACGATTTTGGGCAGTCTTTTAAGGCTTCTGGCTACCGCACCATGGGTACTCAATCTAGGATAGAAAGCGACAGTTTATCCATCCCTGAATCTCTGAATGCGTCTATGTTGATTATTTCTCGCTACCAAAGATCAAATGGTGGCGATGCGCCAGGAACACTGCCAGGTACCACAACGAATGGCGGTCAGTGGCAATTCCCCGATGATTTTGATTTGTTTCTTGGCGGACGCATTTCAAACAATTTTGGCTTTTACTTTGAAGGCAATACTGCCTCACCCACCCTACTCTCCGCATTTAAGTTGCCCGCCGCTATTGAGGTGAATCAATATAACCTGTCCGTCATCCCTTACTTGACGGACAGATTTGGGGCTAGTTATGGTTACGAGCAAGCCAGTACGGGCGCAGTACAAAACATGGTGTGGGCGGAGCATCGCAAAGAGGTTTCTGCACAGCAGTATGTTGGTACAGATGGTGCGGCAACGGGCGTGTCGATTGTTGCGAAGAATGATACGGGTTACCTCAACTTCAGTCGCTGGGCTCCCGCATCACAGGCAAAATCAGGATACGCTCAGGTACTGCATTCTAACTATTTGCGTGTTGCAGTAACTCCAAAGTTTGACTCTCTAGACCATGGCGAATGGGCACTACTCATCGGTGCGCAGTTTTGGACGGGCTCAAATTTTGCCCAAAATGCAGCTAAAAATTTAGTACCCGTTAACACGCAAGCGACTGCTTTGGATTTTCAAGCAATGGGAACGGTAAATGATAAAGACATTATGCTTTATGCCACTTTGGCTAAGAGTCCCTCTGGAACAGCGGCTAAGCCAAATATGCTCAATGTCGGCTCTACCGTCAGTGATGTGTACGACCCCGCCGAGTACCGACTCAATGAGCGTACAGCTTTTACCGTAGGTGTCGACTACAGCGTGATTCAAAATACCCTACATGTTGGTGCCGCGTACAGAAGTGCTAAGACTGGCGGGAGAACAGGTTTGTTAGCCGTTTCGGGGGGCAATCCAAGCGATAATGCGATTACCCTCACAGCTGTGTATAACCTCGCTCAGAACATAGAGTTGCATGCCAATCATAGCTATTACTATGGTTCTTTATACGATACCCCTCAACCTAGAGGTAATTTACTCACCACGATTAAGTTGCAAGCTGCTTGGTAGTTTCTGCAACAGTTCAAGCAAAAATCACACCAAGCAACTAACTCCAGCGGTCATCTTTAACCTGAACCATGCCGTTTTCGATTCTCGCCGGAAAGATATAGGTAGGCTCATAAGCGGGTGCCGTCAGTGCCTCTCCGGTCTTAATGGAAAAGCGTGCCCCATGTCGCGGACAAACGATTTCATCATTTTCGACACAGCCACCCGTGAGTTGCCCGCCGTCATGGGTGCAAACATCTTCGATTGCATAAAATCCATCCGATAACTTAAACACGGCGATGCGCGTGCCATCGATCTCGGCGTGTATGGGATGCGCTGGCGAGACATCCGCTACCTTGCAGACAGTGACCCACGCGTTCAAATCACCACCACTTCGATGTTGGGTTCGATGGTGCGAGCCAAATTGCCAATCGCGGAGAGTGTTCCTGAAAGTGAGCTGGGGCAACTGCCGCATGCGCCGAAGTAGCGGATGGTCAGCACATTTTCTTCTAGCCCCACGATTTGTAGATCGCCACCATCACTCATTAGAGCGGGGCGAATTTGCTGATCCAACAAAGCGCGAATCGCGGCCAATCTCGGCTCGTCTTCATAGCTCGCATCGGCCTGTATTTCTGGCTTTTGCGCTGCTTCTGCCTCACGGATAGGCATGGCGATTTCTCTAACCAATTTTGGCCAATCGGCTTCACCGTCTTGCGTGACCGTAATCCATTTATCCATGTAATACACGTTGGTCACATGCGGAATGGCAAACAGTTGTGATGCAAGCGGGTCGTCACTTGCTGATTCGGCATCGGCAAATGAACGTGCCGTTCCCCACGTCAACCTATCCTTCAATACGAACTTGACCGCATTGGGATTGGGGGTGTCTTCTATGTCTGCAATTCTAGGCATGTTTGTTCTCTACTGGGTCTTCAGCGAAAGGATCACCTGCATTTTCTGTCGAAACTTCTGGCTCCGCATTGAGTGCCGCATGCAGGGTATGCCAAGGCAAGATTGCGCACTTTACGCGTGACGGTAAATCTTTCACACCGACAAACACTTTCAACTTGCCCAACTGATTTTCTTGTTTTTCGGCATCCAATGTACCCGTCACCATGCCGCGAAATTCTGTCACCAACGTTTCGGCATTCGCTAAGGATTTCCCTTTGACTGCACCCGTCATCATCGACGCGGATGCTTTGCAAATAGCACAGCCATCGCCTTCAAAAGCGATGGTGTCGATTTTGTCTTCCAACACGTTCACGGTCAGCTTGATGTGGTCACCGCAAAGTGGGTTATGCCCCTCGGCATGACGATTCGCAGCAAGCAATGAACCAAAGTTCCTTGGTTTGCGGTTATGGTCGAGAATAACCTCTTGGTACAATTGGCGCATATCACTCATGCGAACATCTCCTGGACTTTTATTATTTCGGCAATCAACTTGTCGACTTCTTGCTTAGTGTTGTAAAACGCAAACGAAGCACGCGCAGTGGCGGGAATGTTTAAGCGCAACATTACGGGCTGCGCACAATGATGTCCTGTTCGGATCGCGATGGCTTGATCGTTCAAAATCGTCCCAACATCATGTGGATGAACTCCTTTAATTTCAAACGAAAGCACTGCTGCCTTGTTCCTTGCTGTGCCGATAATTCTGACCCCGGCTAAGGTTGAAATTTTCTGAGTTGCATATTCGAGCAATTCTTTTTCGTAAGCTTCAATGTTGGCAAGCCCGATGTTAGTCAAGTAATCAATCGCTGCGCCCAAGGCAATAGCCGCCATGATAGGCGGCGTGCCAGCTTCAAACTTATACGGGATAACGTTGTATGTGGTCTTTTCAAATGTGACTGAAAGAATCATGTCGCCGCCACCTTGGTAGGGCTGCATTTTCTCCAATATCTTGGCCTTACCATACAACACACCGATGCCCGTTGGGCCGCATAGTTTGTGTCCAGAGAATGCGTAAAAATCGCATTCCAAATCCTGTACATCAATGGCTTGATGCGGCGCAGCTTGCGCACCATCCAGCAACACGGGTACGCCATGTTTATGCGCAAACACCACCATAGATTTGACAGGATTGATCGTGCCCAGCGCGTTGGAGACATGCATCAATGCGACAAATTTAGTCTTGGCATTGAACAAAGCTTCGTACTCATCGACCAGTAATTCACCCGCATCATTCATCGGGATGACACGCAGCACGGCACCTTTTTCATGTGCCAACATTTGCCATGGCACGATGTTGGAATGATGTTCAAGGGCGGAGATGATAATTTCATCACCTTTGTTGATAAACGCGCGTCCATATCCGTGCATCACCAGATTGATAGCCTCAGTTGTACCGCGCGTGAAAATAATTTCACGTGATTCTTTAGCATTAAGGAAGTGCTGCACTTTAACGCGCGCCGCTTCAAACTCCTTTGTCGCCAGCTCACTCAAGTAATGCACCGCGCGATGTATATTGGCGTGCTCCTGAGTTTGGTAGCGGGTGATGGTATCAATTACCGCTTGAGGCATTTGGCTACTCGCAGCGTTGTCGAGATACACCAGTGGCTTGCCCATAACTTGTAAATTCAGAATCGGGAAGTCGGCGCGAATGCGCTCAACATTAAAGTGTGTCGCGCTCATAATTTTGCCTCACGCTCAAACAGTGTTTTTCTTAATGCAGCTACCAACGCGGGTACAGGAATTTTTTCGATAATTTCAGCAGCAAACGCATGGGTTAATAAATTACGCGCATCGACTTCAGTCAAACCTCGGCTAGTGAGAAAGAACAGCGCTTCCAAATCAATTTGCCCAACTGTTGCACCATGCTTACAACTCACGTCATCATTAAAAATTTCCAGTTGTGGCTGGGTATCGATACGCGCTTTGCCAGACAGCAACAAGTTGCGGCTGCTCTGGGCAGAGTCCGTTCCTGCCGCATGTTTGTGAACCATTATCTTGCCGCTGAATACCGCTTGCGCCGCATCATCTGCAATACATTTATGCAATTGCACACTCTTGCCGCGTGGTGCAGCATGATCAATCAGCGTATGCGTATCAGCAATTTGCCGACCCGCAATTAAAGCCAGACCGTTGAGGTGCATTTCAACGCCTTCACCTTGCTGAGTGATATGCAAGTTGTAGCGTGACAAGCGCGCACCTAATGCCAGTGAAGTAAAAATATAAACACTGCCTTTAGCTAATTTCACGGCACACTGTTCCACATGAAAAGCGGTTTTATCTTCACGTTGCAGATGAACGTGTTGCAACTGTGCATCTTGCTGCAACACGATTTCCGTCACCGCATCAGTCAAATATGCCGCGCTTTCCAGTGCCACATAATCTTGAATCAACACGGCGCGGCTATTGGCTCCCAGCACGATTAAGCTGCGTGGATAAATTGCCGACGGTATATCTCGTTTAGTCGCCACATGCAATAAATGTATTGGCGTTGCCACTTCCTGAGTGATATGTACCCATGCACCATCTTCAAAATGATGAGTGTTTAGTGCGGCAAATGCGTCTTGTTGGTAGGGTGCATGTTGACCGAGATGCGCTTCTACTTGTGAGTCGCCAAAGCATTCCAGCAATGATTTAACGGTAATACCTGCACCAACTTGGCTCAAGTCAGAAAGCTCGGCTACATAACATCCATCAACAAAAACCATACGTATGGTATCGGGGATCAAATGCTTTTCAATATCTCCCAACGATAATTTCGTAAAGGTATCGACGGGTTCGAATTGATGCTGAAACAGCGCAGATAAATCGGTAAAATGCCAATTGTCATGCGCTGATGATGGGAAATTCAACGCTTCGGCACAACCCTTCGCATCGCGCCGAATGTTTGCCAGCCAGCCACTCGATTTAACGGGCTTGCCGAGCAATAGTTGCTCAAAACATTGGGCTTGGGTGAGGCTCATACTGCCGCCCTGAGCCAGTCGTAACCACGCGCTTCCAGCTCTAATGCCAATTCCTTGCCGCCTGTTTTCACAATTCGTCCGCCATCCATCACATGCACAAAATCCGGCACGATGTAATTCAGCAGTCGTTGATAATGCGTGACCATCACCACGGCATTGTTTGCCGAAAGCAGGCTGTTAACGCCATGCGCCACAATGCGCAACGCGTCAATATCAAGACCAGAGTCGGTCTCATCCAAAATCGCCAGCTTGGGTTCAAGTACCGCCATTTGCAGAATTTCGTTGCGTTTCTTTTCACCGCCCGAAAAACCTTCATTCACACTACGCGAAAGAAAACTTGGATCCATCTCAACCACTTTGATTTTGTCTTGGATGAAATCTTCAAACTCCAGCGGGTCAAGTTCTTCAAGCCCACGCTCAGTTTGCAGCGTGTTATATGCCAATCGCAGCAACGCGCTGTTGGATACACCTGGGATTTCAACAGGGTATTGAAACGCCAAAAACAAGCCTGCTCTGGCACGCTCTTCAGGTGCAAGCTCAAACAGATTTTTTCCGCTAAAGTTAGCTTCGCCTGCAGTAACAGTGTAATCAGGATGACCCGCCAACACTTTGGACAAGGTACTTTTCCCCGAACCATTGATGCCCATGATGGCATGTACTTCGCCAGCACGAATAGTTAAATTCACGCCCTTCAAAATCTCCACGCCAGCCACTTCAGCTTTAAGATTTTTAACTTCCAATAAGACCTGACTATCCTTGTAAATCACCCTACGCTCCCTTCAAGTTTCAAGCCGAGCAACTTGGTTGCCTCGACCGCAAATTCCATAGGCAAATGCACGAACACGTCCTTGCAGAAGCCGTTAATAATCATCGAAATCGCCTCTTCCGAGCCGATGCCACGTTGTGCGAAAAAGAACATTTGATCTTCGCCTATTTTTGAAGTTGAGGCCTCGTGCTCAACTTTAGCCGTGGTGTTCAACACCTCAATGGTCGGGAAAGTATTGGCGATACATTGATCGCCTATCAGCATCGAATCGCACTGCGAATAATTTCTCGCACCTGTTGCACGACTTCCCATTTTGACTAAGCCGCGATAGCTGTTATTTGAACGCCCCGCAGAAATTCCCTTAGCAATAATTTTGCTTCGAGTGTTTTTGCCAACATGAATCATCTTCGTGCCAGTGTCAGCCTGTTGCTTATGATTGGTCAATGCGACGGAATAAAACTCGCCGACCGAATTGTCGCCAAGTAGCACACAGCTTGGGTATTTCCAAGTAATGGCAGATCCCGTTTCAACTTGAGTCCAAGAAATTTTGGAGTTAATACCCTTGCACAAACCACGTTTTGTCACGAAATTGTAGATGCCACCTTTACCGTTTTCATCGCCCGCATACCAGTTCTGCACAGTGGAATATTTGATGTCGGCATTGTCCAGGGCAACCAATTCAACCACCGCCGCATGCAACTGATTGGTATCAAATTGCGGTGCGGTGCAACCTTCCAAATAACAAACAGAGCTGCCCTCTTCCGCAATAATCAGCGTGCGCTCAAACTGCCCCGAACCTTCCGTATTGATTCTGAAGTAGGTAGATAAATCCATCGGGCATTTCGTCCCTTTGGGGATGAAACAAAATGATCCATCGGTAAACACAGCGGAATTAAGTGAGGCGTAATAGTTGTCACTGGCGGGTACTACACTGCCTAGATATTGCTTGATAAGCTCAGGATGTTCACGCACCGCTTCTGAAAAGGAACAGAAAATAATGCCGATCTCAGCCAATTTGGCTTTGTAAGTGGTCGTAACAGAAACGCTGTCAAATATTACATCGACAGCCACGCCCGTCATCAACTTTTGCTCATGCAATGGCACGCCGAGCTTTGCAAACGTGCGCAGCAATTCTGGATCAACCTCGTCCAAGCTGGCTAATTGTTTCTTCGGTTTTGGTTGCGCGAAATAAATGATGTCCTGAAAGTCAATTTTCGGATAAGTCACGTTCGCCCAAGCTGGCTCTGTCAAAGTGAGCCAATGCCGATAGGCTGACAAACGAAATTCCAACAGCCATTCCGGCTCTTCCTTCTTTCTAGAAATCAGGCGGATGACATCCTCGTTCAAGCCTTTTGGAACGACTTCCGTTTCGATGTCCGTGACAAAGCCGTGCTTATAGGGCTGATTGACTAAATTGTTTAATACCGCGCTCATTTTTTAATCCTCAAACTGCGAAACTTTCACCGCAGCCACATTCATTTTTAGCTTTGGGGTTATTGAATTTGAAAAACGAATTCAACCCTTCTTGCACGTAAGCCAACTCTGTCCCTTCGAGGTATGGCAGGCTGGCTGTATCGACTAGCACTTTTGCGCCAAAACTCTCAAATACCGTTTCGGTCGGTAGCACTTCATTTGCCATACCAAAGGTGTAGCGCAGTCCGCTGCATCCAGCTTGTTTAACGCCGAGCCGCAAGCCAATAGAGTCGCCACTCTTGGCGACCTGCTTGAGGATGTGTTTTGCTGCGGCTTCAGTTAATGTAATTGCCATGATTCTCTCCAATTGTTTACTAAGGACGCATCGCGTGCATGTGTATGACTTGCGGCTTAGGCTCAATCATTTCAGCAAGCTTCACTTTTTCTAGCGTGCCCAAAATAATTTTATTGATCACCTGCCAATTGCCTCTAGTTGAACAGACTGACTCTCTCGAACAAGAAGTGGTCGTACCACTACATTCCGTAATTGAAATCGGCCCGTCCATCGCGTTGATAATTTCCGCGATGGAAATTTCATTCGGCGCGCGTGCCAAGGTATAACCCCCTTTTGCGCCTAACACCGAAACCACTAAGTTTTGCCGCGCCAACATCTTGAGAATCTTGCTCACCGTAGGCACAGTAATACCCAATGTATCGGCGATTTCACTGGCACTATGCATACCATTATTACGCGCCATGTACGTCATAATTTGGCTGCCGTAGTCCGCCATTTTGCTCAAACGCAACATAACAAATGTGCCTCGTTTTTATATGGGACTATATTAGTACTGCTTTGCTAAAAACGCAATCAAAAAATCGGAGGGAATGGTAAATTAACTACGTGTAATGAAGGAAGAATGAGGCTTCAGGGAGCAACGCACCTTGTCGGACTGCAATGACTCACAACGATGGAGTCTACTTACATGATTGGTTAGCTTTGCACCCAAGGTAGATTATCAAATCGCCACCCGTTAACTACATTGCGATGATGTATTGGATTCAAGTCGCCCTCAAAACCATGTGTTACGTTATATATTTCCCCTAACCCAGCATACTCCAATGCCAAGCCAGCATCTACGGAACGTTGTCCAGAGCGACAAATCAGCACAACTGGGCGATTGATGCTGGCCGCTTTTTTTACTTGAGCCACAAAGTTTGGGTTGATGTCCCAATCTGATCCGTCAACCCAAGGGATTAAAATAGCGTCTGGGGGATGCCCGACAAACATATACTCCATTTCGCTACGCACATCGATCAATACGGCACTGGGATTAGATTGTAGGAACTCGTAAGCCTGCTTAGGTGTTAAATTTTGCATGAGTTTTCCTTCCTTAAGCTTGTATAAAAATACCGTTCATTTTCAGACAGAATCATAGCAGGGTTATTTTGCGTAGATACATTCGCATCGTTTATAATCACATACTGTTTATTTTAGGAAGCTCAAATGAAAAAGATCATTTCACTCGTCTTGGCACTGGCACTGTCCGCATGTGGCACGCCAAGCAGCAATTCTGGCGTAGCAGCATCAGCCACCCCTCCCGCAGGAAAATTTTGGATTGCCGATTGGAAGAAAGCCCCGTCGATTTCTATTCCACGTGCTGGCACGGCGATACTTGCGCATAACGATATGCTGTATTTGATTGCAGGTGTAGATGGTAAGGACTTTCTCAAAACAGTTGAGTACGCAAAAATAAATGCCGATGGTTCGCTGGGTGAGTGGCAACAAGGTCCCAGCCTCAATGAAGAACGCGGATTTATTGATGCGGTGATTCACGATGGTTCAATTTATGTGGTTGGCGGCGGCAACGGTCCAAACGGGCATAATCTTTTGAAATCGACAGAACGTGCAAAAATTTTGCCTGACGGCACATTAGGTCCTTGGGTAACTGAAAAAAGTATGATGGTTGTACCACGCCGTTGCAGTAAAGTGGTTGCGACAAAAACTTCGATTTACACATTTGGCGGCTATGGCGGAACACTCTTGGATTCGGTGGAACACGCCGACTTTCTACCCGATGGTAGCCTCGGAGAATGGAAGCTTGAAGACAAATCAATGTTGATGCAACGTTATGTGAATGGTGTTAAAAAAGTCGGCTCAAATGCCTATGTGATCGGCGGGCACGATGCGACCAAAGGCGTGGGTATCACCGATGTCGAATGGTCGCCGCTGGGTACGGAAGATAAACGCAACTGGCAAGCTACCTCTCCGCTGCAAATTGGACGTTATGGCTTATCAGAAGTGGCGCATGGCGATTATTTATACGCGCTGGGCGGACTGACAGGGCTGGAATTTCTCGACAGTGTGGAGAAAAGCAAAGTGAACGCCGATGGCACATTGTCTGACTGGCAAATGACCACGCCGTTAAACGTGGCACGCGGCATGTTTAGCGTGGTTGAATATAAAAATCACATCTACATAATCGGCGGCTCAAACCGCAGCGAATACTTGAATTCAGTGGAATACGCCGATGTTAATCAGGCGGGAGACTTTGGTTATTGGGGAAGTGAGGCTGACGTTAAAGCCTACGACAACAAGCTGGAAGCACGCAAAAATGTGAAAGCCCAATTACCCAACCAAGGCAAAATCAAAACCGTTTTGCAAGCTGAAGCCTACACCTATATCGAAGTCGTGACGCCTAACTACAAAGCTGAATGGCTGGCAGGCCCTAAAATTGATGTTCAAGTAGGTCAACAAATTCGCTACAGCACGGGCGTAGTGATGAGCGGCTTCTTCAGCAAAGAGCTACAACGCGGCTTTAACCAAATCCTGTTTGTCGGACAAGTGCAAAAAGTAGAATAAAATCAAAAAGCCCCTGCACTAAACGGCAGGGGCTTTTTTCTTGATGCACACGGGCATCACCAAACTGGTCACCACCACTGAGGGGGTTGCCATCTGCCGCAATGCTGCCTTTTCCGTCTTTGTCGAGGATGGTGTCGAGTCCGCGCCCGTGGCGTGGTAATCCCCCCAATTTTAGCAATCGCCAGAAGTAGAGACGTGTAACGCTAACCTCTGTTTCGGGGTCATGCCACCGAGTGAGCTAGGTCTTGCTCACATCAACAAGGCAGGCACATGCTCCGCCTTCTCATTGGGTAAAACCATTCTCCGCACTACCGATCATCATCTCACTCTACAAAAAGTGCGCATCGAATTGGAAAAATACTACGGCGCAAAAAGCTGGGTGACTGGAAAAGCCTTGTACAAATTAAAGTTGTTCAAAAATATCCCCGACGCTTTATTTACCCATCGGCATCGCTACTTTGCTATTGAAGGTCAACTCAACGTCAAATCCAAGCAGCGGATGAAGGAGGTACTCAAAAACTACTACACAAACTTTTACGATTTGAATGATCCGCTTTGCCCATTGCACTACGTGATTTATTTCACGCCAAACGTCGAGGCGGTTCGTGACCTTATCGATGAATTTGTCCCAGCAGAATTCAGAAGACGGTTTTTGGTAATCCATATTGATGAGGAGATTAAGCCTTATAAAAAAGAAGAGCGGCATTACCTGAACAATGATTTAGACAGCCTGCTTTTTCCAGCATAGGTTAATGAATCGTCGCACACCATCACAGATGGAGACCCTTAACCTTGAACAAGCCGCCGCGCTTCTCAAGATGCACCCCGTCACGGTGCAAGCCAAGGCGCGTGCTGGCGAAATTCCCGCAGCCAAGCCGAGCAAGTGTTGGACTTTTATCCAAGATGACCTTGTGTCTTATTTGCGTTCGCTCTATTCTTCCAAGTGGCGAACGCTGGAAGGTGACACACAGGAGAAAATACCATGTCACTCTACAAGCGTAAGGACTCATCAATTTGGTGGGTTCGTTTCACCCACACAGGACAGCGAATACAGCAAAGCTCTGGCACTACCGAGCGCGTCAAAGCGGAAGAGTACGAAGCCAAGCTGAAATCAGCTATGTGGGAGCAGGAAAGACTGGGAGTCAAGCCGATCTACCAGTGGAACGATGCAGTTGTGCGGTATCTGGGCGAGACGAAACACAAGGCCTCGCAAGTCAGCGATATTTATCATCTGCGCTGGCTGGATCAGTACCTGAACGGCATCGAGTTGCAAGCCATCAAGCGGGATGTGCTGGATAAGATTTCAGCCGCGAAACAAGCCGAGGGCGTTCAAAACTCTACGGTGAACCGTGTGTTAGGGAAACGCTGATTTATTCCCAAGAGAAACAGCTCAGCAGATAAAATCCCACCATTCACAACCGCCCGAAGACAACACGATGCAAACAAGCTTTTC
>JBEBKA010000019.1:0-38966 GCA_040079595.1 Gallionella sp.
CAAATAAAGTAAACGTGGGTAACTCTAGGTAAACGTAAGTAGCAGATATTAAGCTAAGTCATTGAATTTGGCGGAGAAGGGGGGATTCGAACCCCCGTTGGGATATTATCCCAAACACGCTTTCCAGGCGTGCGACTTAAACCACTCATCCACCTCTCCGAAGGGCGCGCAGAATAAACCAGAACGCAGTTTGCCGCAAATCAATCAACTTGTTCCAAGTAATAAGAACATACACGGACGTTTGTTCAACTGGGGTAGAGCTTGTGTTTTCCACTGCGCGATAGAGCGGGTCACGATTTGTTCATCGGGCAGCGTAATGTCGGCGGCAATACACAAGCGCGTTTGCGGGCGACAGGTTGCGAGCAACGCGCCTAAGAGCTTTTCATTGCGGTAAGGGGTTTCGATAAATAGCTGGGTTTGGTTGCATTTTGCTGATTCGGCTTCAAGCGTAGCGATAGATTTTTTTCTTTCCGCCTCCTCAATAGGCAGATAGCCGTGAAAGGCGAAACACTGTCCGTTCAAACCAGAGGCCATCAGAGCCAGCAAAATGGAGGAAGGTCCGACCAGCGGGATAACGCGAATCCCTTTGCGGTGTGCAAGCTCAACCAGTCCCGCACCAGGGTCGGCGATGCCGGGACAACCTGCTTCCGAAATAATTCCGACATCATTGCCTGCCAGCAGCGGGGCGAGTAGTCCGACCAATTCATTTTGCGTGGTGTGTTCGTTCAGGTTCTCCATGTGTAGCGATTGAATTGGCTGCACAGGCTTTAAGGCGGATAGAAATTGTCGGGCGGTCTTGGCTTGTTCCACCACAAAATAACTCAGATTGCGCGCGATGTGGATGGTGTGCTGCGGTAGCACCTGCTCGGCGGGCGTATCGCCCAGCGTGCAGGGAATGAGATAGAGCGTGCCGAAGGTCATGGTTAAAATAACTTCACGTGTTCGCGGCGCAACATGCCGATCAATAAAATCAGCGGTAGTCCGATCAATGCGTTCGGGTCGTCGCCCGTCATTTTGCTCATCAGTGCGATACCCAAGCCTTCCGATTTTGCACTGCCCGCGCAATGGTAAGGCTGCTCTTTGAGCAAATAACCTTCAATTTCCGCATCACTGAGCTGGCGCAACGTGACAAAATTTTCCGCCACCTCGGTTTGTATATTGCCCGTCTTACTATTCAACAGCGTTAGCGCGGTATAAAAGCAAGTGGTTTTGCCGCGCATCATCTGGAGTTGCTTGACGGCATTGTCGTGCGTGAGCGGCTTGCCGAGTTGCTGCCCGTCCATTAGTGCAACCTGATCCGAACCGATAATCAGCGCGTCGGGATAACGCGCCGCCACTACACGCGCTTTTTCTTCCGCCAGACGCAATGACGTGTCGCGCGCGGACTCATTAGGTAACGGCGTTTCATCGACATTGGGCGCAGCAGTTTCAAACGGAAGCTGCAATCGTTTGAGTAACTCGCTGCGATAAACGGAGGTGGAAGCAAGAACAAGCAACGGGAGATTCAAGATAGGAGTACCTCTAAAAACTTTCTAAAACTTTATGGAGTAATGAATAAAAAAGGTACACGCCTCATTGCTCAACCTCTTCAGTTATACCAAAAGCAGTCTCAAGGTGTTTTTTCAACTGGGGAAAGAGTATGTCAAACCGCATCCAATACTTTCCACTAATCAGCGTCCAATTTTTTCCATTTTCCGTCATGGCACCGCAAGGGTACTTCAATTTCTCCGTGAATAAACCCGCCACATTTCCCACAACATCGTTTCAAGATTACGCGCAAAGCGTTTTGCATCGAACAACGGTGAGTTCAATGCTTGCTGACGCAAATCCGCGCGTAGTGTCGATAAACGTGACAAACCTTTAGTCAATTCCACTGCCATCGCCACGTATTGACCAACATCGTTGACTATCCAATCTTCAAGTCCCACCGCCGTAAGCAAGCTTGCGCCTTGTCTGGACAGCAGCGTGTCTCCTGTCAGAGTAATGGTTGGCACGCCCATCCAGATTGCATCGCAGGTAGTCGTGCCGCCTGTGAATGGAAAGGTGTCGAGTATCACGTCCACTTCGCCGTAGCTCGCCAGATATTCCTCGCGTGATACAGAACCAAGCAATGTGATTCGAGACGTGTCCATTCCGTGCTGTTGTAGCCGTTTTGCGAATTGCGCAGCGACTTGAGCATCACCCAGCTGTGCGCATTGAAAGCGGATTTTAGAATCTGGTAACAATGCGAGGATTTTTGCATAGACCGACAACACTTCATCGCCCAGTTTGGATAAAATTTGATAACAACCAAAAGTGATGTGACCATTTTTTAGTGCGGGCAATGGAGCAACGGGCAGGTCAACGTTGGGTGCGGTAAAACATAGTCTAGTGTCGGGGAAATACTTCACATCTTCACTAAAATGTACGCGGTGTGCTGCGGGTACGCCCACCTCGTCTGCTAGGAAGTAATCCATCTCCGCTACGCCTGTTGTAGCGAGAGAATCCAGCCAGCTAACTTGCACGGGTGCAGGTTTCCAGGCAAACATGGGCAAACGATTGTGTGCGGAGTGGCCCGCAAGATCGATCAAGATATGTACACCGTCAGCATGAATTAACTGCGCCGCTGCCTCATCACTTTGACCAACGATAGGCTTCCATTCGCTGAAGTAAGGTTTGATGCGTTCAGTAAGCTCGTCAGCTCTAAGGTTTGAAGGGTAGGCAATCAGCTTGATGCGCGAAGGATCAATCTGCTGCAATACGCTCTCTAGGAAAAACCCCGTCGGATTATTGCGCAAACTGCCTGAGACGATCCCCACGCGCAAGCGTTTAGGCTCGGAGGTACACCGCCAGGCAGAAAATCTTGTTGTTACTTGGCTAGCAATCATCCGACCGTATTTCCGAGCTTCTTCCAAGCAAAAATCAGACGGGTAGCGAGTGTAGTTCAAACAGCTCAGTAGGTTGCCTTGTGCCATGAAATAATTTGGCTTTAGCTCGGTTGCGCAGCGATAACTGGCGATGGCTTCGTCAATTTTCATATTTGCCAGCAGTGCATTGCCCAAGTTGTTGTGTGCGTCAACGAAGTCTGGCTTGATTTTCAAGGCGTGGCGATAGCTCGCGATGGCACTATTCAGCTGCCCCAGCTCTTTCAAGGTGATACCAAGATTGTTATGCGCCTCGGCAAAATCAGGCTTAAGTTCCACCGCTTTGCGATAGTGAAATAATGCCGCTTCAAATTGCCCCAGCTCTTTGAGGGCAACGCCTTGGTTGTTATGCGCTTCAGGAAAGTCAGGTCTAATTTTCAGGGCGCGCTGCCCGCTGATGATCGCCGTCTCAAGCTGACCGCGAGCGCGAAGCAGCGCGGCTAAATTAGCGTGTATTTCAGCATCCGCAGGCAATAACTCAGCCGCCTTTTGCATGGCTGGCAGCGCATCTTTACCCTGCATTTGCAACGATAGTCCTAGCAGCTTCCACGCGCCGCCAGCATTCGGATGCGATTTAAGTAAATCGCTCGCACTCTGCTCCAGCTCTACGAACTGCCCCGCGAAAAACAATGTGTCGAGCTGGGTTAAATTAACCTTGGGCTGCGTGGACACAGGCAAGGGCAACGATTCGATTTTCCCCTGACAACAATTCTTGTATTTTTTACCGCTACCGCAGCTGCACGGGTCGTTTCTACCAAGTTTCATGTTGGTTATTTAACGTTAATTGAGTGGAGATTATATTAACAGTTAACCGCTCACTGCATGCTTTGGTGAATGACCGAACTGAAGAACCCTACTTGCTACTTTGAATCACTATGGTGTCACCCAAGCTGTCTTGCACAACAGCTTGAGCCTAAGTTTAAGGCAACGCTCTCGCCACCCTAAATCCATTGCTGTTGAAATGATTCGATGGCTTATCACCAAAGCGAATCGCGGCACGGGTAAGCTGAGGTGGATAGTTCCATGAGCCGCCACGTAGCACACGCTGCTTGTCGTCGTCTTGCCACGCGCTGCCATCAATAGGCGCGCCCGTATAGTCTTTGTGGTAACTATCTTGCACCCATTCGCTCACGTTGCCACTCATGTCGAACAAGCCAAACGTATTCGCTTGCTTGCCTGCCACGGGATGCGTTGGATTGTTTTTATTACCACTATGCCAGCCCACAGCATCCATGCTGTCGCCGCCACAAAATTGATTTTTCCCGCCCGCGAGGCAGGCATATTCCCACTCTGCCTCGCTCGGCAAGCGATATTGTTTGCCTGTTTTTTCACTCAGTTTTTTAACGAAATCTTGCGCCTCATCCCAACTTACCATTTCCACAGGACAATTATCGCCGCAGGCAGCGAAGTAGCTAGGATTGCTACCCATCACAGCTTTCCACTGCGCTTGTGTGATTTCAGTTTTGCCCATAGCAAATGTTGCAATTGTCACTTGGTGTGTCGGTTTTTCATTGGGAGAAACACCATTCAAACCCATCTCGAAGCTACCCGCTGGTATCGTGATCATTTCGGGGCAATCATCGCAATCGCGCAAAGTCTCGGCATGGGCGACATTCACCAGTTGCAAGCCAAAAAAGAGAACCAGAAAATTGATTGCAGCTTTCATAAACGATTACCTTTCGTAAGTGTGAGGTGTTCAAAAATTCAGCGTCCATTCTATCAGCAGTCAATGGGTGCCTCTAAAAATTCGAGTTAAGGGACATTTCGTGGAGGTTTTGTTGTGTTTTTTTTAGTCAAATACTCTACGACTAGCACCCATTTTTGATTTTGAGTAAATCCTCGATGCCGATGCACTCACTCCTTAGATTCTGCTATTCACGCTCCCTTCGAGATGATTTTACAACGCTCTCTCCGTCACACAAAATGTCCCTTAACTCTCCAAATGTAACGTTAATTTTACGTCACCATTGGAAGACTATTTTTCGGGGGAAGTTCATTTTAGGTTTGCGAAATTTACAACCCCAACTCACCCCATATCGCATCCACCTTGGCCTTAACCGCCTCATCCATCACAATCGGTGTTCCCCATTCGCGTTGGGTTTCGCCTTGCCATTTGTTGGTCGCATCCAATCCCATCTTGCCGCCCAAGCCTGAAATGGGGCTGGCGAAATCGAGGTAATCAATTGGGGTGTTCTCAACCAGCAAGGTGTCGCGCACAGGATCAACGCGAGTCGTAATCGCCCAAATCACCTCTTGCCAATTGCGAATGTCGATGTCGTCATCCACCACGATGATGAATTTGGTGTACATAAACTGGCGCAGGTAAGACCAGATGCCGAACATCACGCGTTTAGGGTGTCCCGCGTATTGCTTTTTGATACTCACCACTGCCATGCGATACGAGCAGCCTTCCGGCGGCAAATAAAAATCGACAATCTCAGGAAATTGTTTTTGCAGTAGCGGCACGAACACCTCATTGAGTGCCACACCCAGCATGGCGGGTTCATCGGGCGGCTTGCCCGTGTAGGTGGAGTGATAGAGGGGATCACGTCGCATGGTGATACGCTCAATAGTGAATACGGGAAATTTATCCTGCTCGTTGTAGTAGCCCGTATGGTCGCCAAACGGCCCTTCCAAAGCCATTTCATCAGGATGGATCACACCCTCCAAAACAATTTCTGCCGATGCCGGCACGTGTAAGTCACTGCCTAAACATTTCACCAATTCAGTTTTGCTGCCGCGTAATAATCCGGCGAATTGATACTCGGAAAGTGAATCCGGCACAGGTGTGACTGCACCCAAAATCGTGGCGGGATCAGCACCAATCACCACTGCAATTGGGAAAGGTAAGCCCGGATTTTTTTCGCAATGGTCGCGAAAATCCAATGCGCCGCCGCGATGCGCCAGCCAGCGCATGATGACTTTATTGGGTGCGATCACTTGCTGGCGATAGATGCCAAGATTCTGCCGCGCTTTATTCGGTCCGCGCGTCACCACCAAACCCCAGGTAATCAGCGGTGCGACATCACCCGGCCAACAATGCTGAATGGGCAGCTTGCTCAAATCGACATCCTTACTTTCCCAAACAATATCCTGGCACGCTGCACTGGATAAAATTTTCGGCGACATGGTTAACACTTGTTTTAGCACCGGCCATTTCTCCCACGCGTCTTTTAAGCCTTTGGGTGGCTCAGGTTCTTTGAGGTAGGCGAGCAACTTACCGACTTCGCGCAAGGCACTGACGCTTTCTTCACCCATACCCAACGCCACACGGCGCGGCGTGCCGAACAAATTCGCCAGCACAGGCATGGTATGCCCTACTGGATTCTCGAAAAGAATTGCTGGCCCTTGTGCGCGCAACACCCGATCACAAATTTCGGTCATCTCTAGGTGTGTAGAGACAGGCGCGGCGATGCGCTTAAGTTCGCCGATTTTTTCTAGCTGTGCAATGAAATCGCGCAGATCACGATAGCGCATGGCTTGCTCCGATTGTTACTTGCGTCAATTGATGAACTAAATTTACTTTCAATCCGGGAACACTCCAGTCGATAAATAACGATCTCCGCGATCACACACAATAAAAGCAATCACCGCATTTTCGACTTGCCGCGAGATACGCAGTGCAACGCTTAGCGCGCCACCGGAAGAAATCCCGCAGAAGATGCCTTCTTCGCGCGCCAAGCGGCGCGTCATGTCCTCGGCATCTTTCTGACTCACATACTCCAGGCTATCAACATTTTTGCCGCTGTAAATTTTTGGCAAATACGCCTCCGACCATTTGCGAATACCCGGGATTTGCGCGCCTTCTTCCGGTTGCACGCCGATAATTTGAATGTTGGAATTTTGTTCCTTGAAGAAACGCGAGCAACCCATAATCGTACCCGTCGTTCCCATGCTGCTGATGAAATGGGTGAGCTTGCCTTGCGTATCTCGCCAAATTTCCGGCGCAGTGCCTTCATAATGCGCGAGCGGATTATCGGGATTGGCAAACTGATCGAGTATTATTCCTTTGCCCGCATCGCGCAGTTTTTCAGCGGTGTCGCGCGCCAGCTCCATGCTGCCCTCCTTGGAGGTTAATACCAGCTCTGCACCAAAAGCCCGCATGGATTGCCTGCGTTCCACACTCTGATTTTCCGGCATCACCAAAATCATTTGGTAGCCGCGCATCGCCGCCGCCATTGCCAGCGCGATGCCCGTGTTGCCGCTGGTCGCTTCTATCAATGTGTCGCCCGGTTTGATTTCTCCACGCGCTTCGGCACGCATAATCATCGATAACGCCGGGCGGTCTTTCACCGAACCCGCAGGATTATTTCCCTCCAGCTTGGCGAGCAACACATTGCCGGTATTGCCAGGAATACGCTTCAGCCGTACCAATGGTGTGTTGCCGACAAAATTTTCTATGGATGGGTACATGACGTTGTTTAATTATTCAGGATAGGCAGCGTTTGACTATTGATTAGAGGAAAGGATTTTTGATTGCCACGCCTGTGCCGCGAAAATCATCAACGTTGCGAGTAACCACAGTTAAATCATGAATGAGCGCAATCGCGGCAATCTGTTTGTCTATTGCATGTTCAGGGTGCGGTGACATTAACCGCCCCCATATTTGAGCACATTCTTCGTCGAAGGTTAAAATTTTATCCGCAAAATTTGACACCACAAGATCAAGCCACTTTTCTAATTTTCGAGTTTGCGGAAGATCGCTACGATGACGTATGTTCTCCAACCCTCGACGTATTTCTCCTATCGTTTGCGCGGAAAGATAAAGGTCATCGGCTTCGGTTTCTTTGAAAAATTTCTTAACACCAAGGTTAGCCTTAGCACCCTTGCGAGCCTCGCTAATGACATTGGTATCAACCAGAAACATCTTTTTTAGACGTTGCGAAAATTGAAGTCAGCATCCACACCCACATTGGGCATGGCTGACAAAACTTCCGCTACCGAGCGACGCTTGGGACGCTGAAGCACTGATCGCAAAATTTCACGGTGTTCCGCCTCCGCGCTCCTGCCGTGAGATGCGGCAAGCTGCTTCAATGCAAGCGCAACATCCTCTTCAACATTACGTACGACAAGGTTTGTAGCCACGGCAAACTCCTTTTTGTAATCATTGATAGCAATTTACCAAAGAAATGATTTTGCTGCAATCTGCAATTTATTGGAGATCCGAGGCCAGAACCAGCACACTTGAAAATCACTCACAACAAACGCAGCTCATGTCAGCATAAGTTTTGCACTGGCAATGAGTAAGACAACTGCCAAAAAGCGTTTAATGATTACAGCATCAAAGCACTGACTGCCCAGATATGATCCGATCCTCCCACCTAGTGCTGCGACCACAAAAAGTGGCAGGATGAATGTCGGTAATAATTTCGCATTTGAAAAATAACCTGCAAGCCCCGCTGCGGAATTAACCAAAATAAATAATGCGGAAACAGCGGCGGCTTGTTTGACCTGTGCCCAACCTTTGAACAACAGCAGTGGCGTGAGGAATATCCCGCCACCCGTGCCAGTAAGTCCAGAAAGAAGACCTATGCCCCCACCGGACATCAGTGCCTGCAAGCGCGGTGGGGCTGAAATCATTTTGTCGTGTTTTGTCACAAACAAAAATCGTAGAGCTGAATACAGTAGCACCAAGCCAAGAACGATTTTGAAAGTGTGAGTTGGTAAGTTGATGTAGCCACCGAGAAAAGCGAACGGCACGGAAAGGATTGCGAATGGCCAAAACATTCGCCATGAAAAATGTCCTGCACGAAAAAACTGCCAAGAGGCGATGGATGCCACTAAAACATTGAGTGCCAAGGCAGTTGGTTTAATGTCGGAGGGTGCTAACGAGAGCAGCGACATGACGGCAATATAGCCAGATGCACCTGCATGACCGACTGAGGAATACAACACCGCGATAACAAAAATACCGCCACTTAAAAGCAATAGAGTTTCAAGTGGCATGGGTAAAATTCCCTAAATTTATTGCGGTTTAGATTGTGCATGTGCAGGGCGAAATGCCTTGCATTGTTCAACATCGGATTCCAGATACGCACCTTCGATGAGGTCAATGCAATAAGGAATTGCGGGAAACACCGCATTCAAACAATCGTCAATCGCGGAGGGCTTGCCGGGCAAATTCACGATTAGGCTTTTGCCGCGTATGCCTGCTGTCTAGCGCGACAAAATCGCAGTGGGTACAAATTTCAATGATGCAGTGCGCATCAACTCACCAAAGCCCGGCATCATTTTGCTGCATACTGCTTCGGTAGCTTCGGGTGTGACATCACGCATCGCGGGGCCTGTACCGCCAGTGGTTACGATCAAGCAGCAGTTTTCCACATCAGATAATTCGATCAACGCGGCTTCGATTTGCGACTGCTCATCGGGAATCACGCGCGCTACCGCTTGCCATGGCGAAGTGAGTACACGTGTGAACCACGCATGAATCGCAGGCCCGCCTTTGTCTTCGTACTCGCCGCGACTGGCGCGATCTGAAATGGTCAAAATTCCGATCCGTGCGATGCTCATTCTTGAAACCCAATCTCATTTTGAAATGCCGTGCCGTCCAGCAGTTGCACAGTAACTTGCTGACCCTCCGCAAGGTCAGTGCTATTCAAAGGAACGACCAGCAAGCCATCCGCCTTCGCCATGGACAGCAACACGCCGCTACTTTGCGTGCCGGTGGAGCTGACAACATAATTCGCAGCATCTTGCGTTAATTGCACGCGAATAAACTCGGTGCGACCCTGACGAAATTTTATCCCATGTGCCAAACGTGCCATCACGGTGCGGCGATGCAAGCGCGTGTTCCCCATCATGCGACGCAATGCAGGGACAACGAATTCTTCAACACATACCATGCTGGAGACTGGATTACCGGGTAAACCGAACACTGCTGTTTTATTGGTTGTGCCAAAAGCCAGTGGATGTCCCGGCTTCATCGCCACGCGCCAGAATTTCATCTGCACGCCAAGCTTCTCGATGGTCGGGCGCACGTAGTCATGCACACCAACTGATGTACCGCCGGAAACCAACAACACATCGTATTCCAGCCCGCGTCGCAAGTACTGCTCCAGCTCAACCGGATCGTCGCGCGCAATGCCAAGCAAAGTTGGCTCGATGCCGAGTGCCTGAATTTGCGCCATCAGCGCGTAGGTGTTGGAGTCAGGAATCTTGTTGGGATCGACCGGATCATCCATGCCTTCCAGTTCATTGCCCGTGGAAAGAATCGCCACGCGCGGACGGCGATACACCGCAAACCGTGCCGCTTTGACGGTTGCCAATATGCCAATCACACTGGGTGTAATTTCAGTGCCCGCCTGCAACACCACCTCACCCGTTTTCATGCCCTCTCCTTGCAGGCGAATGTCGTTGCCGTGCTTCACAGCCTTGTTGATTTGCACCGTGGTATGAGATTCAATTTGAGTATCTTCCACCCGTATCAGCGCATCCGCACCTTGTGGCAGCGGTGCGCCCGTCATAATGCGCGAGCATTGTCCTGCTTGAACGATCCTGGTCGGCATGTCGCCCGCCTTGATGTCTTCAATGATTTCCAATATCACGGGCGCATTCACCACATCTGCGCTACGTACTGCAAAACCATCCATCGCCGATACATCGTAAGGTGGCAGGTTGCGGTTGGCACAAATGTTTTCCGCCAACACACGCCCCAAAGATTGTTCCAGCTTGACCGATTCAACACCCAGCGTCGCAACCGATTCGAGAACGATGCGTTGCGCCTCACTCACTTGCAAATGTTCCATTATTTAATTTCCCTTTGATTCATCCAACCTAATCTATTAGGCCGTCATTCCCGCGAAGGCGGGAATCCAGTTATATAAAAATACTCCGCGAATAACCAGCGACTTTGCTGGCGTTGTTTGCCAGCTTAGTCGAATGGCTAGTTGTTCCATCAGCGGACAAAACCATGGTGTTGTCCCACCTGCCCCCAGCCCAATCACCTGAGGGCAAACGTGGAAATTTGTTAATCATCTGGATTCCCGCCTTCGCGGGATAACCAGCGACTTGCTCGCTTGAGAGCTTAGTCGAATGGCTAGTTGTTTCATCGATGACACAGCTTTTCTATGGGGCTATTTTGGTTCATTGCGATTGCCACATCTTGTGGCGTATCCAGATCAAAAAAACTCGCCAAGGTCGGATCGGCTTTCAGCAGTTCAGCCTCATTCACGTAGCAAACTTGCAAACGTTCCAGCAATTCTCGCAGGCTGTGTTTGCCACTACCATTGAGACAATCCCGCGCCAGAGGTAAACAGCTCGCCGCATAAAACGCTGCCAACGGTTGCGGATAGCCGCTCACCATCGGCACCACAGCCTGACAATCATCACGTTGTTGCGCCAGATATTCAATCACGGCAGGCGTGATAAAAGGCATGTCGCACGCCAGCGCAAATAGCCACGGCGTGTTAATGCCCTCTAATCCGGCAACCAAACCAGCCAATGGCCCAGTATGCAAGGGATCATCACACACTTGCGGCAAATCAATCTCGTGTCGCGGTTGCCGCACACTGACGATGACTTCAACAAACAAGGGTTGCAGCGTGGCAACCGCGCTCTGCAGCAAGGTGCGTTCGCCCAACAATAAATTCGCTTTATCCTGCCCCATACGGCGTGATTCGCCGCCCGCCAAAATGAGTGCTGTGCAATCGGGGATCATTTATGGTCAATGATAAATTGGGCAATCGCGGCAATACCTTCCAACCCAAAATGCGGCAACTGCGGATAAACCTCATCCATATCGGTGACAATGGCGATCAATCCGTCTTCGATGTCGCAACGTGGCGGTTTATCACATGCACGGCGCAACACTTCAATCTTCGCGCCGGGCGCATGAGAGAAACCTTCCGCCAGCACCAAGTCCGCCTCACCCAAAAATCGTTGTGCCAGTTGCTCCGGCTCACGCTCCTCTTTGGCATCCGCCACCAGTTGCAGCGCATCGCGGGTGAGCAACATACTCATCACCGCCCCCGCCTGCTTGTAACGATAACTATCCTTACCCGGCGTATCCAACTCCACCTTGTGGTGCGCATGTTTGATCGTGGCAACACGCAAGCCACGACCGCTGAATTCTCGAATCAGTTTTTCGGTCAGCGTGGTCTTGCCCGAATTGGAGTGTCCGACGATGGAGATGACTGTCATTGGTCAGAGGAAATAGAATGAATTTGCTTTCGACCCCTAAGCGGTTATAGCGAAAGCTAGAAAGCCGATCTTCAACGTAGAGTTAACCGGCTCCGCGCTTTTGCGGAGTCCGGATTGAATGTCGGGTTGGGCATCAGGCGCGCTGTTTATCAAAGAGCATTTCCACAACTTTCCACTCCCATGATGCGACGATCGGTATTTGCGGATCCAGTGTACCTTCACGGCCATTCGGCAACAAATTGGAGTGTTTTTTCTGAAAGACTCCATCGACTAGAGCAAAACGATCTACCCTATAGCCATAGCCCTTCTCAAGGCGCAAGCCATAAATTTCACCGGAATACAACTTCGTAACATAGAGAGGTTCCGCATTCGGAGCCATTTCTCTTGCCGCTAGGTTTCTTGCCAACTCAAGGGGAAAATGAGAAACCGGGAAAAAGAGAAGAAACAATGCTCCTAGAGCTAGTGTGTTCCTGCGGCTAAAGATTAGATAAATGCAGCTTGATGCGATGACCGTTAGGAAAATGTATTGCGCCAACACCAAGAATTGGTTCGGGTTACCGTAGCCGGTTACCTTGTCGAGACGAGATAGTGAAAGGTAAAGAATTGCCATATGAAAAATGATTTCTGGTTCCCGAAATGGCCTTTTCATTATCAGCAATCTGATGCATGAAACAGCAATGACATACGCGACTAGCGCAAAGGAATCTACTAAATCTGCCCACGGCAGGAAACAGAGCGACGTTGCGCAAGATGCCACCAGTAGTACCTCAGAAGTCCTCGGGCCACCAAACCTGCCAGATGAGTAGCGAATGCTGAGGTACAGCGAAATCCAAAGAACGAGCGCCAGCAGACCTAAAAAAGCAAAAGCGATTAGCGTCTTATTCATACGAGGCCCAACAGTGATTAGACGGACGCACCGGTCATAATTATTAGTAATAATGAAGCGTTCAATTTTTTATAAGTGGTTGTTTCATTTCAAACCCATTAATAGCACCGGTCCGCATATGCATTAATAATACTGACAGGCGTGAACGACTCCATGTGGCACAAAGCAGCTTATGCCGTAACGTGATGTTCCGGTTCAACTGAGAGCTTCATTCCAACAGCCTTTAACACCGCAAGTAGTGTTTTCAATGTTGGGTTACCCTTCGCAGATAGCGTGCGGTACAGTGATTCACGGCTAATGCCAGCTTCAGCAGCGACCGCACCCAGTCCACCGTATGCCTCTGCCACTGTGCGAAGCGCAAGCAGCCCTGCCGCACGGTCATCGGGGTTATCGAGAGATTCCATTGCGGCTTTCAAATACTCAACCGCCAACTCACGATCTGCGCGTAGCTCTTCAACTTCGCGCTCATGGTGTGATACGACAGCACTTAATTTTTTTGCTCACGCCTATTTTCCTCTTCAGTCTCGTATCGAGAAGCATCAACCATGGCGTATTGTAGTATCTAATAAGCCACATATTCGCAAGGCATTTATGAAGTTAGGCCAAACACACTCACTCCAAAACCAGTATTGATGCGACACACGCTGACAAGCAACATACTCATCACAGTTTCAGGTCAATTGGATTTCCGCGCTCAAGAAATGCTTTGAACTCATCAGAAATTCGTGCGTCACTTGCCACGCTTTCCCAAAAACTGCGCGCCATATTTTGTATTGTTCCAATGCTATTGGCATCAAGATTTATACCCTTATATTCGGGTGGCACAAAACTATAGTGAAGTACCTCCCCCCCAATTTTCGGTGCAAATCCCATTGAACACATGTCATACACAGGCAGTAGCCTGAATGCGCCCCCGTCTATGGAAAAACTCAAATTACCCAAATGCATATCGGAATTATTGATTAAACGTCCAAACCACCATAGGCATTCCGCATCAAAAGTATGCTGCCAACTGACCAATTTTTTCCCGAATAGCGCATCCATCACTCGCGGCCAATCGCTCCCAATCCCGACAAATTCCGCATCGATAGATTGAAGCGACAACATAGGCATACGCCCAAACTCCCCCGTTCTATCGAATCGCTGTGATTCGAGAAAAAGCCTGCCGTCCATTTCAATCAGTCGCGTTTCGGCAGCAGGAAAATCTTGGCCATGGAGGGCTACTGTGGCGTGATACTCTGTAATCAAGATGTCGCGCCACCTTTGGACAACATCACTGCTACCCAGAGGTGAGAACTTAACAATAACGTGCGCGGCACGAGTGCCACAAAAGGCGGTGAATTTTGGTTGCTCACCTCCCGCAGATGAGCCAGGTATCACTCCGCTCATCACGCTATCTGCAAGCGCAGAATAATCTTTTTCTGTTGTAACGACAGGCTTACGCCTTACACGTGAAAGTGCTTGTTCGCCAAACTTAAAATTGCCTGGCAGATCATCGCCATTCGAAATTAAGTAGCGACCTATGTGATTCGTATTCCACTGTCTCGGATCGGTTGGAAATTCACCTGATTGACTCGCCAAATCGCCAGCGATTTGCCGCCCCAGAAAACCTTGCGGACACAGATCACTCAAAAAGTAGGGTAAATCTTGATACAGACCACTCCCGCTTTCCCCTAATAGAACTTGAGGCATACCTGTCGCTGGTTCAACAAGAAAACCATTAGGTATCAGAGGGCGGACATATGCGACTAAAACAGTGTTTCCGTGCGCATCGACCATCACCAGAGGAAGCTTATTACTTCCACCAAATGCGCTACGGGTCAATGCATATTTTGGTGGGCGCATATTGGATAATGTGACAACCCCATCACCCATACCTCTTAGTTGTCGCGATACCGCAGTTTGACTCAAACCTGTCTCAGCCTGTATTTCCTTAGAGGTTGCCGAACCCCGCATCAAATATTCGCTTATGGTTAATGCCATTTGAGGATTTACTTAAAAAGTGACTAGATAATTTTATCCTATATTAAATTCAACTTATTGTAAATAAATAAAATAAAATACATTATCAGTTTTAATTGACTATAAAAATGACTAGATGTTTTTTGCTCGTGGCTAACCGTAACTAAAGATCTACGAGGTGTTGACTCGGCGTTACAGGGAAAAATTACGGATGCGGCGTTACCCACGAATCACCTTCCAGAGTACTTTCTTTTTTCCAGATTGGCACACGCTGCTTGAGTTCGTCGATGATCCAGCGGCAGGCTTCCAGTGCGGGTGCGCGATGCTCGGCTCCCGTCGCGATGAATACGATATTTTCGCCGCTTTGCACCGTGCCGATGCGGTGTACGATGCGCGCATCCAGCAGGTCGAATTTTTCAATCGCTTCGTCGCGCAATTTGTTCATCTCGGCAAGTGCCATGCTACCGTAGGCATCGAAGCTGATCTGCGAGACATCGCGTCCTTCGGAAAAATCTCGCGCACATCCCAAGAATGTGGCGATGCCACCCATGCGCTTTGAGCTGGCTTTCAATGCGGTGATTTCTTCGTCTTGTGAGAAATCTTCTTGCTGGATGCGGACTGGCTTATTCATCACAAATACCTTGGGAAACACCGAATAAGTCCGTTCGTGGTGAGTGTTTCCCGTTTACACCCTTCGATACACCGCGCAAAGCACGGCACTCAGGGCGAACGGATAAAGGATGATGGGATTTCGGATTCACCCTACCCTCCCGAAAACTTCGCCATGAACGCGATCTCGTCGTTATCGTGCAGCACAGTTTGTTTGTCGCGCACTTGATTTTGATTGACCGCGATGAAGCTGACGATGCCAAACATATTGGGGTACTGCGCGCCCAGTTGCGCAATCACATCATGCAAGGTCATTCCGACAACAAAGTCGAGCAGCATTTCGCGCGACTGCACACGATCTGCAACCGGGCCAAAAAAAAGTACCCGTATCATTTTGCTTTCTGTTTATTTGTTGCGCTACGTTTCCACACACCGCTCTTGCCGCCGTGCTTTTCATCCAATTGCACGTGCTCGATGCGCATGCCTTTATCAATCGCTTTGCACATGTCATACACCGTGAGCAAAGCCACGCTGACTGCTGATAGAGCTTCCATTTCCACGCCCGTCTGCCCCACGCATTTCACCGTCACGGTTACTGCCAAACCAACACAGCCAATGTTGTCCCGCTCAAGAATCTCATGGAAAGAAATTTCCACACTGGTCAGCGGTAAGGTGTGGCACATGGGTATCATATCTGCCGTGCGCTTGGCAGCCATCACCGCCGCCACATCCGCTACCGTCAGCACATCGCCCTTGGCAATTTTTCCCGATTGAATTCTGGTTAAAGTATCAGGCAACATCCTCAGCACACCGCTGGCAATCGCGATGCGCTGGGTAGTTGATTTATCCGAAACATCGACCATGCGTGCCCGACCTGATCCTGAAAAGTGAGTGAGTTCATTCATCAGTTAACCCCCTATCGAAATCATTGATCTCTGCCTACCCACTTCCTCAAATCGATATTCACCAATGGCTTGTTTGCTCGCCGCTGCTTGACGAATGATTGCTGACATTGCGTCATCACTGCTACCACTGCGCAAGGCACTGCGTAAATCCACTTCGTTATCCGCAGGCAAGCAGGGACGTAACTTGCCGTCCGACATTAACCTGAGTCGATCACAACCCTCGCAAAAACGGTTCGACATTGGCTCGATAAAACCCACCTTTCCCGATGCGTGACGCAAAGCTAAGTAGCGCGCCGCCGACGCGCCTTGTCGTTGCCAAGTAGTCATATCCACCCGTTCAATCACTTCGGGTTGCGCCAGCAATTCGGTCACGGGGTAATAATGTTTCTGCCAATCCATGCCTTCACGCATCGGCATAAGCTCGATAAACCGCAGTTCCAATTGTTCCCGAATACTGAAGTCAATTAGCTCCCCAGCTTCCATATCGTTTATGCCGCGCAACAACACCGCATTTAATCTTATCGGCGTTAAACCAGCGTCCTGTGCAGCATGAATACCGCGCAACACATCTCGCAAGTCACCACCCGTCAGCTGTGAAAATTTTTGTGCATCCAAGGTATCCAGGCTAATGTTGACGCGATGTAATCCCGCATCGCGTAGTGGCTGTGCGTACCCACCAAGCAGCGTGGCGTTGGTACTCATCGCCAAATCACGTATGCCCGACACGGCGGCGATACGTGCCACCAACTCGACGATGCCTTTACGCACCAGCGGTTCTCCGCCTGTTAAGCGAATTTTTTTAACGCCCAAACCCGCAGCAATCCGCACGATGCGTTCGATTTCTTCAAAGGTTAATAAATGCTGGCGCGGTGCAGCATGAAAATCATCGGCAGCAGGTCGACAATAATCGCAGCGCAAATTACAGCGATCTACGACTGATATTCGCAAATAGCCTATCCGCCGACCGATGCCATCCGTGACAGGGACTGGCGTGGTGTGGCGTTGAAATTTAATCGGGTAAGTTTGCATCAATGTCGCACCAGTAACTTACGAATTTCGGGGACGCATGAGCCACATCCTGTGCCTGCTTTCAAACATAAACCAACTGCTTCTATGCTATCCAAACCTTGCGCTTCGATCGCATTTAAGATAGTTTTTTCGCCGACACTGTTGCAGGCACAAATGATGCGCCCTGTGTCTGATGCTGCGCCTTTGGGTGGTCTTGCAGATAGTAAACCGGCCAAATCTTCAGGCTCAATTTGTACTTGATTGAACAAGCTACCCAGCCACTCTCTTTCAGGCAAACGTTGATCTGGAGCAATAAAAAACACTGCCTCCAGTTTTTTATCCTGAAAATAAGCTGCGCGATAACGTCCCATTGCGGCATCGCGATATTCCATCAAATCGTTTGAATCTTTTAGCACTTTCTTAACCCAATCACGCCAATTTTCTGGTTGCGAGTCTCCTGCTAGTTCATGACGCCAATACCCCGCTCCACGAGAGCTGGCACAAAAGCTAGCATCAGAAAAAACCATTCGTGTCCGACTCAACACGAATCCCTGCCAGGCTGGGCGGTAAGGCTCGACTCGCACGGGTGTATGTTTGGATTCCGGTTGACCAGAAATGGGATCGATAATAGGTGCGACCAGCGCATCAACGCGTGCCGATTTGGCAAACGCATCGTTCCAATGCATAGGCACAAACACCGAACCGAGACGCTGATCTTCGCTGACTTGAACTCTAGCCAACATGCTGCCGTGTCGGCTGGTCAACTTCGCCAATCCCTTATCCAGCAACTGATAGCGTTGTGCATCGGATGCCTGAACTTGTACAAATGGCTCGAATACATGTGCATTCAGTCGCGGCACTTTGCCAGTGCGGGTCATGGTGTGCCATTGATCACGGATACGACCTGTGTTTAGCACCAGAGGAAAATTTGCATCAACAGAAACAGCAGGCAATTGCGGCGTAACCGCCACCATGCGTGCCTTGCCATTTGGCGTGAAAAATTTTCCGTCAGTGAATAGTCGCGTCGTACCATTTGGCGAGTCGCTATTGATTGGCCATTGTGTAGGCTGCAATGTGTCGTATTCGGCATCGCTTAAAGTTGCCAATGCGCTGATGTCGAATGCTCTCTTTCCATCATTTTCAAAGCCAGACAATTGCGCATGTTCGCTAAAAATTTGTGCGGCTTTGGTGTAGGGGAATGCCTCGGCAAAGCCCATGCATTTGGCTACTTGCGTGATGATCCACCAGTCCGGTTTTGCTTCACCAGCCGCATTCAACAAGGATCGCTGCCGTGAAATTCGCCGCTCGGAATTGGTCACTGTGCCGTCTTTTTCACCCCACCCTTGTGCGGGTAAAAGTATGTCCGCGCAGGCTGTGGTGTCGGTGTGTTCTACACAATCAGATACCACCACCAGCTCGCAATCTAGTAACGCGGCACGCACCTTGTCTGCATCCGGCAAACTCACCACCGGGTTCGTACCCATGATCCACACCGCCTTGATTTTTTTATCGGCGATGGCTTGAAACATGTCCACCGCTTTTAGGCCGGGAGCTTGCGCGATATTGGGTGCGTTCCAAAATCGCTCCACCAAGTTAATGCTTGCCGCATCAGAAAAATCCAGATGCGCTGCCAGTTGATTCGCCAGTCCTCCCACCTCGCGCCCACCCATCGCATTGGGTTGCCCAGTCACCGAAAACGGCCCCATGCCCAACTTGCCGATGCGCCCTGTTGCCAGATGCACATTGATAATCGCATTGGCTTTATCCACGCCGCTGGAAGATTGATTGATACCCTGCGAGAAGATTGTCACCGTGCGTTCGGTGCGCGCAAAAAGACGAAAAAATTCGCTGACCTCCGATTCAGGTACACCGCAAACTTGCGCAACTTTGGGAATCGAGACGACTGAACGTGCGGCTTCAAACGCAGCAGCAAAACCTTCCACATGGGCTTCCACAAAGCTCAGGTTAATTGCATCTTCACGACGCAAGTAATGCAGCAAGCCGTTAAACAAATAAGCGTCCGCTCCAGGCGCAATGGCTAAGTGCAGATCAGCCATGTCACACGTTGCGGTGCGGCGTGGATCAACAACGACTATTTGCATGTCGGGTCGCGCTTTTTTTGCAGCCATTAAACGCTGGTATAAAACCGGATGCGCCCACGCATAGTTTGAACCCACGATAACCACCAAGTCGGCTGCTTCAATATCCTCATAACAGACTGGCACGGCATCTGCGCCGAAGGCACGCTTATGTGCTGCCACTGCGGTGGACATACACAGGCGTGAGTTGGTGTCGATGTTGGCACTGCCGATGTAGCCTTTCATCAATTTGTTGGCGACGTAATAGTCTTCGGTGAGAATTTGACCTGACACATAAAAGGCCACGGCATCCGCGCCATGCTCGGCGATGATTTTTTTGAAACCGTTGGCAACGTGATCCAAAGCCTCATCCCATGAAGCTCGTTGACCCAAAACCTGCGGATATAACAAACGCCCCTCGTGATCCAGCGTGTCGGCCAGTGCTGCGCCTTTGGAACACAGCCGTCCGAAATTGGCTGGATGTTGCTTGTCACCCGTCAAGTTAAGCGTTTCACCAACACTTACTTCTACGCCGCAGCCCACGCCGCAATAAGGGCAGGTGCTGTGAATAACGTCGGGCGCATTTAAGCTTTGCATACTCCGGCCTCTACATTAAGAAACAGTACGCCATGTGCAACCCTTACTTCATGACGATGAGCACACCCCGCATCGGGAGCAACCGCTGTACCGGTTTCCAAATCAATCTGCCAGCTGTGCAGCGGACACGTCACCCGCTTGCCATGCACGATACCTTCCGATAACGGCCCACCTTTGTGCGGGCAGCGGTTATTCAGTGCGAAAACCTGATCGTCCACACTCCTGAACAAGGCTATCTCACCTGTTGCAGTATTCACCACGCGCGAACCTTGTCGCGGAATATCGTTCAGCTTGCCAATTTGTATCCAGTTCATTTGATTTTCCTTATTCGATGGTGGCGAGAGCCGCATATTCATGAGCATCTTTCCCCTCGGCACGTTCTTTCCACGGATCATCCTGCGAATAGCGTTGCGATTCCAAAAAGCGTGCATACAATTCGGCACGACCTGCCGCATCTTCAACCACACGCTGTTTGACGTAAGCCAGCCCGACACGCTCTATCCACGGTGCGGTACGATCCAGGTAATGCGCCTCTTCACGATAGACCTGCATGAATGCCCCGCAATATTCCATCACCTCTTCCTCTGTTGAAACTTTGCACAGAAAATCAGTGACGCGCACTTTGATCCCGCCATTGCCGCCGACATGAATCTCATAACCGGAATCAACGCACACCACGCCGAAATCTTTGATGGTCGCTTCAGCGCAATTACGCGGACAACCGGATACGGCAATCTTGAATTTATGCGGTGTCCACGAACCCCAAGTCATCTTTTCTACTTTGATACCCAAGCCCGTTGAGTCTTGCGTGCCGAAGCGACACCATTCCGAACCGACACAGGTCTTCACCGTGCGCAGTGATTTGCCGTACGCATGTCCCGACACAAAGCCTGCCGCGACTAAATCACCCCACATTTTGGGTAGATTTTCTTTGGTGACACCGAGCAGGTCTATACGCTGCCCACCGGTGATTTTCACGGTGGGTACTTGGTATTTATCCGCAATATCGGCGATGGAGCGCAGCTCGGATGGCGAAGTTACACCACCCCATATACGCGGGATCACCGAATACGTCCCGTCCTTTTGAATGTTGGCATGGACACGCTCGTTAATAAAACGCGAGCGGCTATCATCATCATATTTTCCGGGCAATGCCGACAGCAAATAATAATTCAAAGCGGGTCTGCATTTCGCGCAACCGTCGGACGTTTTCCAATTCAACGCTTGCATCAATTCAGGCAGGGTTTTCAAGCTGCGCTGAATGATTGCCTCACGAATTTCTTCATGCGTGGCATCGGTACAAGCGCAGATGGATTTTTTGCTGGTCTTGGTCGAGTAATCGCCACCCAAGGTATTCGCCAAAATAGATTCCACCAATCCCGTACACGATCCGCACGAGCTTGATGCTTTGGTGTGCGCACGCACCTCTTCCAAAGTGAATAATTTTTTATCCACAATGGCTTTGACTATCGCGCCTTTGCACACGCCGTTGCAGCCGCATATTTCAGCCGTGTCCGCCATGTTTGCCACACTGGCCGCACCGCCGCGACCCGCATCACCCAGATGTGATTGTCCGAACAAAATGTGTTCGCGCATTTCCGACACATCCGTGCCATCGCGCAACATTTGGAAATACCAAGGACCATCCACCGTGTCGCCATACATCACTGCACCGCGAATTTTATTGTCGCGCAGCACCAGCTTTTTATACACGCCTCGCGCCGCATCTTGCAGCAACAACTCTTCATCTTCTGGGCCGGGGTTGAAATCTCCTGCTGAAAACAAATCAATGCCAGTCACTTTGAGCTTGGTCGATACAGATGAACCTTCGTAGCGCATCCGACCATATTCAGCCAGATGATTCGCCGCCACTTTGGCTTGCTCAAATAACGGCGCAACCAGGCCGTAAGTTTGACCGCGATGTTGTACACACTCACCCACCGAATAAATTTTCGGGTCGTAAGTTTGCATGGTGTCATTCACCACAATGCCACGCTCGCAATGAATGCCCGCCGATTTGGCTAACACGATGTTGGGGCGGATGCCGACGGCCATCACCACCAGATCAGCGGCGATCTCTTCACCATCCTTGAAACGCAATCCTGTCACTTTATCTTCGCCCAGTATCGATTCAGTTTGACGCGCTAGATAGAACTTTAGTCCGCGTTTTTCCAACGCTTTTTTGAGTAGATCGCCCCCCGCTTTATCAAGTTGACGCTCCATCAGCCATTCGCACAGATGCACCACCGACACTTCCATGCCTTGCAAAGACAAGCCATTGGCGGCTTCCAGCCCAAGTAATCCGCCACCCATGACGACGGCACGCTTGCCCGTCTTATTTTTATCTTGGGCAAGCGCGAGCATTTTTTCTACATCATCGATACTGCGGTAGGCAATCACTCCCGGCAAACTTGCACCGGGCACAGGCAATACAATCGGGTTGGAACCTGTAGCAATCAACAAGCGGTCATAAGACACGGACAAGCCATCGTCGGTTTCTACAACACAACGCTGCCGATCAATTTTTGTGACCAACTTTCCGGTATGTAGCGTGATGTTGTTTTCTTTATACCAACTCCAATCATTCAACACAGTGTCTTGAAACGACATTTCGCCAGACAACACGGGCGACAGCAGAATACGGTTGTAATTGGGCTGCTGCTCCGCACCGAATACCGTGATGTCGAATTCCTCATGCGACATCTTGAGCAACTCCTCCAGTGTGCGAATACCCGCCATGCCGTTGCCGATCACGACTAATCGCATTATATTTTTTGCCATCTTGTACTCCTATCATTAAACTTTTACTGCCCATCTGTTTTGCGTCTTCAATCTAAGTAAACACTGATTAAGTCCGTTCGCCCTGAGTCTGTCGAAGGGAGAGTGATTTAACTCATTAAATTGCAAGGCCAGCCACTCATGGTTCGACAAGCTCACCACGAACGGCGGGACTTAATCAGCGTTTCCCTAAACTACATGCTCACATCTCAAACACGGACTTCTTTGAGTAAATCCCTATCTCATCACCAGCTTTCAGGTTGTCGGACAACAGCGCAGCCTTGCCATTAACCGAGCAAATCACATGGCTCTCATCAAGCTCGCAAGCCCATCTGTCGCCACGTTTGCGCAACCTATTCAACATTATTTCAAGCGTATATTCCCCAACTGAAATTTCCATGCGTTCAGAAGTCATCATCAGAAAATCACTGGTGCGACCAAAGTACATGATTTCAATTTCATCCCTGCTTTCGAGTGAAAACCCAAACAGTGATCTAAAAAATTTCCTCATGTCATTCGAGATTACTTTCGCCCAAATAAAAAAGGTGTCTGTTGCGTGATTACGCAACAAGACACCTTTGTCTAACTAACTGTATGCCGAATCTCCGTTGACCCCGCTATGCGTAAGTTAGTCAGCAATAGCTATGCCAAAAAACGCAATAGCACTGGAAAGGTTTAATACAAAGGGATTAGATGAAATTAGAAGGGGCGCATTTGTACAGCGTAAGAGCTTGCACGCTAACAAGTTGGTGCATTTTTAATGGTGTGGCGCGATTTTGGTGCGCGGACTACTGATAAAAATTGTTACGTAACCGTGAATAGATTTACCTGACCGCCCCTTGCTCTTCAAGCCACCCATGTGTAAATTGGCACATCGTCATCGATCAAGGATTCGTAAAATGAGTACAGTTACCTTATCCAGCAAATTTCAGCTTTCTCTGCCTAAGGCATTGCGTGAAGCCATGCATCTTCAACCCGGGCAACAGTTTGAATTGATACCTACGGGTTCAGTTATTCAACTTGTACCCAAGACCACCATCAAGGAGTTACGCGGTATCGCCCGTGGAGCCAACCCCGCGAAATACCGTGATCGGAAAGATCGCGCCTGATGTTTTTGGTAGATACGTGTGGCTGGATTGATTGGATGACAGACACTCCCCTTGCCAAAAGTTATTCACGTTATTTAACTTCACCCGACACACTGATTGTCCCCACCTTGGTGCAGCACGAACTTTACAAATGGCTGTATCGGGAAATTGACCATCCCACCGCCTTATCCGCCATTGCGGCAACCCGAACCGCAAAAGTGATCCCGCTCGACACTTCATTGGCACTATTGGCCGCAGACATCGCACGCGATTTTAAGCTCGCAACAGCGGACGCGATTATCTATGCCACCGCCCGCCAACACCGCGCCACATTTATTACCAGCGATGCACATTTCACCAGCTTGCCGCAGGTCAAGTATTTTCAAAAGTGAAGACAACTCTGCCTAGTTTCGCCAAAGGGCAATTTGAAGTCGACCCCTTAAAATTCTAGAAGCCTAGCCCAATTCAGATACGTCAGATAATAATTTGACTTGAACTTTATAATTTGTAACGCGAGGAAAGCTATATGTGTAAAAACTTAATGAATCTGACACTACTAATTATTAGTCTTTCGACACCCGCTTATGCGGATACGCTTGGGGGACTATTTGTTGATATGGTTCGTAAGGCTATGGAGACCCCAAAAGATAACCTTGAATTGAACAAAAATCAGTCTGCTTCTTTACCAGAACAGCTGAAAGTGCCTAATCAAACTTTTACACAAGGGGAGGCAGAGATTGAAGAAGCAATAACAGCTTATGACAAGGGTGACTATGATGCCGCATGGCGAGAAATTCAGCCATTGGCTGAACAAGAAAATGTGGCTGCTCAAAATTTATTAGGCGTGATGTATCACAATGGCGAGGGTGTCCCGCAAGACCACGCGCAAGCTTCTGAGTGGTACAGAAAGGCGGCTGAGCAAGGTTACGCAGCTGCCCAAAAGAACTTGGGCGTTCTGTATGACAATGGTGAGGGTGTCCCGCAAAACTACGCACAAGCTTCTATGTGGTATAGAAAGGCGGCTGAGCAAGGTTACGCAGCGGCTCAAAATAACTTGGGCATTCTGTATCACAATGGCGATGGTGTCCCGCAAGACTACGCACAGGCTTCTGTGTGGTACAGAAAGGCAGCTGAGCAAGGTTATGCAAATGCCCAAAATAATTTGGGTGTTCTGTATGGCATTGGCAAGGGTGTATCGCAAGACTATGCACAAGCATTGGTGTGGTACAGAAAGGCAGCTGATCAGGGAAATATGCGTGCTCAATTACATTTGGGTAACATGTATGCAAATGGTCAAGGTGTTCTACAAGACTATAGCCAAGCTGTAACTTGGTATCGCAAAGCGGCTGATCAGGGATCTTCCGATGCCCAAAAAAATCTGCGCACCTTAGAGGATGAGGCTCGTGGTTACAAACAAATTTCATTCACAGACTTTCAACTTGATGCTAAAAAAATGAAGCTTGGGAGAAAACTGTCTATCACTGGTTTTTATAAAGTGACAGACGAAATTGAAACGCTTGCAGAAACGTCCGTAGCTGCGATGATGCCGAACACCCATAGATTGTTTCTCCTCACTGAGGATGCTCCACGCGTGACGCGAAAAAAACTATTGGAAGCCCGTAATGGAATTTGCGGATATTACGGCTGTCCATTGACTGTTCTTGGTCATGTTAGCAAGTGCGAAGTAACTTGGTTTGGTAATCGAGTAAAAAGCACCACTTGCTTATCCGTAGATGACATCCGATCAAAATGATCGAAGATTGCTGGAGGGAGCAATTCGACTTTTTACAAGTTAATCCACTTGTATGGGCACACGATGCCGACTCGCTAATGCGTTCGTTCGATATTATTTCACAACAGTCTGAACGCGATCTACACGAGCGTATCAAGCGTGCCGAAGAACACCTAGCAGGAAAAACTAAAAATGAACTAGCTAGTTATGAACATCAATTATATCCGCCAGAAATTGGACATCATGCGATGATGCTCGGAGCGTTGGCTATTGAAGTTTTATTAAAGGGAATAGCACTAAGTGAGCCTTCTATCCTAAAGGCTGTTCAGTCAAAGGATAAGAAAATAATTGGGCGACTTTGGACTCACCATCTTAAAGACATAGCAGAGATGGGTGGTGTTCCATTGAGTATTTGGGAAATAGCACTGTGCGAACGGCTTGAATTTTTCTTGCTCTGGGCTGGACGATATTCAACACCCAAAAATCATCAAAAAATGATTCCTTTTGAATTGCCGGATGGTGGAGTTGCAATACCGAACATGTATTCGTCAGCAGATTTCGGATCAATTCGTAGATTGGCTATTCGCTTGCGCGCTAATTTTCGAGAATAAAAGGGTCAAAAGGGGTCAAGTTCAAAATAATTTTCCACAGTCATCATCCTGAAAAAATCCCGCCCAATTATCGGGGGTCAGCTTCGCATTTGACTACGCCTCAATATGCTCAGACTCGGAATTTTCAGACGCACTCCACTATCGAAAACTGAACACACCCACTTAAGCACCATCACGAAAAAATACTGCTCAGTTAAAAGACTCACTATGCAAACCACCTGGCGTCCCATCCTGTTAGAGGAAACCCGCAAACCTTATTTCAAGGACTTGCTGCGTTTCGTCGCAGAGCAGCGTCAGCAGGTCACGGTGTTTCCATCGGATGCAGAAGTTTTCGCAGCATTGCATCTCACGCCTATCGAACAGGTGAAGGTGCTGATACTGGGACAAGACCCCTATCACGATGACGGACAGGCGCATGGTTTGTGTTTCTCGGTGCGTCCGGGCGTCGCCATCCCGCCTTCGCTGCAGAATATCTTTAAGGAATTACGCAGCGACCTCGGCTGCAAGATGCCGAACAACGGCTATCTCACGCATTGGGCGGAACAGGGCGTGCTGTTGCTCAACACGGTGCTGACAGTGCAGGCGCATCTGGCCAATTCGCATCAGGGCAAGGGTTGGGAGACGTTTACCGATGCTGTGATCGCGGCGGTGAACGCCAAGACCGAGCCTGTGGTGTTCGTGTTATGGGGTGCGAATGCGCGCAAGAAATTGGCGTTGATTGATACCCGCCGCCATACCGTGATCGAATCGCCTCACCCTTCGCCGCTGTCGGCACATCGCGGCTTTTTTGGCAGCCGTCCTTTCTCGAAGATCAATGCAGCATTGCGCAAGACGGGGGAAGCGGAGATAGACTGGCAGATCCCTGATCTGAGCAGACTTAACGGGGCAGGTTCGGAATAGTTTCCCATCCCGTCACACGCCAGCTAAGCCGAATAATTTAGCCACAGTTAAAACACCACGATTTTGATTTTTCGTTGTTTGGCATTGCGTGCAAGTAACTCATCCAGTGTTGCCATGCGTTTTGCATTCGCTTGTTGCGCGCTGGCTAGATGCAACGCATCCCCCGCACGCAAACCTGTTGTGGCATCCAAGGTTAACAACGCGGCTTGGTGAAATATCTCCGCGTCAGGCGCTAGCAGCGTCAGATCATTGGCGCATAAGCGTTGGAAATTTTGCCACGCGACTTGGGCTTGCTCCATCGTGATTTGTTTGGTGCGTTGTTTGATCCCCAACGCGCTGGCAAATTCGGTGACGCACCATACCGATGAAACGAGCTGGTCTTTGCTTTTGCCGTACCAGCGTGACACGTCTTCGCTTTTTGGCTCGTTCACGCAGAGTGCCACCAATACGCTGGTGTCTACGTAGCAAATCATTAGTAGCGCGCTCCGCTGCGCAATTCATCCATCACGGATGTCCCCATCTTCATGCTTTGCCGTGTTTGAGCAAGCTCGGTGGAGAATGCTTTGCGATCCCAATGTTCCGCACGGATGGTCATTGTGCCGTCAGCGGTCAACTTGGCCTGGACGGTGTCGCCCTCTTTTAATCCCGTGCGGCGAATGTATTCCATCGGTATGCGTACCGCCAGACTATTGCCCCATTTGGCTATATGCAGGTTCATGGTTGCTCCTTATGGATATATGTTGATGTGTATACATTATAGGCATAAGTTAAGGTTGCGCAACGGTATGTTTGCTTTCAAACGGTCAGCAACTGCGTTTATGCGGTCGAAGACAAAACACGGCTTTAGCTAGGGGAACTATTTCATTTACTCCTTTTGCGATTTCACTGGTCGTGTTCGGCATGGGTAAAAATTCTTTGATGCACACGCGCTGAGTCGCACGTTTTTGTGTCACGCTCTCCCGTTGACATTGTGTAATCCATGGGTAACAATCAGCCATGTTCGAAATTATTCAAAGTGAAACTTTCCGTATCTGGCGCACGAGCCTCAAAGATCGACAAGCCGTTTTGCGAATCAACACACGGCTTGAGCGTGTATGCGACGGAAACTTTGGAGATGTTAAATTTGTTGGCGAAAGGGTTAGCGAGTTGCGTATCGATTACGGGGCGGGTTACCGTTTGTATTTTATGCGTAGTGGTCCGCTGGTGATTGTGCTACTTGCAGGTGGTGACAAGCGCACACAGCAGGCGGACATTGTTCGGGCAATTGCAATTTCTAAAGAATGGAAGGAGTAATCATGGCTGAAAAATTTACCCGTTGGGATGCGGCGGACGACCTTAAAACGGAGCAGGAGATGGTGCAATATCTCGATATTTGTTTGGAAGAAGACCCTGGCGATGGCAGCTTGGTTCGTCGCGGATTGGGTTCAATCGCCAGAGCGCGTGGCATGACGCAGCTAGCTCACGATACAGGCATTTCGCGTGAGGGACTTTACCGCGCATTATCTGCCGATGGCAATCCAGAATTCGGCACAGTGATGAAAGTGATTCGCGCCTTGGGTGTGAAGCTGCACGCTGAATCTGCATAGCTGAGGAGACGCTGGCAAAGGTCTTCCCGATTCGAGCCAAGATACTTGATCTGCATCACATCAAATTGCAACGGGTGCCATCGTAAGGCTGATCGATTCAAACTAAGTAATCAGGTGCAACCCTTTTGCGCCGCCGTGTACTGCATCCGTAATTAAGCGGCGATCAAAGGTTGCCAACTTGCCGCCGTGAACGCAGGCTAACGCCAGCAGATAGCTGTCTGTCACCTGAGCTGAACTTAGTAAGCGTGTTGGATTCACCTTCTTGTTGTCGAACAAACTAATGTCGTCTGGCCAGAACACATGACCCGACAGCGCACACAAGCTCGTCATCAATTGTGCCACTGCCGCTGGCGTGCCGGGCGAATTGGGATAGCGAGCATGTCCCACAATACGCACCACACCATTTTGGGTTAGCGGGCAAGTAGCCCACGCCTTCTTGCCGTATGCCGCAAACCAATCGTGTGCGGCATCGTGCTGAATATGCGCGGGATCAATCAGTGCGATCAACACGTTCACATCAAGCAGATAAGTCATTACGGCAACTCGTCGCGTAGCTGATTTACAAGCTTAGGTGTGACAATAGAAGTCCTCGAACCTACCAATAGCAACGGTACACCGTTACGTGCTTTGCGATTCGATAGACTGGGTTGGAGTGCTTGCCGCGTAAGCTCAGAAATAACCTCGCCGACACTTTTGTGCTGCAAGGATGCGAGGCTTTTGGCTGCTGTCAGCACATCGTCATCAATGGATAAAGTTGTTCTCATTTTCATGCCCTCAGAATAAATGCATCAAACATCACGCATCATACATCAACTTAGCCAAGATTATTCATTGGACTGAGAGCGGATTGTAGGAGCGAGCTTGCTCGCTCCTACAATGAAATGGAAAACGTTATGGGGTTACGAGTGCAGGGCGCGCGGCTTCCCTCAACCTTTGCTTGAAGTGGGTTTTAACGAACAATCTGCATTAAAACTTAACTTCGCCCCACAGCCAAAATTTGTCGGTGTTCGCGGCGATAGCGGTATTTTTTGTCAGGTAGGTCGCGTATTTCGTACCGATGGTGTAGGTTTTATTGATGGCCTTGGTGGCGACAACATCCCATTCCGAACCGTATTTTCCTATTGTTGCAGTCGATTTATCCGCGCTGAATTCGTGATAAACCGCACCCAATTTGATGCCAGCTAAGGCGGTGTTTGCCGACACATAAATATCTTTCAGTCCTTGCGTAGGCGTGACCAAAAATAAGTCAGCCCAGCCATCGAAGGCGTGCAGCGTTGCCAAGGGGGTGGAGAATGATTTAGTCGTAGCCGCGCCACTAGCCTTAGTAATCGCACTACTATCCGCGCCCATCACTTCATAACCCAGCTTGAAGATAGCACTGTTCATATCGATGCCACCTTCCAGAAAAATGTAGTTGGCCTGATACTTGGTTGGGTTATTACTGCCGTGGAACTGGCGCGCAAATTCGGCTGTGTACAACAGCTTGTTTTCATCAACAGCCGTTTTTCCGTTCAGCCTAAGACCATAGGTATCTGCCGAGTTGGCTGTAAATGCAGTAGAAGGATCGTAATTCAACAGGTAGCCATAACCCACCAGTTCAGCGAAATCAAAACCCTTGTAGCTCACGTTCATAATGGGAGAACGCATCTTGTGATTGCCCGCAAACCCAGTAGTAGCCAACACACCGCCATTGCCAGCAGCGGCATTGTCACTAAAAATGCGATTCACATTGGTGATGTACCCTGCCGTGATTTTCGTGTCGGGTAGTGATGCGTTCACCACAGTTAGCGCATCAAAAGTTTGCTCGTTCTGCCGCCATCCCACGTTACCGATGAAGCGTGCGTTATCGAGGATGATGCGCTGCCGTCCCCACTTCACACTCATGGAGGCAGGAACAGAACTGTAGTTTAGATACGCCTGATTGATTTCGGTCGCTTCAGGATCTGCCACCACAGCATAACCATTCGCAGTTTGACCTGCGCCCTTGCTGTCGTAATTGTTATAGCCAAACTCTTTCACTGACTCCGCTTCAACCATTGCACTGAGACCGTTGAATGTTCCCGTTTCATAACCCAGACGCAAACGCGCGGTCATCGCCTCGGCTTTTTTGGGTGCAGCATTGCCAGGATTGGTGACATTCTCATAACGAAGTTGCACATTGGTGGTGGTTTTTCCACCCGCCAATGCTTCGGCAATATCTTCCGCCGCATGGGCTGCCGCGCTGCTTGCCAGCAAGGCAATAGACACTAAAGATTGCTGTGTGGATTTTTTAATTCTTTGTTTCATTGCGATTGCTCCTTGAGTAAATTTGAGAAGGTTAAGCGGCCTGTTTAGCCTGCTTCTGATACAAAAACTCCAACACTGCTCCGCGCAGTTGGTGGTAATGAACATCGTTTGCCAATGCCAAACGGTTGCGCGGCTTGGGTAAATCCACCGTCAAAATTTCACCGATAGTCGCGGCCGGGCCGTTGGTCATCATCACGATGCGATCCGACAGCAGCACGGCTTCGTCCACATCATGCGTCACCATCACTACCGTGCTGTTGGTTGCCGCGACGATCTTCATTAACTCGTCCTGCAAGTGCGCACGAGTCAACGCATCCAGTGCGCCAAACGGTTCATCCATCAACAACACTTTCGGTTGCATGGATAAGGCGCGCGCAATACCCACACGCTGCTTCATGCCGCCGGAAATTTCATGCGGATATTTGTGTTCAGCGTGGGTCAGATGCACCAGTGCCAGTGCCTCGCTGGTGCGTTGCTTGAGCTGCGCGCTGCTTTCTGTTGCGCCGAACACTCGCTCAACCGCCAAATGAACATTGTCAAAACAAGTTAACCAGGGCAGCAGCGAATGGTTCTGAAACACCACACCACGATCCGGCCCAGGCCCGGCAATTTCACGATCCGCACAGAGCATGATTCCGTCAGTCGGCATCAGCAGTCCGGCAATTAGATTGAGCAAAGTAGATTTGCCACAACCGGAGTGCCCAATCAGCGTAATGAACTCACCGCGATCAATTTTCAAGTCAATGTCTTTAAGCGCAACAAACGCACCCTGCTTGGTGGCAAAAGACATTTGCACATTTTCTATTTGCACGTACTTCTTCACGGCAATCATGGGTTCAATTATTTTCATGGCGTATCCGATCAATACTTGAAGCGTTTGGCTAACTGGATCAATATCATTTCCAGCAACAAACCGACGATACCGACAACAAAAATGGCGATGATGATGTGCTCGACGTTCAGGTTGTTCCATTCATCCCACACCCAAAAGCCAATCCCCACGCCGCCTGTGAGCATCTCCGCCGCGACTATCACCAGCCATGCCGTGCCTATTGCCAAGCGTATGCCTGTCAACATGTAAGGCAGCGTTGCCGGAAATAAAATTTTGGTGAACACTTTCCATTCGGACAGATTAAGCACACGCGCCACATTCAAATAATCCTGCGGTAACTGGCGCACACCCATTGCGGTGTTGATAATCATCGGCCAGATACTGGAGATGAAGATCACCCAAATCGCTGCGGGATTAGCCGCTTTGAATACCAGCAAACCAATGGGTAGCCAAGCCAGTGGTGATACCGGCCTGAGCATACTCACGATAGGCGCAGTCATTTTGTTGAGAAAATCAAAACGCCCAATCATGAATCCGAGTGGGATGCCGATTAACGCAGCCAAGCCAAAACCAACCCCGACCCGTCCGAGTGAATTCAAAATGTTCCAGCCGATACCCTGATCGTTCGGAGTCTTCTGATAGAACGGGTCGCTGAACAAGGCCACCGCAGAATCCCAAGTTTTGATTGGGCCTGGTAGTGTTTCATTACCCTGCGCCAACATAGACCAAAGCAGGATAAACAGCCCCAACCCCAGCAGGGGAGGAAGCAGGTTATCGGCAAAATACTTTCTGAATTTCATCACGCATGTACCTTAAAGCTGGCGGCATATTTCTTCGGATCTTTGCCATCCCATACCGTGCCATCCATGAGTTTTGAACTGCGCATCGCATCTTTTGGTATCGACACTTTGACCTGCGATGCCGCCTGTTTGTACAACTCGATCTGATTGATCTGCTTGGCGACACCCAAGTAATCCGGATCAGTTTTGAGCAAGCCCCAGCGTTTGTGCTGTGTCATAAACCACATGCCGTCCGACAGATAGGGGAAATTCACCGCGCCGTCATTGCAGAACTTCATGTAATTCGGGTCGTCCCACTTTTTGCCCAGACCGTCTTCGTATTTGCCTTCCAGACGTTGGTCGATTACCTCAACCGGGCAGTTCACATAGGATTTGTCGGCGATGATCTCGGCCACTTTGCGGCGGTTCGCCATGTCGTCGATATACTTGGATGCCTCCAGCACAGCCATCATCAAGGCGCGCGCCGTGTTGGGATATTTCTGCACAAACTCGGCGGTACAACCCAACACTTTTTCCGGATGGTCTTTCCAAATATCCTGCGTTGTTGCGACGGTAAAACCGATTTTGTCGTAGATCGCGCGATTGTTCCAGGGCTCGCCCACACAGAATCCATCCATGTTGCCGACACGCATATTGGCTACCATTTGTGGTGGGGGAATAGTGATGGTCTTAACATCGCTTAATGGATTGATGCCATGGCTCGCCATCCAGTAGTAAAGCCACATGGCGTGAGTGCCAGTCGGGAAGGTCTGCGCGAAGGTGTAGTCACGCTTCTCAATATCCACCAACTTTTTCAACGCTGCGCCATTGGTCACGCCTTTGTCTTTAAGCTGATTTGAAAGCGTAATCGCTTGACCGTTATTGTTCAGCGTCATCAGCACGGCCATATCCTTCTTCTGCCCGCCAATACCGAGATGCACGCCATACACAAGACCATACAAAACATGCGCGGCATGTAGTTCGCCGTTCACTACTTTGTCTCGCACGCCTGCCCATGACGCTTCCTTTGAGGGGATGATCTTGATGCCATATTTCTCGTCGAACTTCATCACCGAAGCAATTACCACCGAGGCGCAATCAGTCAGCGGAATAAAACCCACTTTGACTTCCTTGAGTTCCGGCGCATCAGAGCCACCCGCCCAAGCCGCAGCGCGCGTGCCCATCGGCACCATAGACATGATTCCTGCCATGCCGAGTATTGAGCCTGTTTGTTTCATAAAATCCCTCCGGCTATTTTGTTCGGGAGCGGCAAGCTCCACGGCAACTGATTTTTCAGCGATCACAATTTCAGATTTTTGGTTTTCCATTACCTGCTCTCCTTTAATAAAAATTCGTCATTCAAAAGCGCGCAATAAAAAAGGTGTCTGCTGCGTGGTTACGCAGCAAGACACCTTTGTCTTTGATTCAATTACTCCGAACCGCCGTTGGCTCGTTGATGGTTATTACTAAAGCAATGCTCGTGCCAAGAAATAAATTTAACGTTTATCGATTGTGAATCATGCAGATAGCAATTTTTTTGGCGGAAATATATTTCGGTGTATGCACCAAACAATTTCTTTTAATGCGCGTGCAGTTACAAATGTGTGCGCTTTTAGTAGAAAGTGTTGGATGCGGTTTGACACGAATGGGGATTTTGGATTGAAAATGTTGAAGAGTCGTCTTACTTCTCGGTAGTGTGCTTTTTAATCATCTATTTGACAGTCGGTAATGTGGTGATGCTCGCCATCGGCGTATTTCCCGCATCAAGCCAAAAAATTCTCGCAGGGAGAGTTGATGTGGAATGGGGGCTGAGAAATTTGTATTGGACTTGTTGGTGGCCTTGGTATCTCAAAGCGCATTCTCGTTGAAACTCGAAGTTTTCGCATGAATTTGGCTGCCACCTATGTTGGCTTGACTTAGTACGCCAATGGCGTATATTCAGCCCATGATTTTTATCGAAACTCCAACATTCACCCGCCTGATTGCAGAGCTGCTGGACGACGATGAATACGCCAAGCTGCAAACGGAGTTAGCTAAAAGACCAGACGCTGGCGACCTCATCAAGAACGGTGGCGGCATCCGCAAGCTGCGCTGGAAGCGAGCTGGAACGTGAAAGAGTGGCGGCATACGGGTGATTTACCGAAGACAATCAAGTTTTAATGCTCGTGGCCTATCCTAAGAGCATCAAAGATAATCTAACAGACAAGGAAACTGCGATTCTGCGCAACATCGTAAAGGAGTTATAAAAATGGACAAGACACTTTTTGAATCCCTCAAACAAGGCTTGAAAGAAGCTGCGGCAATTCGCCGTGGCGAACTTGCGCTAGGGCGAGTAACTGAGATCAGCGCACCCGATGCACAATCTGTGCGCGCCAAGATTGGCTTAAGTCAGAACGAGTTCGCTCAACTGATAGGCGTAAAAGTGGCAACCCTCAGAAACTGGGAACAACACCGCCGCCAACCCACTGGAGCTGCCGCCGCATTGTTGATGATTGTCGATAAGGAACCCGAAGCGGCACTTCGCGCATTGCATTCGTAAACAGGAGTAGAAGTGGCTGCGCTTAGTCGGACAGTATTTCCCATTTTTCAAACACTCAATTCTTTAGCCAAGATAATCGCCTCGGCGATTTCCGCCATGCGCCTGCCTTTGCTCATCGCTATATTGCGCATACGCTTGTATGCTTCAGGCTCGGCATAGCCGTGGTCTGTCATCAAAATAGCTTTAGCCTTATCCACCAATTTGCGCTCGACCAGTTGACCTTTGGCTTCTTTGAGTTCATCGCGCAAACGCTTGTGCTCAGCAAACCGAGCCGCCGCCACTTGGATGATGCCGCTCAAGTCTTCACCCTGAATGGTATGTGCCACATAAGCACTCACCCCGGCGCGCATGGCTTGCCGGATGCTGTGGCTATCTTTATGCGCACCCAGCACCACCACGGGTTTTTCCAGTGTGGTGGACATCAGGCTAATTTGTTCCAGGGTATCGCGCCCAGGCGCATCGGCATCAACGATAATCACATCGGCAGATGCCGCTTGTATTGATTGTTCGTCAACTTGCTCCCAAGTCAGCACACCGACCACATCGTATTCGGCCAATTCAAGACTGGCTTTCAACCATGCGGCACGATCTCTTACATCATCAATAATTAAAATGCGCTTCAACTTGTCTCCTTGCGATACCACTACAGCATCGCAATAAACGAGCCAAGCTAAAATTGGCTATTTATATGGGTGTTCGGGAGGGGGATGATGATATAGCGCACAACAGCGGTGCGCAGTGCATGAGGTTGGTGCTATAAATTCAGTAAATGTAGATAATCCTGATAGCCAAACTATCGCTACTCAAGATGAGTATGCGCTGTTAAAACGAGTCACTCAAATCATCACTCGGCTTGATGTTACTCCGCGCCTCAGCACGCATAATCATCGATAACGTCGGGCGGTCTTTCACCGAGCCCGCAGGATTATTTCCCTCCAGCTTGGCAAGCAACACATTGCCGGTATTGCCCGGAATGCGCTTCAGCCGCACCAGCGGTGTATTGCCGACAAAATTTTCTATAGATGGGTACATGACGTTATTTAGTTGTTCAGGATAGTCAGCGTTTGACTTTTTATTTAGAGGAAAGGATTTTTGATTGCCACACCTGTGCCGCGAAAATCATCAACGTTGCGAGTAACCACAGTTAAATCATGTATCAGCGCAATCGCGGCAATCTGTTTATCTATTGCATGTTCAGGGTGCGGTGACATTAACCGCCCCCATATTTGAGCGCATTCCTCGTCGAAGGTTAAAATTTTATCCGCAAAATCAGCCACCACAAGATCAAGCCATTTCTCTAGCTTCCTGGTTTGCGGAAGGTCGCCGCGATGGCGTATATTCTCTAACCCTCGACGTATTTCACCTAGTGTTTGCGCGGAAAGATAAAGGTCATCGGCTTCGGTTTCTTTGAAAAATTTCTTAACACCAAGGTTAGCCTTAGCACCCTTGCGAGCCTCGCTAATGACATTGGTATCAACCAGAAACATCTTTTTTAGACGTTGCGGAAATTAAAGTCCGCATCCACGCCAACATTAGGCATGCCCGACAAAACCTCCGCTACCGAACGACGCTTGGGACGCTGAAGCACTGATCGCAAAATTTCACGGTGTTCCGCTTCCGCGCTTCTACCATGGGATGCGGCAAGCTGCTTCAATGCAAGCGCAACATCCTCTTCCACATTACGAACGACAAGATTAGTAGCCACCGCAAACTCCTTTTTGTAATCATTGATAGCAATTTACCAAAGAAATGATTTTGCTGCAATCTGCAATTTATTGGAGACTCGAATGAGCAGAACCAGCACACTTGAAAATTACTCACATTAATCGTGAGCTTCAGCTAACGAAACATTGCGGTCTTTCGCGATTCAGGAAAGCAGACGTTCAACGTGAGGGTAACCGGCCTTGCGCGGCTTTTCGCGCAAGGTCCGTGTTGACCGCAGGGTTAGGTGGCAGCGTCAAAGCGCAACCTCTATGGATTGCTGACGAGTTTCAAAAACGGACTTCATCGGGTCTTCGCGGTTTACGCAAATTCGGTATTCGAACTCAAGGGTCGTTTCTCGGAGGGAAATTTTGTGTGCGTAAAAACATACAAAGGATGGCTCGTGTCCACAATGCATGACAGTATCGAATGGGTTGCCTGAAACTTCATACGCTGGAAGGGCTCGATTCTTCTTGTAGGACAACTTCTCTTGGATTGATGCATATCGATCAACGTATGCCTGTCCAATATAGGCTGCAACATCAGCAGTCCTTTTCCGAGGAGGGAGAATGGAAACAAGCCTCCGAGTGCCAGAGTGAAAGTGTTGTTCGATCAATATCCAACCACGTCCGTAGTGCATCTGCCACCTAACGAATAGCGTTTATCTGCCGCCCCACCCAACCTCGTTAAACGCGCGACTTGCAATGGCGGCAGATAAACCTTGTTGGACTGAACCTTCGGAGAGCGGAACCTATGGGGATTGTAAGGTTTTGAGGCCAGGCGTCAATCGCACATTCGGGGCGAGAGGCCACGGGCGAGGAAGGTTGGGATGCCCTCGCGTGACTTTGTGGCTCGTATACCGCCTCATCCTCTCACGTCAATAGGCCGAAACGCCAATTCGAGTCTGACCCTAATTTTCTCTAGCAAAATGGATTCATCCTAACAGCCTGAGAATTGGAAGTAGCGCGAAGTAAATGAGTTGACTCGCAATCAACAAGATAAACACGACGCTGACAACGTTCTCAAGCCTTGATGACTGGAGATTGAACATGGTCATCCTATCTGAAGAGGGCTTTTGACTGTTACGGTAAAGCTCCAGAAGACCTCTCAAAATCAAAACCCAAGCGACTCCGCTTAGAGATGCTGTTACAACGACATCCTTTATTCCCAAATCGTCTAGAAATATCAGCACGTAAACACCAAGAAGAACTGTTATAAAAAACGCAGCCCAGATGAGCAGGAGCTTTAACAAACTGAAGCGGTCCGGATTGCCCGGCTGGGTTGGCCTCTTAACGAACTCTCCTGTGCCGAAGCATTTAGCACAGGTTCTATGCTCATGATGCCCTTCGCCGTTACAGTAAGGACAAGTAATTTTTGATTCGAGATCCATGCTTCGTTTGCCTAACAGTTATTAGACAGACCCACCAGTCTGTACTATTGATAATAGTGTGGAATGCATATTTTCGATAAGTAATTGATTCATTGAAGTCCACCCGATTTATTGTTCCTCATATGCATAATAGTACGGACAGGAATATAACGTCTCCCTTGGGGAAGGAACGCGAACGGCAGCTAGTGGCACTTTTGAGAACTTCAAATTGGTCGTAAGAGCACAGAGCAATCACGACAACTTAAGCATCTGCTCCACATACCTTGCCGTACCTTGCTCAACGGTGAGGAAAGGTTCAGCATAACCACTCCCACGCAGTGCACCGATGTCCGCTTGGGTGTAGCTCTGGTACTTGCCTTTGAGTGCTTCAGGAAACGGGATGTAGTTGAGTATGCCTTGTTGATGCAATTCAGCCAGGCTCAACACGGGTTTATTTTCAGCAGCACGTAAGGTATTGATGGTCGCCACTGCCACGTCGTTAAAGCTTTGCGCTTGCCCTGTGCCGAGATTGAAGATGCCGGATTTATTCGGATTGTCGAGGAAAAACATGTTCACTTTGACCACGTCTTCTATTGAGACAAAATCGCGTAGTTGTCCGCCGTTGGCATAACCGTCGCAACCTTCAAACAATTTTACTTTGCCCTCGGCGCGATAC
>JBEBKA010000020.1:0-38941 GCA_040079595.1 Gallionella sp.
ACTTAATCCCGGCTTCGTTCAATATCCACGCTTCAATTTTGACGTGCCACTTATGCAGCAAGTCGAGTTCCCGCTGTATGTAATGCTTTTCAGCGATTGCGCTTGGCTTGTGCCCCATAATTTGCGCAACAATACCGGCAGGGACTTCCACCCATTCCGACAACGTGCCAAAGGAACGGCGTAAACCATGCAGGGAAAGCGCAGGAAGTGCGGCGGCGGCCAGTGCCTTGACGTGTTGAATGCGCGGCTCTTCAATCCTTCCAGATGCGGCAGTCGGGCTACTGAAAACAAACTCATTGCGGCGCGGTAGGGCGGATATTAAATGCTCCAGATAAGGGGTCAACGGAATGGTGCGCTCCCCTTCCACCTTGTCGCGGATAGTTAAACTCTTCCACTGAAAACCCACATCAGCCCAGCGAAGGGCGGCCAGTTCGTTGCGCCTTGCTCCAGTTAGTAACAAGCCTTGCAGGTATGCGGAAATAACAAGATTGCCAATTTTCTGCACGGCTTCAAACCACGGCTTGATTTGCGCCCGGCGTAGGCTGTCATCCTTTTTTGTTTTTGGTGAAGGCACTCTATTTTTCACGTCATCGGACTGACACGCGCCAGCTTGAACGGCGGCACTGTATGCCTCATGCTTGGCGCACCACGTCAGGAATGCACGAAGGGCGCGGAAGGCTTGGGCGGCAGTGGTGGGGGCTTGCTTGGTTTCCTTGTCTAACCATGCGGCAATAGTTTTTGCATCAATGTCAGCAAGGCGCATTGTCATCAGCGGAACCAATACGCCGGGGCGCGTCTTTTTCGATTCGCCGGGGCGCGTTCCACGTTTGCGCTTTATTCCACCAGCTTGCACAAAATAGGCGTGGTGTGCTTTGTGTCGATCACCCCATACAGGCTTCCCGTCAATCTTGGCGGCACTACGTTCGGTTACATAGTCTTTCCACGCATCAGCAACCGTCACCGTTTCACGGGCTTCCTGTTCACGTTGTGCGGCGGCCTTGGCTTCCTTGGCGGCGATTGCATCGGCTATCACTTGGCGCGGGTCTATGCCTTGGTCAGTCATTACCTTGAGTCGTGATGCTTCGGCCTGTGCGCCCCCTATTTTCCAATTTCGCGGGTCGCCTATCGTCATGCGGATAGTTTGCCCGTTTAGGCGTGTTTCAAATATGAATGCTTTGGAACCGGCAGCGGTAACGCGCAATCCTAGTCCGGGCGTTTTTCCGTCCCAATAGATGCTCTGTTTTTTGCCTGTCTGGCACTTGAACCCTGCAACCCGTTCGGCAGTGAAGTTTTCCCGTTTCATGGTGTCCGCCTTTCCGTGTAGGCACTGTGTAGGCAGATTATAGCAATAACGCGGAATACTTATCAACACAAATAAAAGAGCAAATATCAGTAAAGGCGGGCTTTTACGGGGTTTGGGTGAATTTTTTGAATGACAATCAATACTGGAAAATGCTTAATTTCGCGGACTTGTAAGCGGTAGGTCGTCAGTTCGAATCCGACAAGCCACCAAATTTAAGCTCCGCAATCAATAAGATACGGGGCTTTTTGTTAGTTTTCCCTTGTTTTATTTTGCTCAATTTTGATTACTTTTTACCCCTTCACTGTGGCAAATAAAATCAGAATTTTCGTAAACGACTGTCCCTTATTATTTAGTCTAATAATATGATTATTAAAATTCGCGAGTTCAAATTTGAAGTGCAACGCCTGACTTGAAGAATACCTGATTGGGTGTCAGGAATCCAAGTCGTTTTCTGGGTCGGTTGTTCAATCTCTCCATTGCCATATTTATTTCCTGTTGTGTGATCGTTGTGAAATCGCGGTTCTTTGGGAAATACTGCCGTATCAACCATTCGTGTTCTCGTTCGTTCCTCGCTCCCATGAAGAGTAAGGGTGGGCAAAGTAGAAATCTGCCTTCAGCCTGCTTGCGATCTCTTCATGTTCGGCAAACTCCTTGCCGTTGTCGGAAGTGATCGTGTGTACCTTTTTTCGGTGTGGCTTCAATAGTGTTGAATTGCTCCCCTTCAGGCAGTAAATTGCGTCCGAATTTGACCCACGTGTAAAACTTCCCTGCTCAATATTTGAGCAGGAGTAACAGGAGTGATCAACGTGGCGATATTAAGCAGCATCAGACGATGGCATTTTCGGGACGACATGCCGATACGGGAGATAGCCCGCAAGACCGGCATAGCTCGCAACACCATCAAGAAGTGGTTACAAGAACCAAGCAGTGCGGTTCGCAAGTACCAAAGGGAATGTTGATGCCGAAAGAAATGTGACCAGCTGTACCGATTGAATTCTGACCAGGCAACGGATTGCGTAGCGTACTACGCGGCGACCAGACTGTGATTGGTTTTATACCTCCTTAATTGTTTGAAGGACGCAGGCCGACTGTCGTTTAGACTGTCGGCCTGTCTGCTTTAGAACGGCTCCACCTCCTCTGTTGTAGTTGAACGTTTCACTTTCTCGCGTGACCTGATGCGCTCCTTGGCTAATTCGCTACTTTGCTTGAAGCGGAACGACGCATTGCCAGTTTCGATGATGTGGCAATGATGCGTCAGTCGATCCAGTAATGCCGTAGTCAATTTTGCATCAATGAACACAGAGTTATTCAAAATTGCACTTCATTCCTGAATTCGCCATTACTTTCCCCCCTTCACTGCGGAAAATTTGTGGCAAATAAAATCAAAAATGCAGCATACATAATTGTCACACTTGCCCCTCCACTAAATCGAACCTAGCTCAAAACACTTAGGGACGGTTATGAGGCAAAGTTCGGGCTATCACCCATGCGCTGATTTCAGTTGCCCCTGCCTTTTTTATCACCCTAGCTAGCGCATTCAAACTCGCTCCTGTAGTCATCACATCATCTACTAGTGCTACCCGTTTGCCCGTGAGATCAATCTCGCAGCGAAACGCATCGCGCACATTTTTATCACGTTCTTTCCATTTCAACGAAGATTGAGAAGGCGTATTGCGCACGCGCTGGCAGGCATTCGGCAGAAGCTTTATATTTAACTCTCTCGCAACTTTTGTAGCCAAGAGCAGCGATTGATTAAAGCCACGCTCCTTTAATCTGGCGGGGTGTAGCGGCATGGGGATAATGAAATCGGGCAAATTATTTTTTTCTATGCGTTGTGCTAATTTTTTAGCAAAGGCATTAGCGAGTGCGAGTTGCTCGTTGTATTTCATCGCTTGTATGAGTTTGTCGAGCGGAAAGGCATAGCCAAATACCACTTCGGTGTGAGTAAAAATCGGCGGGTGTGACAAGCAACGTCCGCATACCTCACCTTGTAAAGTGGGCAGCGCACAGATTGAGCAATGCGGCTCGTTTAGATAAGGCAGTGATGCGTCGCAAGCCCTGCACCATAAGCCTGAGCGGCTCATCTGGCTGCACAACACACAAGGCTGCGCAGGGAGGATGCGTTCAATATTTGAGCGTATGTTCAAAAAAGCGCGGTGTAAAATTGACAATCCTTCACCCTTTCAACGATGATTCGGCTACCGAATCATATCCATTTCATAAAGCCATGAACACACAAGTCATCGAATTTTTCCGCCCCGTTAAACGTAATGAAGCGCCGCAACGTTGGAGCGTGCCTGACGTGGAAGGCTTATTTAATCTGCCTTTCGCTGATCTTTTGTATCGCGCACAGCAAGTGCATCGTGAACATTTCGATCCGAATGCTGTGCAGCTTTCTACTCTGTTATCGATTAAAACTGGGGGGTGTTCTGAGGATTGCGGCTATTGCCCACAATCGGCTTTTCATAATACGGGCGTAGAAAATCGCAAGATGTTGGAAGTGAGTGAGGTAATAAAGGCAGCTAAAGCTGCACAGGACAATGGTGCGAATCGCTTCTGTATGGGTGCGGCATGGCGTGAACCTTCGGACGGGGACATGGAGGCAGTAGTAGAAATGGTCAAAGCCGTGCGCAGCTTAGGCATGGAAACTTGCGCCACTTTGGGGATGTTAAATGATGCACAGACCGCGCAATTGCAAGCCGCTGGTCTTGATTACTACAATCACAATCTGGATACCTCGCCGGAATTTTATGGTGACATTATCAGCACCCGAGATTATCAAGATCGTCTTGATACACTCGAGCGGGTGCGCAATGCGGGTATGCATGTGTGCAGTGGCGGAATCGTCGGAATGGGTGAGAATCTTACCCAGCGCGCAGGCTTGGTCGCGCAGCTTGCCAACATGGAACCCTACCCAGAAAGTGTTCCAATCAACAATCTGGTTAAGGTCGAAGGAACGCCCTTAGCGGATACACCTGATCTCGATCCGTTGGATTTTGTGCGTACCATCGCCGTTGCACGCATCACGATGCCCACCGCGCGCGTGCGCTTGTCTGCGGGTCGTCAACAAATGAGCGATGCCGTGCAAGCCTTATGTTTCCTGGCGGGCGCGAATTCGATTTTCTATGGCGAACAACTGCTTACTACGGGCAATCCAGAAGCAGAGCGTGATAGAGCGTTGCTGGATAAGTTGGGTATGTATCCGTTTGCCGATAAACATTAAACGATATGTAGGGTGGGTTAAGCGTAGCGCAACCCACCGAGCCCAATGATGGGTATCACTGCGTTCAACCCATCCTACGATGATATGTCTTTTGCACAATTACAAAATGAACTCGACGAGCGTGCCGCACTTGGCTTATTGCGTACTCGCCGCACTTTAGATACGCCGCAATCGCCACACATTGTGGTTGACGACAAACCCTATCTGGCTTTTTGTAGCAACGATTACCTTGGTCTTGCCAACCATCCTCAACTCATCGCCGCGCTGCAACGAGGTGCGCAGCAATGGGGCGTGGGGGCGGGGGCGGCGCATCTGGTGAGCGGACATTTCACACCACATCACCAGCTTGAGCAGCAACTCGCCAACTTTGTGCGCAAGCCTGCAGCGCTGCTGTTTTCGACGGGTTACATGGCGAATCTTGGCGTGGTGCAAGCCTTGGTAGGCAAGGCGGATACGGTGTTTGCAGACAAGTTGAATCATGCGTCATTGAACGATGCAATGCTGTTGTCGCGTGCGCAAGTGAAACGCTATCGTCATGGCGATATGGAGCAGTTGGCTGAGTTGTTGGTGAAAACGACGTGCGGTAGAAAACTCATCATCACTGACGCGGTATTCAGCATGGATGGCGACATCGCGCCATTGTCGGAATTATTGTCGTTGTGTGAGCAATATGATGCGTGGTTGTTGGTGGATGATGCGCATGGCTTTGGAGTGTTGGGTGAGCAGGGGCGAGGCACGTTGTCGCACGTTTCATTCCCTCCCTTTTTTAGGGGGAGGGCTAGGGAGGGGGTGGAAACGCTAGGCTCTCACGAACTTACCCCCATCCTAACCTTCCCCCTAAAAAGGGGAAGGGATAGCAGCAAGCCTGTTCTTAATTCACCGCGCATTATTTACATGGCAACATTGGGTAAAGCGGCTGGTGTCTCGGGCGCATTTGTTGCCGCCGAGCAAGTGGTCATCGATACGCTCATCAATCATGCGCGCAGTTACGTTTACACCACCGCTACGCCGCCCGCTTTATCTGTCGCGCTTTCTGAGAGCTTGCGTTTGATGGCGCAGGGTGATGATAAGCGTGCGCACTTGCAAAACTTAATCTCACAACTGTGTAACGGTTTGTCCGGTTTGCCTTGGCAACTCATGCCTTCAAACACCGCAATCCAGCCTTTGTTGATTGGCGATAATCAGCAAACACTGCAACTCAGTGAAGGGCTACGCGAACGCGGCATCTGGGTCGCTGCAATTCGTCCACCCACTGTGCCGCAAGGCACGGCGCGTTTGCGCATTACTTTGTCGGCAGCGCACAGTGCGGAAGATGTGGGTCAACTTATCAAGGCGTTGCATGAGCTTGCACGTTGAGAAGTACGGTAGCGGTGCGCCGCTGTTGCTTGTGCATGGTTGGGGCATGCACGGCGGTATGTGGGGCAGTGTTGTAGAAAAACTTGCCGAGGAATTTTGCGTGTATGTGGTGGATTTGCCAGGACACGGTCAATCCGAAAAAGGTGAAGAGGGGCAAGAGAAGGGCGGCGCATTGGATGTAATTGTCTCTGCGCTCACTGAAAGATTCCCGATGCCTCTTACTGTTTGTGGTTGGTCATTAGGCGGACAGATTGCTTTACGTTGGGCAGCGCGTGAACCGTTGAAAATACAACACCTGATATTAGTTTCAAGCACGCCTTGTTTTGTTAAACGAGATGGTTGGCTATGTGCGATGGCAGCAGAAACCTTGGCGGGATTTGCTGATGCTTTGACGGAAAACTTTGCGCAAACTTTGCGTCGTTTTCTCGCGCTGCAAGTGAGAGGTAGCGATGGCGAACGCGAGTTGTTGGTAAGTTTACGTGCGGCATTGTTTAGTCGGGGTGAACCAGACTTAAATGCGTTGCAGGCTGGCTTGGAGATTTTGCGCGATTGTGATTGTCGTAGCAGCTTGCCAACCCTTGCGCAGCCAAGCTTAGTCATTGCCGGTGAACGTGATACGCTCACGCCGCCGCAAGCCTCACAATACATGGCTGCGCAGTTACCCCATGCCAAGTTGGCGATGATTAAAGGTGCGGCACACGCGCCATTTTTGTCGCATCCGGAAATTTTTGTAGAACAGATAAAGAGTTTTTTGCATGAACGAATTTGAGATAGATAAGAAGCAAATGCGCCGCGCCTTTAGTCGCGCTGCATCTATTTATGATGCAACAGCGGTATTGCAGCGTGAAGTGTGTACACGCATGTTGGAGCGTTTGGAATACATCAAGCTGCAACCCGCACGGATATTGGATGTGGGCAGTGGCACAGGATGGGGGACGCGGCAGTTGATGGCGAAATACCCCACTGCGCAAATGATTGCTTTGGACATTGCCATCGGCATGTTGCGTAATGCACGCGGTCAATCGAGTTGGTGGCAAAAGTTATTCAGTAACGAAAAATCGGTGGCGATCTGTGCGGATGTAGAGGCTTTGCCGATTGCGACCAATAGCCTAGAGATGGTTTGGTCAAATTTGACCGTACAGTGGTGCAATGATTTGCCTGCGACCATCGTTGATTTGCATCGCGTATTGAAAGTCGAAGGGCTGCTGATGTTTAGTACCTTTGGACCCGATACGCTAAAGGAATTAAGACAGGCTTTTCATGGTGTGGACGCGCACAATCATATCAATCGCTTTGCCGACATGCACGACATCGGCGATATGCTGTCGCACGGCGGTTTTGCCGAACCGGTGATGGATATGGAATATCTCACGTTGACTTATGATGATGTGCGCGGTCTGCTACATGACCTTAAAGCCATCGGCGCGAATAATGCAACGGCGGGGCGTGGGCAAGGATTGATGGGAAAAAATGCGTGGAAATTGCTGGTGGATAATTACGAAGGTCTGCGTCGTGATGGAAAATTGCCGGCTACCTACGAAGTGATATACGGACATGCATGGAAACCTGTGCCAAAAAAGACGGCGGACGGGCGTGCGATTATTAAGACGAGTTTTAAGCTGTGATGAATTTTGTGAGATTCTTAATTTACCCTTCGACAAGCTCAGGGCGAACGGGTTTGGGGACGCTGAATGTTAAAACCCCGTTCGTGCTGAGCTTGTCGAAGCAGGGCTGAAATAAAATGAGTTACTTCATCACCGGCACAGATACCAACGTAGGCAAGACCGTGATTGCCTGCGCATTACTGCATGGCTTTGCGGCACAAGGCAAACGAGTGGTCGGGATGAAACCGATCGCAGCGGGCTGTGGCGACGACGGCATCAATGATGATGTCAGGCAACTGCGCGCCGCGAGTAATGTGCTGGCAAGCCTAGGGCAGTTCAATCCCTATTGTTTTGTACCTGCCGTTGCACCACATTTGGCTGCGCAGTTTGCGGGCGTTATTATCAACCTTGAGCGTATCGTGGCATCGTTCACCGAGTTGGCAGGGCAGGCGGATGTGGTGATAGTGGAAGGCGCCGGTGGCTTCCTCGTCCCGCTAACCGATCGTGAAGACAGTGCGGATTTAGCAGCACAATTAGGCTTGCCGATTATTTTGGTGGTGGGGATGCGGCTGGGTTGTTTGAATCACGCGCTGTTAACGGCGCAAGCCATTGCGGCGCGGGGCTTGATTTTGGCGGGATGGGTAGCGAATTGTGTGGAAGAAAATATGCCGATGTTGGATGAGAATATCGCTGTTTTACAGCAGCGCATTACTGCGCCGTTGTTAGGTGTCGTGCCATACCAAGCGCAGCCAGATACAAAGGTGGCAGCAAATTTTTTGAATCTCAATTTATTGGATAGCGTGTCAGTGCATGGTTGATTTCAGCATCATCGCGGTGTTTTTTGTAGGATTGTTAGGCGGCGTGCATTGCCTTGGCATGTGCGGCAGCATTGTTGGCATCCTCACGTCACAACTCCTCAAAACAAAAACGCTCTGGCCATTTCACTTGGCTTACAGCAGTGGGCGAGTGGCGAGTTACAGCTTGGCGGGTGCATTGGTTGGTTTGCTTGGGCAAGCTGGATTGATGTTTCGTGACCAAGTGCCGATACAGCATTTATTGTTTGCCCTATCGAGTGTGATGCTAATTGCACTCGGTTTGTATTTGGCTGGAATGGGGAATTTAGTTCGACGCATCGAAGGGGCAGGGCGCGGATTGTGGCAACGCATCCAGCCGTTAACGCGCGGCTTGTTTCCTGTTACCACCCCACTACGCGCTTTTTTACTCGGCACGTTATGGGGTTGGCTGCCATGCGGTTTGGTGTATAGCGTGCTCGTGACAGCCTTGGCGAGCGGCGATGCTAAACATGGCGCGTTGATTATGCTTGCGTTTGGTTTGGGTACGCTGCCCAATTTGTTAGCGATAGGATTGTTCTGGGAAAAAATCAAAAGCAAAGTACAGTCGCCCAAAGTGCGCATGACTGCGGGCTTGCTAGTTGTGGCTTTTGGTGTGTACGGGCTGTTCAAGGTTGGCTATACGTTTTATGTGAATGGGTGGGCGGGAGCGTGTCATGTGGCTGCGTAAAATAATTGTATTGTTAGTGGTGCTACTGCTCACCGCCTGTGATGTATCGCAGCTGCCTTCACCTTTTCACGCAAGAGATGTGGCGGCAAAATTCAGCCAGGTCGACTTTCGTTTAACCGATCAGCATGGAATCCCCCACACGCTTGCCGATTTTCGCGGCAAAGTGGTCGTGATGTTTTTTGGTTACACTCAATGCCCAGATGTCTGCCCGACCATATTGGCAGATTTAAAAAATATGATGGACTTGCTCGGCAAGGATGCAGACAAGGTGCAGGTATTGTTTGTCACGCTAGACCCTGAGCGCGACAAACCAGATATGTTGGCAGCGTATGTAGGGGCTTTTAATCCCACATTTTTAGCATTGTCAGGAGATGCCTCAGCCACCGCACAAACGGCAAAGACGTTTAATATCACCTACAAAAAACATCCTACCGCTTCAGGCTATGGCATGGATCATTCTGATGGCAGCTACGTCATCGACCAGAAAGGTCAAGTGCGCTTACTGGCAAGCTACCCAGTACACAGCAACGCGCTTGCCGAAGATATTAGATTGTTGCTGACTGGGGTATAGTGAGCTTACCACTGCAAAACATATTTCTTAGTCAGCAAACAATAACGCTGCTCACCCTATAGACCTTATCAAAACCATGGTTCGCCTCATCACCTTCATTTTTTTAATCGGCTTGCTATTGGCTGGCTACATGGGCTATTACTTATCGCAGCCGCTGCCGATTACCAGTACGCCATTAGAGTTTTCGTTGCGACCTGGCAGTAGCGTAAAAAGCACCGTGAAACAATTACAACAAGCGGGGGTGATTGAGCAGGCGGAGGTGTTTGCTTGGTTGGTGCGTTTGTCTGGAAAGTCGACGAAAATCAAAGCGGGAAAATATACGCTGTCCCATGCGGTCACACCCAACCAACTGCTCAATATGATTGCCAAAGGAACAGCCACGCAGGCGGCAGTAAGTGTGATTGAAGGTTGGTCTTTCAAGCAATTCCGCGCCGCGCTTAATGGGAATGTGAACATCGCTCACGATACGTTGAACTTGACGGATGAAGAGATTTTGCAGCGCATCGGCGCGACGGAAACCCACGCTGAAGGATTGTTCTTCCCCGATACCTATTATTTCTCGGTGGGCAGTAGTGATCTGCCTATTTTCAAACGCGCTTACCAAATCATGCAACAACGTCTGGAGGAAGTCTGGGCTAAACGTGATGCGGACTTGCCGTTGCAAACGCCTTATCAGGCCCTAATTTTGGCTTCGATTGTGGAGAAGGAGACAGGCACAGCAAACGACCGCGACAAGGTGGCGGCGGTGTTTGTGAACAGGTTGCGCAAGGGCATGTTGTTGCAGACTGATCCCACAGTAATTTATGGCATGGGTGAAAAGTTTGACGGCAACATACGCAAACGCGATTTGCAGATTGATACCCCTTACAATACCTATACGCGTCCTGGCTTAACGCCTACTCCGATTTCGTTGCCGGGGTTGGCGTCGTTGCAATCGACGCTGCATCCCGCGCAAATAGACGCACTTTATTTTGTGGCGCGTGGTGATGGTAGTTCAGAATTTTCCAGCAACTTGAATGCACATAATAATGCGGTAAATAAATATCAAAAATGAATAAGTTCATAACTTTTGAAGGTGTCGATGGTGCAGGTAAAAGCACCCATCTGGCATGGTTTTCAGATGCTTTGCAGCAGCGCGATTTAGGCGTAGTGGTAACACGTGAGCCAGGAGGGACAGAGCTTGGCGAGCAATTGCGCACGATACTGCTCAATCAGCCGATGAGCATAGGCACGGAAGCGCTGCTGATGTTTGCTGCGCGTTTAGAACACATCGAACAAGTCATTAAACCCGCATTGCAGGCGGGAAAGTGGGTAATCTCGGATCGTTTTAGCGATGCCAGCTTTGCCTATCAGGGCGGTGGCAGAGGTTTGGATTGGGTCAAGTTGGCTCAGCTTGAACAATGGGTACATGCCGATTTGCAACCTGATCTCACCTTATTTTTTGATGTGCCCGTCGAAGTGGCTAGACAGCGTTTAGCGAACAACGTCACGCTAGATCGCTTTGAGCAAGAGCAGAGCGATTTTTTTGAGCGCGTGCGTGCCGGATATCATAAGCGCGTACAGCAAAACCCGCAGCGTTACGCTGTGATTAATGCCGCGCAATCGCTGGAGCAAGTGCAGCAGCAACTCGTGCAAATCCTCGCTACGTTATGAGTAGCATTTATCCTTGGCAGACAAATGACTGGTCGCGCTTACAAGCGTTGCGTCAACGCTTGCCACATGGCTTGTTATTCAAAGGCGCGAAAGGAATCGGCAAGTTTGAGTTGGCGATGACGTTTGCTAAATCGTTGCTGTGTCAGCAACCCGATGAACATCATTTTGCATGCGGAAACTGTCCTTCTTGTCATTGGTTCGAGCAAGGCGCACATCCTGACTTTCGTTTGCTGCAATCTGAATTGGAAAGTTTAGATGGCGAAGAAACTGAATCTGGCAAAAAACCCAGCAAGCAAATTTCTGTTGAGCAAGTGCGTGCATTGTCGGATTTTGTAGGCATGTCGGCGCACCAAGGTGGTAGGCGTATCATCGTTATTCATCCTGCTGAAACGATGAATACCAATTCTGCCAATGCGCTATTGAAGAGCCTGGAAGAGCCACCCAAAGATTTATTGTTCATTTTGGTGTCACATAAACCGCAGCAACTATTGCCTACAATTCTGAGTCGCTGTTTGTCCTTTACCTTGCCCGCGCCCGATAATGACAAAGTGATTCAATGGCTGAAGCAACAAGGGGTGAATAACCCAATCGGAATGCTGGCATCGTCTGGCTATTCGCCGCTGCAAGCCGCACAGATGGCAGAGCAATCATGCAAAGAGGAGCGCGAAAAATTACTACAAGCCTTGCGTCAGCCCAGCGGATTGGATGTTTTTTCATTGGCCGAAACGTTACAAAAAACTGAGCAGGTTTTGGTGGTGCAATGGCTGCAACAATGGAGTTATGACTTGATCGCGATAAAGCTGGCAGGCAAGGTACGCTACCATTTGGAAGATGAAGCGTTGATTAAAAAGTTGGTAGCACCGATTACGCTGCTTAATTTGGCACGCTTGCAGAAGCTGCTGGTGACGGCAAAGCGTGAAGCTCAACATACCCTCAACCCCAAGCTATTTTTTGAATCTCTGCTGCTTAATTATTGCCAGCTCATGCAGGAATAACACCATGCCATTCGTTGATTCTCACTGCCATATCAACTTTTCCGACCTTGCTGCAAACATTGACGACGTGTTGGCGCAAATGCGTGCGAACGATGTCATTAGTGCATTGTGTGTGTCGGTAAATTTGGCGGATTTTCCCCAAGTATTAGCATTGGCAGAGCAATATCCGCACATCTACGCCTCGGTTGGCGTACACCCTGATTACGAAGATGTGGAAGAGCCTAGCGTCGCACAGTTAGTTAAGTTAGCAGCGCATCCAAAAATCATTGCGATAGGTGAAACGGGCTTGGATTATTTTCGTCTAACGGGAGATTTGGAATGGCAACGTGAACGTTTTCGCACCCACATACGCGCATCTATAGCCTGCAAAAAACCGCTCATCATTCATACCCGCTCTTCAGCGGAAGACACAATACGCATCATGCAAGAAGAGGGTGCGCACGAAGCAGGCGGCGTAATGCACTGCTTCACAGAGAGCTGGGAGGTTGCCGAGGCCGCAATCGAAATGGGTTTTTACATTTCGTTCTCTGGTATTGTCACTTTCAAAAATGCCAAACAAATTAAAGAAGTCGCGCAGCGTACGCCGATAGAACGCGTTTTGATCGAGACTGATTCGCCGTATCTGGCTCCGACACCCTATCGCGGCAAACTGAACCAACCTGCTTATGTGAAGCACGTTGCGGAGGAGATTGCATTATTACGCGGCATCAGCGTGGATGAAGTGGGACAGGTCACCACAGAAAACTTTGAGCGGCTATTCAACACTGGAAAATTAGTCCAGTGAGAGTTTACTGGCAAAATAATTGACAGAAATTTGAATTTCCCTATAATGCGCAACTCGTTTTGCGGGAGTAGCTCAGTTGGTAGAGCGCAACCTTGCCAAGGTTGAGGTCGAGAGTTCGAGACTCTTCTCCCGCTCCAAATCTGAGGGAAAGCACATCGCTTTCCCTCACTCATTTCAAGCTATTGAAATGTAAATGGTGCGTTAGCAAATCGGTTATGCCCTGGATTGCAAATCCAGTTAGCCCAGTTCGACTCTGGGACGCACCTCCACATATTGCCCGAGTGGTGAAATTGGTAGACACAACGGACTTAAAATCCGTCGCTAGGGTAAAACCAGCGTACCGGTTCGATTCCGGTTTCGGGCACCATCATCAATAAGCACTTGGTTTTTAGGCGTTTTACGCAACATATTTATGTTGCGCGTTTTTTGCCCTGCCAACAAACTGTCAACGGCTTCAAGTTGTCTACCATAACCTCAACGCTAACTACAATTGCGCAAGCGGATTTCGTGCAACCTTGCCCTTAGGTTTGCCGTTCATCTAAAAATACTTACCGTTTATCTTTCAATTTAACCCCAGAAAACCCAAAAAACACCTCTCAACACTTTTCATTTTCCTTCCATCTGGAAAATAGTTAGTTTTTGCAATTGCGTGTGGTAGCTTAAAAAAATACTGCAAGCTGTTGAAAAATAATGTGGTAAAAAATTTAAGCCCCAATGTGAATATCGACGCGCTCAAAAGGCAGGTTCACCCATTTTGGTTAGAAATTGATTAAAGGAATGTTATGAAACGAGTTTGGGGTGGTGCTCTTTTGAGCTTATTGATTGCGATACCCGCTTGGGCTACGCCGCTGTACGTGGGTTTGCTACTCGATGATAGCTCGGTGGGCGGCATACTGGGTTTTCAAGTTAATGCTCGGTATGCGGCCGAGTTGCATGCTGCAAAATCAAGTTCAACCATCAGTCATGCGAATGTGAGTGTCGTGACGGATACGACCAAAGTAGGCATTGATGGTATTGCGCGCTTTCCCATGAAGCTGAATGAAGTCCTGCCTTATTCTTTGCTTGTCAAATTGGGATGGGCGCGCACTACAGATAACGCAATTTACACGATTCCCAATTCCGTTTCGTTGTTAGACAGTGGGCGCGTCACCAACCGAAAAAATCAATTCAAGTTTGGCGGCGCGGCAGAATATGAATTCAAAAATAAATTTGTCGGGCGGGTCGGATTAGATTTCCTAGGCAAAGATAAGTCGATTTATCTGGCAGCACTGTATAAATTTTGATGGGTAAGCGAGAAAAAATGAAAACAATTTTTATTGGGTTCTTGTTGTCTCTAACGGTGATTACGCACCCTGCTATCGCAGGTATCGTTGCCGCCGTCACTTCGCCAAAATTAGACTCTTTGACGCGAGACAACGCTACAACAGACCCGTCTTCCAAGACTGTTGTAGCCGCACCTGTGGTGCGAAAATCTGCGGTCAAAAAGTCTCCCCCAAGCAATCCTCAACCAGCCGTAACCCCGATTAACACACCCGTATCAGCCCCTACACCGATTGCGACCAATCCAGCACCTACTCCACCCACCGAAACAACGCGACCCATATTGTATGTGGGTACGCAATTGGGTGATTCGATTGTGGGCGGTTTAATTGGACTACAACTCACCAAGCTGTATGCAGTCGAGGCGCGCTACGATTATGTGGACACGATTTATTTGCCCAATGGCAACACCAAATCTTCCACTATCGGCGTGGCAGGGATTGCACTGTTTCCGCTTAAGTTAAGCAACCTAGAACCATTCAATCTTTACGCCAAGGTGGGCTACGAGCGCAATACGTTACAAACCACCATCACCGATGCTGGTATTCCTCCTTTTCCCGCTACCACCACCATCACCACCACCGTTAGAGGACGAGTGTTATTGGGTGGAGGGGGGCAATACGACTTCAGCAACAAAATGAGCGGACGAGTCGGCATGAATTTCATCGGCAGCGATCATTCCATTTACATCGCAGCCTTGTACAAATTTTAGGGAGTCCTCATGCTGACAACGCCACTGTTGAAAACCAAAACGATGCAGGTCATTCTCAAGATTTTTTTGCTCACAGCTTTGCTCACGGCGTGTAGTGGCGAGCCTTCTACCACCACCACCTCTGATGTGGTTAAACCCACGCCCACCGAGGCATCACGCATTCTGACGCAAGCCTCGTTTGGCGCGACTACGACCGAAATTAATCGATTGAGTAACATGGGGACTGCCGCTTGGTTTAACGATCAATTCGCCAAGCCGCAGCCCCTGCACTTTGCTTACATGAATGCCGTTCAAAACAATTTGCCAGCTGGGCAAAAGCTCACCGAAGAGCATTTCTTTGAATCGTTCTGGCAACGAGCGATTACAGGCGACGATCAATTGCGCCAACGTGTTGCTTTCGCCCTCTCGGAAATTTTCGTTATTTCATTCCAGAACAATACGCTGGCAAATAATCCGCGCGGGGTGGCGCATTATTACGACACATTGGAAGCCTACGCTTTTGGCAACTTCCGCACCCTGCTAGAGCAAGTCACTTTACACCCGATGATGGGGAATTATCTTAGCTCGCTACGCAATCAAAAAACTGTGGGGGCGCGTCTCCCAGATGAAAATTATGCACGGGAGGTAATGCAGCTTTTTACCATTGGTCTCAAACAGCTCAATCAGGATGGCACAGAGGTTATTCCTGCCGCCGCCACTTACACCAGCGATGACATCAAGGGCTTGGCAAAAGTGTTCACAGGTTGGAGTTGGGCTGGGTCTGATAAATCGCAAAACCGATTTTTTGGTGGTACGCCAGATCCCAATCGGGATTACTTGCCCATGCAAAATTATCCCAATTTCCACGAACCGCTCCCCAAATCTTTTCTCGGCACAACCATTTCTGCCAACACCACAGGCGAGGAAAGCTTAAAAATCGCGCTGGACACTCTGTTCAATCATCCCAACGTCGGCCCTTTTATTGGTCGCCAATTGATTCAACGCTTGGTGATGAGCAACCCCAGCCCCGCTTATGTGGGACGCGTTGCGGCAGCGTTTAACAATAATGGGCTAGGGGTGCGCGGCGATTTGAAAGCGGTGATCAAAGCAGTGATGTTGGATACAGAAGCCTTGACTGCCTCCTCATCCAACACCACGGGTAAATTGCGTGAGCCGATTATTCGTCTGGCTAATTGGATGCGCGCTTTTCATGCCACCTCCGCTTCCACTCGCTTCCAGCTGGGCAATACAGATGACCCACTCCGCGAGTTGGGACAAACCCAGATGCGCTCGCCCACCGTGTTTAATTTTTTCCGCCCTGGGTATGTCCCGCCTAATACCAGCATCTCGGCAGCGAATTTACTTGCTCCAGAAATGCAAATTACCGAAGAGACCTCTGTGGTCGGCTATTTGAATTTTATGCGCAATGCCATTCCCAATGGCACAGGGCTGCGAGTCAACAATGTGAATGACATTCGACCTGATTACACCACCGAGCTGGCACTCGTTGCCACCCCGGATAAATTAGTCGATCACCTCAATTTAATCCTTATGCAAAACACCATGTCCCCTACCCTGCGCGGGCAAATTTTGGGCGCGATTAACGTTAATAACACCGCCATCAATAAAGTGTATCTGGCGATATTTCTCATCATGGCTTCACCTGAATATCTCGTACAGAAATAAATAGGAGGAAATTTTCCATGACTAACGCTATCAATCTGTCACGCCGTGAATTCTTGCGCAAAGGCTCGCTGCTATCTGTGGCGGGGTCGCTCAGCGCACCTTTCGCGTTCAATTTATTCTCGATGAACGTAGCGGCCGCTTCAACTTTCACCTCAGATTACAAAGCAATCGTATGCTTGTATTTTGGCGGCGGAAACGATAGTGCCAACATGGTATTGGCAACCGACACACCCTCGTGGGCGGGCTATCAAGCCGCGCGCAGCTTGGGCGGGACAGCCTCCATAGCTTTACCGATGGGGAGTGTATTACCCATCGTGCCGAACACCACTAAGGTCGATGCGGTGGGGACACGTTCGTTTGCCCTGCACCCCAATCTCACCCAAGTTAAATCATTATTTGATGGAGGGCGTGCCGCCATCATCGCCAATGTAGGGACGCTGATTCAACCGATTGCAGACAAGGTGGTGTATCGCAGCAACAGCGTACAAAAGCCCAGCAATTTATTTTCACACAATGATCAAACCGATCAATGGCACTCCACCGATCCCAGCAAGCCGATTTATGGATGGGGTGGGCGCATGGGCGATGTCCTAAAAACCAGTAATACCAAACAAAACTTCACTAACATTTCCTCATCAGGCAATAGCGTGTTTTTGGCGGGTGAGACCATCAACCAATACCAAATCAATGCGAACGGAGCGGCTGTTCCCATCGGTGGCATGACCAATTTGTTTGGCTTGAATGGGAGCAACAATCCGCTCCAAGCAATTATCACTAGCCCCGCATCCAACAACCTGCTGGAGCGGGAGCATGCTGCCGTAGTAGAACGTTCGATTGCGGCCCAAACCGATCTCAACAACGTGATGTCGTCGAGCAACACGACCGTACCCACACCCTCCCAATACATTAACCCTAACAATAACCAACCCGCCAACAATTCGCTGGCGACGCAGCTACGCACCGTGGCGCGCATTATTTCCGGGCAGTCCGCCCTAGGCGCACATCGGCAAGTGTTTTTCGTCAGCATCGGCGGGTTTGATACGCATGACAATCAACTCACGGGGCAAGCAGATTTAATGGCGCGCATCGATCATGCGGTGGCGTATTTTTATACCACCCTAGCCACCCTGTCCGGCGTGGGTGACATGAGCAGCAACGTGACGCTCTTCACCGCGTCGGATTTTGGTCGCACCTTCACCAGTAATGGCGACGGCACGGATCACGGTTGGGGCGCACATCACTTCGTGGTGGGCGGCGCAGTGAAAGGCAAAGATATTTACGGCTCTTTCCCGCAAACTGCGGTCACTAACACGGGCGCGGGTATTGATAATCCGCTGGATGTTGGCTCTGGCAATTGGATACCCACGGTGTCCGTCGATCAATATGCCGCCACCATCGCGAAATGGTTTGGATTGAACCAATCAGAAATTGCATCCGTGTTTCCCAACCTGACCAACTTCCCGATTCAAGATCAAAATTTAGGCTTTATGCTTTAACTGAAATAATTCCTATCTATGCTCATACATACCAAAAAATACCTCAGCTTGATTGCCCTAACCATGACATTAAGTGCTTGCGGTGGTGGCGGTGGATCAGGCTCACCAAGCAACCCTACCCTACCCGCAACAGTTATTTCAATCATTCCTTACGGCGTAGTTGCGTCGGGAAGCCAGCAAGCACTATCCATCAAGGGGACTAATTTTGTGAGTGGCATGACCGTCAATGTGGATGGGGTCAACTACCCTGCAACGGTCACCTCGCCGACTGTCATCACCGCTAATGTGACGATTACCACCGTCCCAACAAACAACATCGCTAACGTAGCCGTAAAATCTCCATCTGGTGCAACACTCGGCACGATTACATTAGGTGTCGCAAGTGCAGCAAAAACACTTGCTGCGGATGTTTACCCGATACTGGATGCAAAATGCCGCAGCTGTCACACGGGTGCGGCGAATGGCAATTTGGATTTTGCCACTTATGCGGCGACCGCTTCAGCCAGCGCAACTGGACTCATTGGCATCCACAGCTCTGGATGCCCCTCAAGATTTCGTGTAGCGGTGGGCGACCCACGGCGCACCAGCAGCGTACTCATCGATAAAATATCTGCGAGCGGCACGCCTTGTAGTGGCATCCTCATGCCTCCTGTGGGTAGCCCGCAACTCACGCCTGCCGAAATTCAAACCATGATTGATTGGGTGGCGGGCGGTGCGAATTAACCGCCATGACGTTTCGCCACGCCTGTAATCCCGACAAACAGCCGAACCAAACCATAGCTGATACGCGACAAAAATCGGGTTAGGTAATCTAGCTGATTCTTCTCAATGCGTAGCGCATCATTTTTGATTGCCACCATCAAACTGGCTCGTAACGCTTCAGAAAAGCCAGTATCGCTAACCGTTAAATTCGCCTCGCGCGCCAATAATAAACTGAACGGGTCGATGTTAGATGACCCCACTGTCGCCCATTGCCCATCCACCACCGCCACTTTCGCGTGCAAATAACTGGCTTGGTATTCGTAAATTTCCACGCCCTCTGCCAGTAATTTTTCGTACAAAAAATGCGTCGCGTAATGCTGAATCACATATTCCACTTTGCCTTGTAATAACAGCACCACCCGCACACCACGCTGTGCAGCTTGTTTTAACGCACGACGAAAAACTCGACCTGGTAAAAAATAAGCATTGGCGATAATCACTTCGCATTTCGCGCTGGCGATGGCTTGCAAATAGGCGCGTTCAATATCACGCCGATGCCGCACGTTATCACGCACTAAAAAAGTAAGTGCTGGCGTAGCAGCGTAATGGCGATTTTCAATCATATTTACAGAGAGTTGTTTGCCGCGCCTGCGAAAATTTGCCCACGACACCACGCCCCACAAATGTCGCATGGCTAGCTGCATTTCGTCGACCACCGCACCCTGTACCCGCACCGCATAGTCCAATTGCGGAACGGATAAATCCGCCTGAGGCGGAACATCGTCCATGATATTGATACCGCCAATAAACGCCACCTCACCATCAATCACCACCAGCTTGCGATGCAGGCGACGCAAGCGATGACGGCGAATACGAAAAGTTGAAATCTCACGGCGAAACCACTGTACCTCTACCCCCGCGATGCGCCACTCATCCAGCCAATCCGGAGACAGCTCCGAAGAGCCGAAACCATCCAACAACACGCGCACCACCACGCCCCGAACAGCAGCTTGTTGCAACGATTCAGCAACGCGCCGACCGATTCCATCGTCAGTGAAACGGTAGGTTTCAAAATAAATTGCATGCTGCGCCGCAGCAATATCCGCACAAAGCTGCGGGAAAAATTCCGTGCCGTTTTGCAACAGCGTGAGTTGGTGATCGGCGATTCGGTGCTGGCTACTCATTTCGTTTCAACTTGGCAGATAGCGCGGCATGGTCGGAAAGACGTTCCCAAGCTTCACCCACATGCACTTTGCTGTGCTGCACACTAAAACCGCGCACGTAAATCCGATCCAAGCGAAACAGCGGCAACCTGGCGGGAAAGCTCCGTGCGGGCTGCCCCTGATGCGAAACAAACGTGTCATGTACACCCAAGTGATGCGCCAAATCGCTGCTGATATGGTTGCGCCAATCATTGAAATCACCCGCGATAATCAAGGGCGCATCGTGGGGAATTTCATTACTCACATACTCAATTAACGCTTTGGTTTGCGCCCGCCTGCCTTTGGTAAACAAACCGAAATGCGCGCAAATACAATGCACCTGACGCTGCTCCAACATTTCAATTTGGCAATGCAACAACCCGCGACTTTCAAAACGATGCGCGGAAATATCACTGTTCAATGATTGCAAAATCGGAAAACGGCTCAAGATCGCATTGCCGTGATGCCCGCCGTCATACACCGAATTTTTTCCGTAAGCAGAATGCGGCCAAATTTTTTCAGCGATGAATTCATGCTGGGGTGCGGCGGGATAATGATGATGGTGCTGCGCATGGCGGGCATGCTCACCTTGCACCTCTTGCAGAAAAACAATGTCCGCATTCAGCTCATGTAAACGATCACGCAATTCATGCACGACTAGGCGGCGGTTAAATTGAGAGAATCCTTTATGGATGTTGTAGGTTGCGATGTTGAGGGTTTGCATAGCGAGAAATTTTACAGAATTGGCTTACTCATCATTCGACTTACCATTTTCCCAGTATGCAAAGCACAAGGGCTGCCAAGATTTCGTAGCAGCTTATTTGTACACCATCAGGTTCAGGCTAATGAGCGTATCGTAAGGGCGGTAGTCGCTGGTGTCGTTAAAAATCCCAAATGAAGATACGCGTCTAAAACTGGAGAATCCTGCCAGACGCAAAAAATCAGTCATAAACTCGGCGGACAAGCCGATATAATGAAAATCATAATCATCGGTTTGCCCGCCGAACATCATGCGCATAACATCAAAGTGTTCTGACGGATTAAGGTCAGATCTAAGGAATAATCGGCAAAGAACCTCCAAATCAGGGACAGAAAAATAAAGTGTTCCGCCTTTGCAAAGTATCCGGTGTACCCCTTTCAAAGTGGGCAAAAAATCTTTTTGCCCAATGTGTTCCATTACATGAGAAGCGTATATTTTTTCGCAACACTCATCGGGAAACTGGCTTAAATCCCGCACATCGCCAAGGAAATCCACCCCTTCGGCAGGAAGCGCATTCAGTATTTTCCAGCCCTCCTTAATCTCTTTCCCACCTATATGCAACTGCATCAACTTGCTGTCGCCGCGATCCAGCTTTTGAAAACCACTCATAATGAAACTCCGCAAAATAGAAATAAATACGCCCTTCGGGAGCTATCTTATACATCTTCAAGCGTTGCCTATGCCCCGTGTCGGTAATTTGATTTGCTTGGCAAAATCCAACATGCGTTGAATAGGCAACACGGCACGCTTGCCAATGGCCGCATCTACATGAATTTCGTTAGTACCACTTTCCAAAACTTGCGCCAAATTCACCAAACCATTCATTGCCATCCACGGGCAATGCGCGCAGCTTTTGCAATTTGCACCGTTGCCTGCGGTGGGAGATTCGATGAATTTTTTATGCGGCGATAGCGTGCGCATTTTGTGCAAAATGCCGTTGTCGGTAGCAATAATGAACTCCGAATTACTCAAGCTCTGCGAGGCGTTGATGATTTGCGTGGTTGATCCCACCACATCAGCCAGCGCGATTACCGAGGCAGGAGATTCCGGATGCACCAACACTTTAGCGTGCGGATGCAGTGCCTTCAGTACCTTCAATTCATCGGTCTTGAACTCATCATGCACGATGCACGCGCCCTGCCACATCAGCATTTCTGCGCCCGTTTGTTGCTGAATGTAATTGCCCAAATGACGATCAGGTGCCCAGAGAATTTTCTTGCCTTGCGCTTTGAGATGTTTGACGATGGGCAATGCGATTGAGCTGGTCACCATCCAATCAGCGCGCGCCTTTACCGCCGCGCTGGTATTGGCATACACCACTACGGTATGATCGGGATGGGCATCGCAAAATGCGTTGAATTCATCTGACGGACAACCCAAATCCAGCGAGCAATTGGCATCCAGATCGGGCATTAACACACGCTTTTCAGGATTCAAGATCTTCGCGGTCTCGCCCATAAATCGCACGCCTGCCACCACCACGGTTTTTGCTGGGTGCTGGTGACCGAAGTTCGCCATATCCAACGAGTCCGACACGATTCCACCCGTCGCCTCAGCTAGATCTTGCAAATCGGGATGCACGTAATAGTGGGCGACCAGCACCGCATTTTGCTCGACCAACATGCGCTTGATGTGTGCTATCAGGGCTGGCTTTTCACTTGCGTCAGGTTCGCGTGGTTGCTTTGCCCACGCGTGTGCGGTGCTGCAACTGGTTTGTGCAGTATTGGGGTGATCGTAATTGATTTCGATAACCTGTCCACTCATGGTATTTTTAATTCGCAATTTACTCAATGGAGCAATTCTAATATCGCTACGCTATCACGTGTGAGAAATACTTCAATATAGCTTGGAGTTTATCATTTGCTGTCATCAGTAACGCGCTTGTGGCACACTTGCTCCCTTTCAATTTCAACGCATAATTATCTTGCAACCTTACGAGCTTTTCATTGGTCTGCGTTACACCCGCGCTAAACGCCGCAACCATTTCATCTCGTTCATCTCACTGATTTCAATGTTCGGTATGGCATTGGGCGTATTGGCATTAATCGTTGTTTTATCAGTGATGAACGGTTTTCAAAAAGACGTGCGTGCTCGTATGTTGGGTGCGTCGCCGCATCTGGAAGTGGTGGCGGATGGCGGGCGTATGAGCGACTGGCAGCCGATTCTGAATACCGTTTCGCAACATTCTCAAGTGGCTGCTGTCGCACCGTATGTGGCTGGGCAAGGCATGTTATCCGTAGGGAAAAGCGTGCAGGGTGTGATGGTGCGCGGTATTGATCCCGCACGTGAAACCGCCATCACCGACCTAGCCAACAAAGTTAAATTCGGCGCATTGAGTGATTTGCGCAGCAGCGAATTCGGCATCATATTGGGCGCAGACTTGGCGCGTGCGCTGGGCGTTCAGCTCGGCGAAAAAATCATGCTCATTACACCTCAAGGTTCGATTACCCCTGCGGGTATGATGCCGCGCCTCAAGCAATTTCGCGTGGTGGGTATCTTTGAAATTGGCATGGCACCTTTCGACAGCAACCTCGCCCTCATCAATATCAACGATGCGCAAAAGCTATTTCAACTCGGCGATGCGGTGACAGGTATCAGCACCAAACTGCGCAACATCGACCTCGCGCCGAGCGTGGCGCATGACTTGCAAAGCCAGTTGCCGAACAATCTGTATGCCAACGATTGGACGCATCAGAACAGCAACTACTTTAGCGCGGTGCAAATGGAGAAGCGCATGATGTTCATCATCCTGTCGCTAATCGTTGCGGTGGCTGCGTTCAACATCGTTTCCACACTGGTGATGGCCGTCACCGACAAACAGGCGGACATTGCCATACTGCGTACCTTGGGCGCATCGCCGCGCAGCATTATGAAAATTTTTATGGTGCAGGGCGTGGTCATCGGCGTAATCGGCACATTGCTCGGCACGATAGGCGGTGTCGTGCTGGCACTCAACCTCGATGTCGTGATTCCGTTTATCGAACATATTTTCGGCATGAAGTTCATCACCAAAGATGTGTATCTGATTAACGAGCTGCCATCGGATATTCATTACGACGAAGTGATTTTGGTCGCGGGCATCTCTTTTTTGATTAGCCTGCTTGCAACCATTTATCCAAGCTATCGCGCATCGCAAACTCAACCCGCAGAAGCTCTAAGATATGAATGATGCAATCATTTCCTGCCGCGATTTAAGCAAAACTTTTACGCTGGGCAAGCTCGCCGTTCCCGTGCTTAAAGGCATCAATCTTGAAGTGCAACGCGGAGAACGGCTCGCCATTGTCGGCGCATCGGGTTCGGGCAAAAGCACCTTGCTGCATCTGCTCGGCGGACTGGATTCCGCGACCAGTGGCAATGTGCAGATACTCGGTCAAGAAGTGCAACAGATGAACGAAACACAGCGTGGTGAGATGCGCAACCATTCACTCGGTTTCGTTTACCAGTTTCATCATTTGCTGCCCGAATTTACCGCGCTGGAAAATGTAGCTATGCCGCTGCTGATACGCGGCATGAAACGCACTGAAGCCGAACCTCGTGCTGCTGCAATGTTGGAACAAGTCGGGCTGGCGCAACGCCTGCAACATCACCCTTCCGAACTCTCCGGCGGCGAACGCCAGCGCACCGCCGTGGCGCGTGCTTTGGTCACCGAACCCGCCTGTGTATTGGCAGACGAGCCGACTGGCAATCTGGATCGAAGCAGCGCGCAAACCCTGTTCGATTTAATGCAGCAACTCAATGAAAAACTCTATACTAGCTTCATCGTCGTCACGCACGATCTCGATCTCGCCGCACGGATGCCGCGTTGCATGCGCCTCGTGGATGGACAACTGAGCAATGAAACGCGCTAAACAAAAACAGCTCAAAGCACCGCGCAACCCACTGGTTGCGGTCGTTTTGTTCAAAAAATCTGGCGCGCATGTTAAGACCGAAAAAGCTTTGCGGCGCGAAGCCAAAATGGCGACTCAGCTCAGGTTGAATCAGCGCGAAGATTAGATAGCGTCGTCACAAGATAGTAGAATCAGTCATAATGTGAATCTCATCGCAAGTCGCGAAAATGCGAAGCCGCCTCTCCCGTTCTGTTTGCTCAATCTTTGCAGGTTAACAAACCAAAAATGCAGCATAATTCTCATACTTTCCCTTCCACTAAATCAGATCGAACTGACGTAAAAGGGCAACTTGAATCGTGCGCAAATTTAACTAACGATGAGCAATTGGCCGAGCTTTGCTGTTGGCTTGTATTGCTTTGAAAAATCATGATCCACAGCGATAACCTCACCACCGAGCCACGCCTAACCACCCCCGCTGTTGCCTCTAGGCAGGAGGAAGCGTTGGAGCGCGCTTTGCGCCCCAAGCAGCTCGATGAGTATGTCGGGCAGGAGAAGATACGCGGGCAGTTGGAGATTTTTATTCAGGCCGCGAAGCAGCGCAAAGAGCCGCTCGATCATGTGCTGTTGTTTGGCCCACCGGGTTTGGGTAAGACTACCTTGGCGCAAATTATCGCGCGTGAGATGGGGGTGAATCTGCGCCACACTTCTGGTCCAGTTTTGGAACGTGCAGGCGACCTAGCGGCTTTACTCACAAACCTCGAACCGCATGATGTGTTGTTCATTGATGAGATACATCGGCTCTCGCCCGTGGTGGAAGAAATTCTCTATCCCGCGCTGGAGGATTATCAAATCGACATCATGATTGGCGAAGGACCTTCAGCTCGTTCGGTGAAACTGGATTTGCCACCGTTCACATTGGTGGGTGCGACGACCCGTGCAGGCATGTTAACCAATCCATTACGTGATCGCTTCGGCATCGTGGCACGTTTGGAGTTTTATACACCTGAAGAATTGCAGCGCATCGTGATGCGTTCATCGGGTTTGCTGGATATGAATTTAGCACACGACGGTGCGTTGGAAATCGCCAAACGTGCGCGCGGTACGCCGCGTATTGCTAACCGACTATTGCGCCGAGTGCGTGATTATTCCGATGTCAAAGCGCAAGGCATGGCATCGCGTGAAGTGGCTGACGCTGCGCTAACCATGTTAGATGTGGACTCGCAAGGTTTGGATGTGATGGATAGAAAGCTGTTGCTCACCGTGATTGAAAAATTCCTCGGTGGGCCAGTTGGTGTGGACAATTTGGCGGCGGCAATCGGTGAAGAGCGCGACACCATTGAAGATGTGTTGGAGCCGTATCTGATTCAACAAGGTTACCTGCAACGCACGCCACGCGGACGTATCGCGACAGCACACGCTTACAAACATTTTGGCTTGGCGGTGGTCAGTCAGCCAGTTAGCCGCGACTTGTTGGATGAAAATAATTAACTCACTTACATGACTGATACATCGCGCGCAGCCATGCTACTTGAACAACTCGATCATCTGAACGCGCAACAACTGCGCCGTTTGTTGGTAGAGCATCTCACCAAACAAAAGCTCGGACTCTATTGGGAAGCGAACGCCATTGAGCGTGATGCGGCACTGAATGCCGATCTGGTGTTGCCGAGGTTGGTGGAGGAGTGGAGTTGCGCTCCCTCACCCCTAACCCCTCTCCCGGAGGGCGAGGGGAACAAGCTCCCTCTCCGCTCGGGAGAGGGCTGGGGTGAGGGTGCTTTTACCCACCGCAACCTCATCATCGAAGGCGACAACTACGATTCCCTGCGCCTATTGCGCGCCACCCACGCCGGAAAAATCCGCGTCATTTACATCGACCCGCCGTACAACACCGGCAACAAGGACTGGGTTTATAACGACCATTATGTCGGTGCGAACGACCGCTGGCGGCATTCGCAGTGGCTGGAGTTTTTGTATCGCCGCCTCACGCTGGCACGCGATTTACTTACGCCGGACGGCGTGATACTGGTGTCGATCAACGACGAAAACCGCGCGCGGCTGGAGCTGCTGATGGACGAGGTGTTTCCTAAGATGCGGTTGGGTAGTTTGGTGTGGCGCACCAAGGATACGGGTAATGACTTGTCGCAACGTTTCAGTCATGTGCATGAGCACGTACTGGCCTATGCTAACGCGGGATTCAAGTTCAATGGACGTGCTACCGACCGCAGCAAGTTTCGCAATCCCGACAAAGACACGCGCGGCGATTGGTCTCCCCAGCCATTAACCTCGAATAAAACACTAATAGAACGTAAGAATACTTACTATCCGATTCAAGACCCGGATACCGGTTATTGGTATCCGTGTGACCCAGATACTGTTTGGCGTTTTTCCTCAGAGAAGGAAATTCGCAAACGTCTAAACGGTGATGAGGTTGCCATTGAGGCGGCATTGAAAGGCTTACGCAGCGATACCATCGAGCAATTGATCGAAAAGAAATTGATCTACTTTCCACCGTGCAAACCATCGGAAGTCATGCAGTTTGCAAGCCGTGAGGAGCTTCTTGCTGCCATCAAAGCAGGCAAAGGTCCGATGCTGCCGAAGAAGAAAACACCGTTGTTGCGCGCAGACTTGCCTGACTTGGATTTTTGGGTAGGCAAACCGATTGCCACGGGTCGCCCATCGCGCAAAGAACACTGGACAGCAAAGCCGGAAGAAGATCGCCTTGCGCCGTTGAGCAGTTGGATTGCGGGTATGAATGAAGAGGTTGCAGCCCTGTCCGAATACGAAGATGACGAACCGCTGATTTTGCGCAGTGCTCGCGGTGGTGTTGCCACAGACGAAGTTAAAGAGGCATTGGGTAGCAAGAGTTTTCCTTACCCCAAACCGTTGTCCCTTATCAAAGGCTTGCTCGCCCAAGCCACGCACCACCACGACATTGTGTTGGATTTTTTCGCGGGGTCGGGAACGACTGGGCAGGCGGTGTTGGAGCTGAATGCCGAAGATGCATCGACAGGCTCAGCACAGGTCGGTCAGCGTCGTTTCATCCTGTGTTCCAGCACCGAAGCTAATAAAAAAGAACCAGACAAGAACCTGTGCCGCGACGTGTGCGCGGAACGCATGCGCCGCGTCATCAAGGGCTATGGCGGCAAGCCGGGTTACACATTGGAGCAGGGCGGCGAGTTCGCCTACCTGCAACTGGACAAGGTGGAAGCCGCCGATGCGCACTTTGAAATCGACGCAGCGCATGCCTTTCAATTGCTGGCGTTGAAGCGCTTGGGTGTGGTGTGCGCCGCATCGGAAGGTGCGGTGCAGCGTCTCGGGCGGGTGGAAGATTGCGAGTTGCTGGTGTGCAACGAGGTGAATGCCGAGACGATAAAAACGCTGGCAGCTTGGCCGCAACAGCACGGTGTGTCCCGGCTGGCGGTGTATTCCACGCGGCATAAAACTTTGAGCGAACAATTGGCTGCGCGTGGTGTGGAGGCGAATTGCTACAGCCTGATGGATGCGCTGTTGAGCGGGCAGAGAGGGAATGCGGCATGAGTACCCGCGACATCATCGCCGCACAGTCCGCAGCTATTGAGCCTGAGGCGTTTCAAAGTGCAATTGCGGCAGGCATGACGCGCGCGTTGTTGCGCGAATCCGCGCCGCCGTGTTTGCTGCGCGCACCCACGGGTTCGGGCAAGACCTTCATCATTTCGCGCGTGCTGGAAGCGGTGAGTGCAGAGCGCCCCACGCTGTGGTTGTGGTTCGTGCCGTTTGTGAATTTGGTGCAGCAAACTGAGGACGCGCTGGCGGCGAATTGTGCGGGGCTGATTCCGGTGATGTTGTCGCGTGGACGCAATCAGGATGCGCGTGCCGGGATGGTGTTGCTTTCCACTGCGCAAGGTGTGGCACGGGCACGTGATCGCAACGCGGGTTACAACGCCGACGGTGACGACGATACGCGCACCTTGGCGGAATTTGTGGCGCGGGCAAAAGCGCAGGGTTTATCTATCGGTCTGGTGGTGGATGAGGCGCATATCGGCTTGGATAAAACCACCGAATTCGGCAAGTTCGCGCATTGGTTGAATGCGGATTTTTTCATTATGGCAACGGCCACGCCCAAGGATGAGCGGCTGCTGGAATTTTTGCAGCAAGCAGGCAAGAGTGCCTTTGAGAGTTTTGCCGCCAGCCGCGACGAGGTGGTGAATGCGCGCCTTAATAAACGTTACATCGAGGCGGTGGTGTACGACTTGCGCCAGAGCGTGCAGACGGTGGCGGATTTGAAACGCACGGTGTTGCGCCAGGCGTGGAAACGCTCGCAGCGCATCAAGAAACAGTTGCAGATTGTGGGCGTGCCGCTCACGCCTTTGTTGCTGGTGCAGGTGGCGAACGGCGACAAGACGGTGGAAGAGGCAGAGCAGGATTTGATCAAGCTGTGTGGCGTGCATCCCGCGCTCATCGGCAAGCATTCTTCGGATGACCCCGATCCGGTAATGATGGCGGCAATTGCCAACGACAGCAGCAAGGAAGTGCTGATTTTCAAACAGTCGGCAGGCACGGGTTTTGATGCGCCGCGCGCGTTTGTGCTGGCTTCGACCAAGTCGGTGAACGATGCGGATTTCGCCATGCAGTTTATTGGCCGGGTGATGCGTGTGTCGCGCCCGATACGCGAGGCGTATCCCAAGTCAATGCCGATTCCGCCAGACTTGGATACCGCCTACGTTTATCTGGCGAATGCGGAAGCGCAGCGCGGTTTTGAATCGGCGGTGCAAGCCAGTAGCGCGGTGAAAAGTCAGCTGGAAGGGCAAACGGAAAAACTGTTGGTGAGGCAGACGGTTTCCGGTGCGGTGGTTTATACCAACCGCGAAACCAACCAGCCGCCATTGGACTATGGCTTGCCTTTGCCTGAGAAGAATGTGGCAAGCGATTTTCCCGCACATGAGCCTAATCCTGTTGCAACTTCAGGCGCGCAGCAAACATTGTTCGGTAGCCTTTCATCGGGCGAGGCGGACGAGGGTGTAGCATTGGATGAGGTGTTGTCGGCATTGGACGCGGCACTGCACTCGACAGCTAATCCGGCATTGCGTAAGACTGATGCGCCGCGTTCTGAAACCGAGTTGCTGGAACTGTTAAGCGCAAAAGGCATACGCGCGTATTCGCGCCGCTCCAATGTGCGCAACTTGCCGCGCGCACTTAAGCGCGAACAACGTCCGCAGATGCAGGACATGAGCAGAGTGTCGGAGACGGTGGCGACACGCTTAATGATTTCGGACGAGCTAAAACGCAATGCGGTGCGCGCGGCGTTGAACCGGCTTAAGGAAAAAGAAGTTCACACCGAATTGACCAAGGGCGTGCGCCACGAGGAAGAGGTGCTGATGATTACCGACCGCAGTGCGTTGGCACGTGAGGCAATTGGTATTCTGCGCAATCTGCCGCAAGTGGAAGACGAGGATGTACGCATCATCGTTGAGGTGTTGGCGAGTCGTTTGCGTCAGGTGATAGCAGAGGAGTTTGAATATCTCGATGAAGAAGCGCGCCCGCAACAAGCCGAACTAAAACGCTATGAGCGTGATGCGGTGTATTGGGTGATACGCCGTGAGGCGCAGAGCATTGCGGAGTTGATGCAAAGTATCGTTGCGGAATTCACCACATTGGAAGATGCAGAACCGCTGCCGGATTTGATGGTGTTTCCGACCGCATTGAGCTTGGCGACTTCGCGCAAGAATATCTATGGCGTCATGCCGCCATCGGAAGATGATCTGGCGAGGATCGAAACGTCGCTGATGCTGGATGAACGCGAGTGGTTGGCTGATCGCAAGATGATGTTGTCAGGTAGTGCGTTCAGCATCGGTAAATACGACAGCTTGCTCAAGTTGAACGGCGAAGAACGCGAGTTTGCCAAGGCATTGGATCGTGCTGACTTTGTGGAGTGGTGGCATCGCAATCCAGACCGTAAGCCTTACGCCGTGAGGTTGGTACGGGGCGAGCATCAAAATTATTTTCACCCGGACTTTGTGGTTTGCCTGTCACATTTGCCCAGCGATGAGCCTGTAATTCGGCTGATCGAAACCAAGGAAAATACCAAAGATGCCGCTCGCAAGGCGCGGCGCATACCGAAGTTTTATGGGAAGGTATTGTTTCTGACCAAAGATCAAAGCCGACTGCGGGTGGTGAATGATGACGGCAGCCTTGGCGAGACGGTGGATTGGGATGATTTGCTGCCTGTGCAAGAGTGGCTGCGGGTATCGAAACCGACGCTGCAATTATGACGATGATCGAGCTTACCCAAGAGCAAGCCGCGCCGCGCATTAAAGCATTGCTCACTGTGCGTGAAAGTCGCTCGCTGGAATTTAAGCGTGTGTCAGGCAAGATGGTGGGCAAAGCACTTGAAACGATATGTGCGTTTGCGAATACCGAAGGCGGAGTGTTGGCTTTAGGTGTGGCGGATGAAAAGCAGGTTGCTGGAGTCTCCCGATTTTTCGGAATACAGGAAAATCCAGAAGCACTGGATGATCTCACTCGTAAAGTCCGCACACAATTTCATCCAACGATAGAAGAGATTCGTTTTGTTCGTTTGCCTTGTGATTTGCGCGATGGAAGCGCGGGTCATTTGGTACTAGTGCAGGTTAATAAAAGCGATAAGGTGCACTCTATCGTGGATGATGGTACTTGGTTGCGACTGGATGCGGGCAATCGTGAGATGACTGCGGCTGAGAGTACTGAGCTTTCCTATCGGCGTGGGGTGCGCAGTGCCGAGAGTGAGTCTGTGGCAATTTCTTTGGAGCTGTTGGAAACAGAAACTTGGCGTAGTTTTGTGGCAGCTCGTGGACTGCGTAGCGGTAGTTTTGCCGAGCAATTGCAGCGTATCGGTTTGGCATTGCAAGTGGGTAATGAGGTGCAGCCTACACGTGCCGCAGTGTTGCTGTTTGCCGAAGAGCCAGGTAGTTTGCTCGCTGCACATGGCTCGCGTGCCGATATTCGCTTGATGGTTTATGACGGGAAGCAGGCTGTGCCTGGAGCCACGCCTAATTTACGCAAGACTCCGAAAACAATAAGAGGGCCACTGATTGAGCAGATTGATTCAGCGGTGAAAGCTGTGCTGGATGAGCTTGCACAAGGGTTGACGCTTTCCAGTAGCGGCTTTAAGACCAAGCATCTGTATCCTGAACGGGTGGTGAAAGAGGCTATCGTTAATGCGGTTATTCATCGCGACTACCGACTTAATCGAGATATTTTCATTCGTTTGCTTGATGACCGTATTGAGGTGGAAAGCCCGGGCGTATTTCCAGGCAACGTTACGCCAGCCAATATTGGCAAGGTTGGATCAAAAGCTCGAAATTTGTTGATTGCGCAGAATCTGCGTGAGTTTCCTTTACCTCCCAATATCGATGCAGGTGAGGGCGTGAAGATGATGTTTGCAGAGATGGATCAAGCCAAGCTGTATCCGCCTCAATATCGGCAAAACACCGAGGCGGCGGTGGAGAGTGTGACGGTTACTTTGTTGAATTTGGAGCGACCGTCCGTGTGGGATCAAGTCAGTCATTGGATTGATACTCACGGCATAATCGCTAATTCTGATTTGTGCCAAATAGCCAACATCCATACTTTGCCTGCCTCAAAGATGCTCAAAGCGTGGGTTGATCAGGGCGTGTTGGAGCCTCTGCCAAATCGTGCAAAACGTAACATGGCTTATGCAAAGCCTACGCGCACACTTGAACAGTCTGGTTTATTATCTAACGCACTGGATAATAAACTTTGAAGAATGCAAAAAGTCATATGAATCATGCGGATGAATTTATCGTTATTATCTAAGCAGGGGATTAGATATATTTTTAGCGTTAGATTTTAGAGGCCAAAAATGGAAGCACCCAGCTATTTTGGAAATGTGAAATGAGTACTCAGAACAAAGTTTTTGCTCTGCCCGTGCGTGTGTATTTTCAAGATACCGATGCGGGCGGGGTGGTGTATCACGGCAGCTATGTGAATTTTATGGAGCGTGCGCGGACTGAGTGGTTGCGCGATGTGTGTGGCTATAGCAACGGCGCGTTGATGAAGGAATTCGGCGCGGTGTTTGTGGTGCGTTCAATGAAGCTTGATTATCTGAAGCCCGCCTTATTGGATGATTTGTTGGATGTGACCGCGCAGGTTAGAGATATTGGTCGCAGCCGTATTACCTTGTTGCAAACTGTGCGGCGTGGTGAGGAATTACTCACCGAGGCCGAGGTGCATCTGGTGTGCGTGTCGCTGGAAAGTTTTAAGCCGGTGAGTGTGCCTGAGGTGTTGCGTGCGCAACTGAAGAATTGAGCTTAAGTTGGTCAATGAAAAGCTAATGTGTCATTCTCGCGAAGGCGGGAATCCAGCGAGAAAATATGCCGTGCTTGTCCTCAGGTGATTTGGCTGGGGGAAGCGGACAAAATTATTGCTGACCCGCTGTCTGGGAATTGTTAAATCAACTGGATTCCCGCCTTCGCGGGATAACCAGCGACTTGCCCGCTTGCTGGCTTAGTCGAATGGCTAGTAGTTTTATCAATGGCGGTGCTAAAAGATGGTTCTGCTTGAGGGAGAAAAATAGAGATGGAAGTCGTGCAAGATTTATCGTTCATCCACCTCATCGCCAATGCCAGCGTGCTGGTGCAGTTGGTGATGTTGCTGCTATTGGCAGTATCGATGATGTCGTGGTGGTATATTTTTCTCAAGCTGTTTGCCATTCGCCAAGAAGTTAGGCTGACCGCCGAGTTTGAAGAGGAGTTTTGGCGTAACTCGAATCTGGCTGAGTTGTACAAGCAAGTGGGCGCGACACCGCGCGCCGAGCAAGGCGCGTTAGAACGTATTTTCGCGGCGGGTTTGACTGAATTTGTGAAGTTAAAAAAACAATATGGCTCTGGAAATCCCGTCGTGATGGAAGGAGCTAGCCGCGCCATGCGCGCCACCTATCAGCGTGAGATGGACAAGCTGGAATCGCATCTGGCGTTCCTTGCATCCATCGGCTCGGTCAGCCCTTATGTGGGTTTGTTCGGTACGGTATGGGGCATTATGAACGCGTTTCGCGGCTTGGCGAATGTTGGTCAGGCCACGCTGGCACACGTTGCACCAGGCATCGCGGAAGCGTTAGTGGCAACTGCAATGGGCTTGTTTGCGGCGATTCCGGCCGTGGTGGCATACAACCGTTATGCGCGGGACATTGAACGCCTTGCCACGCGCTTTGAAAGTTTTACCGAAGAGTTTTCAAATGTACTTCAGCGTCAACCTTAAGGGTCAGCTGCCATGAGATCTGAACGCCGCTCCAGAAATCGCCTGATGAACCAGATTAACGTCGTGCCGTATATCGACGTGATGTTGGTGCTGCTGGTGATTTTTATGGTCACCGCGCCGATGATGAATCCCGGCCAAGTTGATTTGCCGCAAGTGGGAAAATCCTCGCTGCCCGCCACCGCGCCGTTAGAAGTCATCATCAAAAAAGATACCTCGTTGGCATTGCGAGACCATGCCAAAGATAGCCAAGAAAACAGTGTGTCCCGTAATGAGTTGGTTGCGATATTGAAGACTAAGCAAAGCGAACACGCCGATCAAGCGGTGGTAATTTCCGCCGATAAAAATGTGCGTTACGAAGAAGTGATTAACGTGATGGATATGTTGCAGCAGCAACACATCAAAAAGGTTGGGTTGCTGACAAAAATTAAATAGGAATGAACGCGACGCTGACTTACGAGCCTTTCAAACTGCCCGCCGGAATCTTGGCGTTGGCAGTGCATCTGGCTTTCTTCGCACTCCTCTATTTTGGCTTTTCCTGGCAGAATATCCCGCCTGAGACGATGAGTGTTGATCTGTGGCAAAGCTTGCCTGAACCTGTGACGATCCCGCCTGAGCCAGTTAAGCCATTGGAAATTATTAAGCCCACGCAACCGCCCGCTCAAATTGAAAGCATCGTCAAACCTGATATTGCCCTGCCTGATAAAAAGAAAAAAAACGAAGCAAAAGTCACTGCCCCAAAAAAAACTGAAGTAGAGGCGATTGACGATGATAAGCCCTTGCCGAAAATTATTGTCGATGCGAAACCTGCCGCACCCGTTGTTGAAGTTGATCAGCAAGCTCTGCAAGCCGCACGAGAGCGGCAAGAAAAAATCGCGGCGGAAAATGTCGCGACCAAGCGGGTGGTGGATGAGTACATAGCCAAAATCAGCGTGAAAATACGCAGCAACATTGTTGAACCACCCAATGTCCCGAAAAAAGCGCGCGCGGAATTTTTGGTCACGCTGCTACCAGGCGGGGTAGTGCTGAATGCCAAGTTGGTTAAATTTAGCGGTGATACCACTTACGATGCAGCGGTAGAGCGCGCCATCCTTAAATCGCAACCGCTGCCTTTGCCACCCGATGTGGCGATGTTCAAAAATTTTCGTGAATTAAAATTGGGCTTTGAGCCAGAGAAATAGATAAGCATTGTGAGAAAGCTCTTGTGGAAACAGAACATCGGAAACCCTCCAGATTAGACTTGCAAACGACTGATTGATTGGTAACATACTTGAAACCCAAAATTGAGGAATCAAGGACATCAAATGAGGAGTCAAGCTATGCAACGCACCACCATTAGCCTGGAACCTGAAGACCTTGTTTGGCTAGCCCACATAGCCGAGGTGGAACACGTTCCACAAACCGAGGTGATACGGAGGGCTTTGCAACTTTATCGCCAGAAAGCGGAAACACGCGGGACACAATCTTTCGAGGAATTGGCACAACTCACCAGCGGCATTCGGCAGGGCGAGGATGGGTTAATTACTCAGCAACGTCTGCGCGATGAGTGGAGTGGTCGTTGAGTTATCTGCTTGATTCCGTCATCTTGATTGACCACTTTAACGGGCGATCAGAAGCAACTCAATTTCTGTTAGAGAATCGCGCATCAGCTATTTCTGTTATTACACGAGCCGAAGTGCTAACTGGTTTTGATCCCGTGAGCGAAGTACAAGCCAAAGCCTTTCTCAGCCTTTTTCCTACCCTTCAACTCACCGAAGCCGATGCCGACCTTGCGGCAAAGCTGCGCCGTGAGCATCGCTGGAAACTGCCCGATGCTTTACAGGCTGCGGTGGCAATCAACCGCCAGTTAACGTTGGCAACTCGCAACAGCAAAGATTTTGACCCTGCCCGCCACGCCTTTGTCAGCATTCCTTACCGACTTAACTTCTAGCAGTCGCAATCAGAAATTACCTTAACCAATGACCTCGCAAGCATTTTTCTCTAAGCATCGCAACACGACATTGCCAGTAGGTGCATTGTTAGACGGCAACCTCGTCCAAACCGTCACTGGAAAAAGCGTCACCCTCACCCCCGCCCTCTCCGACCCCAACTGGCTGCAAAAGAAATTCCAGCAAAACATCCAGCGCGCCGCCGACACCGTCATCGTACAATACGGCGGCAAAGAATACGCCCTCGTCGCCGACTACAACTTCGCCTTCAACGACCCGCACTGGGGCAACGCGGACCTGCTCGGCAAACAAATCGGCGGCAAAATCGGCATCATCCAAGACCCCTTCGGCAAAAACGGCGAACCGGTCTTCCTCGGCGCAACCACCCCCATCGTCGGCGGCGCGGTCGAACACCTCAGCCTGGGCGCGGATGGCAAGCTCTATGCCGATGTCCTCGTGGACGAACAAACAGGACCTGGCACATGGCGCGTGTACAAACCCCTGTTCGTCTGGGACGCACCCGCGTTGATCCAGGCCGCACTGGATGCCAAGGCGCGCGGACAAACCCTCACCACCCCCATCGACCGGATCAAAGGCATCACAGGCGCGGCAGGTCAGGTAGCCGCCGCCATCCCCCAGCGTTACAACGGCGCGCAGGCGGGGGAATACTTCGGCTGGATGTATGGCATCGGCACCTATACCGACACCACCGTCAATGTCGCCGCCCAAGGCAACTATGGCGACGTGATCGGCGTGGACCTGATAAAACTCATCGCCCAACAACAGCTCGGACTAGCACCCCTCACCGTCAAAGCGGATGGGACAACCAATTGGACGATCGCACAACAACAGGAATACTCTGCCCTATTGGACCTGCTGGGTAAAAATCTCAGCGACTTCAACATCGGTCAAGATCAAATTGACCCGCTCAAACTCGACCCCAAACTCCCCGCGGACCACAACAAACAACCCCGGATGCAACTCGTCCTCAAACAGGACGGCACGCTGTACTCGCGCAACGACGCGGAAGGCAACCTCCCCGCCGACTTCAAAACTTCGGGCGTATTTTTTCTTGCGCCCACCATCAACGGGGACGACGAAACCGCCCTGCGTGCGGGCAAAACCATCGCCGCCAAAGCCCCCGTCACCCTATCTTTCTCGTACAAAGAAAAAGGGGGGGAGAAACACGGCATCGTCAGCGTCACCGCACACGACTACGCCAGCAGCAGCAACGTGTTCTTCGGTGATAGACCGCTGGACAATCCGGGCTACTCGGCGTTTACGCTAAAAGGTACGGTGGGAGTAGGTCAAGCCAACGACTTACTCGATGTCTATCGCGTCGAGCAGCGGTTGAGGTATTTTGGTTATTCCGCGTTTGGCGACGGTGTGTCGCCTGCACCCATAACCGATGCGCAGAAACAAACACCGCATGAATTTACAGTTAACGGAGAATTCACCGATCAAGAAGCCAGTGCATTGAAATTGTTTGAATCAGCCGTCAACTATGGTGCGGGTCATCGTTCATTTGGTGGTGCGGCGGGGGACATAAAGCGGGACGGTATCGCCCAAGAGAACAATACGGATGGAACAACCGCTTGGCTCAACGCCTACAACGCCCCGCACTGGATGAACGTGTATGAATCTCTGCGTCAAGCACAGGGCTACATTACGGTTACCGATGGTCAGACATCGAACAAAGAAAACTACGGCACAAGCTGGGCGCGTGACTTGTGGCGCGGCTATACCTATGCCACGCCATCCATGCAAAACAACACCATCCGTTTTAACGGCATGACCTCGGCAACCTTGTATGGGACAAGTAGCACCTCTCCTTACAACGGACCGCACTCCACACATGACGTGGGGATGGCGATTGATTTGGGGTTTAACGAGGCTGGATTCTTAAGTGATGGTCGAACGCACAACGCGGGAGAGCCTGTTGACCAACGTATCGCTCAAGCGGTATTGAACAATTTTGGGCATTGGAGCAAGGGTGATGCGGCGATATTATTGGGTAACAATACTGATCTAGCTTCTGGTACGTTGCCTCGCAGCGAGGGCAATAATCAGCGCGCCGCGTTGATGAGCTTTTTATCGCTATATGACATTACCCAACGCGATACGAATGATGCGAATGGCGTGACAATAGACACAGGTTCATGGGATGCGCTGCAAATTCAGAGCGGAGGAAATCTCAGCCTCGACATTCGCACAGCCTTGTTTGGCAATGGCTCACAATCGAGCGGTATGATTTCTGAGGTAATAGTAGGCGGAACAACGTCCACTCAAAATCCGCTACACTCAATAAGGGCGGCATTGGATAAATTGGGTGTGCGAAATCACAATCTAAGTCCGCATCATAACCACTTCCACATCTACCTACGCCCACCAGAAAGAATGCCGATTGGTGGATATGCTCAGCCCAAATTGCTCCAGGCTATGCAGGCGGTTTCATCCTCGGTCAGTCTCTCGCCGTTATCGAAAAACTTACCCACCTCAGGAGATACAGAAATGTTTATGAGTTTGTTCGTCCCTGCCTTGCCACCTATGCAGGAGGCGGTGGCTGCACCGCCAGCCATTGTGCAAATGGCTGCTAATACGACTAAGCCAGACATGATTTTTGATGGAGGGTGCAATGTTGCACAAACGCCTGATACACCATCTACGGATGATAGGAATGGATTTTTTCCTGCTGGACAAGTTGGTTGGTATTTCAGCCAAACTGGCCAACTAGAATTAGACATTTCCAATGCCAAAGTCACTATTTTGCAGCAGCCAAAGCATGGTGCATTGAGACAATTTTCATCTGAGGAGGTAAAAAATAGTGGGGCCGGATCTGAATCTGGTCCAGTGTATACCTACCGCCCAAACTCAGGTTATCTCGGCGCAGACGATGCCACCTTGCTGGTTGAGTTGAATGGAAAAAGTTACAAAATCCACACCAAGTTTTATGTCGTCAAAGAAGTGAATGACAACCAATTTTATGGACAGGATACGCCCGCAACGCTCTGTGCAAATAGCGAACTCAAGCGCGTTGCTGCCCTTACGTTTAATCAAGACATCAACTTGGCACAATGGGGCGACATTATTC
>JBEBKA010000021.1:0-35890 GCA_040079595.1 Gallionella sp.
GTCGATTATCTACCTTTCGTACCGACTTACGCCAACGTACAGCCTCCTCATCACTTGCAGACGGGGTGCGTTATACCCGCGCATTAGAAAATCATTTCTATTCATCTCTTGGGCTTCCTGCAAAATAACAGCTCAAGCATTTTGGTGAGGCACGCAAAATTGATGATGAGTAATGCCACAATGGCATTTGTAGCTTCACGTCAATCTTTATTTTTCTCTGCATTCGATTTCCGCAAATCATCCATCACTTCGCGCGGGTTATCCTGATCGAGCATAAATTTTGTGCTGCTCATCAGTCGCATGGTGGAGTCGCCAATTGTTTTGTCGCCAACACTATCGAGAAGCGCATCGCGTTTTCCATACTCGTGCAATTCGTGTGCAGCACGTGCAGCAATGATGGGATACAAGGCTGAGGTTTCGCCCGACTTCATCGCTTGAGTGGCGGCTTTTTCGGCCGCGCCATAACGACCTTCAAAATACGCACTCAACACTTCGTCCAATGTTTCGCGCGATTTTGATTTTGTGCGCCGCTGGCTAAATTCGCGCACTTGGTTGGGCATGTTGAGGGTTGCATTGACAATTTTTACCAGCGCGTAAAGGAATATCACGCAGCCTATTAGCAGCAGGGTGAATAAGCTAAACGATAGCTCAATGCGGTATGGCGGATACACCAGCAACACGTAAGCGGAGTTATGCAACACAGCCGCCAAGGCAACGGCGGCGGAAAATAAGGCAATAATCCAGATTAAGTATTTCATGGAGTCGTCTTGTTTTGATTTTCGCTCTTCAAACGATAATTGCGCACTGCTTGCAAGCTGGAGCTGATGTCTGGTAGGTCAACGTTAATGCTTGCCGCTGCCAGTTTTTTCAAGCCTGCCATCATCTGCATCCCCTCCGCAGAATGCACATCAAAATAACGGCTCACCCAACGCTGCATGTCGGCGGTTTCACGTCTAAAGATTTCTTCATCGCGTGACAGCAGGGCAAGATGTGCGGACATGAGCCTGAGCTTGAGATTCTCACGCAGGAAGAATTCTTGATTGGGCGGCAATAATGGAATGTCAGATTTCCCGGTATTTTGGATGCGCACCAATTGCTTCGCTTCCTGCCAAATTTCCCGTGCTAATTTTTGCCAAGCAGTTTCATTTACTGCGATAGTCGCGGTTTCAAGCACGGTTTTAGATTGGCGTTGTTCGTAAGTTAATGGCAAATCATCCACCGCCAACAGCAACGCGTCAATTTGCGAATTGATGCCGGTAATATCCAAACTGGGCAGGGCGCGCAGCTTGCTTAAATCTTGATTGATCGCCTTGCGCAAACCGTTAAGCACGGGCTTATTCAACCGTTCCAATCGCGCCTCAGCATTTTGCATGGCGATGAGTGCCGCCTTCACGTTGGCGGAAAGTTGCAGTTGCTGCGCGGCAATCAATAACAATTGCTCTACATCCGCCAGTGCGGTTTCGTCACGGCTTGCCAGCAAATCGTTATACAAAGTTTCCAGTGCTACACGCTGATCTTGCGTTTCAGCAAAGCGTGCTTCCAGCAAGGCGAGTTTTGCGGTCTGCTCGCGCACCGTATCCTGCTCTTGTTTCAGCATCACCTGGTTGGCTTGGTTGTTGCCCGCCATTTCCGCCAAGCGGCGCGTCACCTCTTGCTGCATGTTATTGAGTTGTTGATGTGCGTCGAACCACTGCCAAATGAAAATCACCACGATGACCGTCATCGTCATCTGCGCGATGCTCATGCGCGAAATGAAATTGCCGACGGGATTGCTGCGTGGCGCAGGCTGTATTGGTGTGAAATTGTCTGGTGCAACTTGGCTCATAATTTTTTCTGCGCGGCGAAAGCAATCAATCCTTCCAACAAACCATCATCGCCGCCTGCGGTTGTGACTATCTTTTGCCAGCCCAGTTTTTGTGCTGCTTGCGCAATGCGTTCGTGTTGCACGAATAGAGGCAATCCCTGCATAATTTTACGTTGTGAGGCATCCAGCATTTCATATAGAAAAGCCACGGCTTCGCTGCTGGTAACCGTGATGATGTTGGGTTGGGCGGCAAATAAAGTGGCAGCATCATGCTGGGGTTTGGCACGTTGGTAACACGCGGCATATTCCACCGTTGCACCGCGTGCTTTTAAGGTATCGCCCAACAATTCACGCCCCGCATCTCCCCGAAAAATCACCACGCGCCAACCTGCAACATTCTGCAATTCTGGCAATGCCAACAACGCTTCGCTATCAAACTTGTCCTGTGGTGCAAGAATGTTCGGCACACCCAACGCGCGCAGGGCTTTCGCGCTGCCTTGACCGACGGTAGCGATTTTCAGCGATGGTGGTAACGCATCAACCGCCTCCATGCCAAAACGAACCGCGTTGGGGCTGATGAAAATTGCCAAATTAAATTCTGTAAGGCGGGCAACGATTTGTCGCAAGGGCAGGGGGGCGGCAACGGGGCTAATTTCCAACAGTGGAAATAAAATACTGTTGCCGCCATTCTCGATAATGCGTTGTGCCAACGAAACCGCTTGGTCACGAGGGCGGGTGACGACGATATTGCAACCACTTAGAGCATTCATCAATAAAATCCAGTTTTGGCAAGCGTCTGCACGCAATTTTAGAACCAACCGACTTGACCGTTTGACGATCGGCAGCGATTGTTCGAGGTAAGCGAAAAGTATCTCACAAGGTGCGTCATCCGCCAATACAAATGCAAAGTTGTGTTAGCCACTCCTGAAATGGTTTTCGATGTAATGATAAAGTACTCCTGAAAAAATTTGACCCGACTGAGTTATTTAAGCTGTCAAATTGCGCTCAATGGTTTCCACTGATCTGCCTTCACTTTTTCGGGTTGCGGCGGCTGATTTTTGCGCTGCTTAAATCGGTAAGAATCTGGGGAGTCAGCCGATCCCACTCGGCGGGAAATATGTTATGGGCATCAGTGTGAGGAGTTGTTACATTTATTAACCTTGTCAGGCACGTTGGCGGGGCTGTGTGTCACAGGCGTGGCACTGTTTCATATCGCGAGCCATCCAACGTGGTCTGAAACTGTAACGGATGATGCTTTGGCAATTTCTGCGTTGTTACTTTTACTGGTCCTCGCCAGCATGGTCGGATCAGGGATTATTATGGTTTGCACCATCCGATAAGCACATCTTCTATAATCAAACACTCCACACCGCTAACAAAATCATGCACTCCAACTTAATAAGCTCCGCACTCTGCCCCCTGCTATTAGTAGCTTGGGGTTGTGTTGCTGTTGCGGCAGAAACAGCTGATCCACTCAACACCGAAGCAATGCTATCTCGTGAACCAAACTTACGTTTAGCTGGCGCGGTGAATGACCCTTGCGAAACAAAATCTGAAACGCAAGCGCGCGCACTTAGTCTTTTGGGGGTGGTCAATCTCGCGCTGTGCAACAATCCGCAAACCCGTGCAGTGTGGGCGAGTTTACGTGCGCAGGCGGCGCAGGTTGGCGTGAATGAAGCCAATTATTTACCCAGCTTGGCATTGAGTGCCGCTGACAATCACAATTTATCAGGCAGTACCTCTGGCACACATCAACGCAGTGTGGGACTAACACTTTCTTATCTGCTTTATGATTTTGGTTCGCGCGCAGCTAATTTAAAAAATGCCCGTCAGTTGCTCGCGGCAGCCAGTGCGACGCAGGACAGTACGGTGCAATCCGTTTTTATTGCTGCAATACAAGCCTATTACCAAACCCAAGCGACACATGCGACACTGGACGCGGCAAGTGAATCAGAACGCGTTGCCAAGGAAAGTTTAGCCGCCGCCGAGGCACGTTACAGAATAGGCAATGCAACGCCTGCCGATAAGCTGCAAGCGCAAACGGCTTATTCGCAAGCCACGCTGAATCGCATTACCGCATACGGTAGCTTGAAAAATGCGCAAGGTGTACTCGCCAACATCGTGGGGCGAGATGCGAATTTTTTGGTGACTTTAGAACCTGCCAACACAATTGCAATCCCCAATAATTGGGAGAGTGACATCAACGCGTTGATTGCAAGCGCACGCCAACATCGCCCTGATTTGCAGGCGGCGGCAGCCCAAGTAAAAGCAGCCGCAGCCAGTGTGGATGAGGCGCGTGCGGCAGACCGACCGACTATCTCTTTGTCGGCAACCGCCAATCAGCTCAATAGTACGAGCCTTAATTCCCATGGCTCATCAATCGGCATCAATTTGAGCGTGCCAATTTTTTCTGGCTACGCGCCTACCTATCGGGTACGTGCAGCTGAAGCACAAGTGGAAGTTAGAAATAGTCAGTTTGAACAATTGCGTTTGCAAGTCGCGTTGGATGTTTGGACAGCGTATCAAAACCTCACCACCGCAACACAGTCTTTGCGCACCACCGCTGATTTGTTGAATAGCGCGGAGCAATCCAACCGCGTTGCACTGGGTCGCTACAAGGCTGGGGTGGGCAGCATATTGGATGTGTTAACAGCGCAAAGTGCGTTAGCCAGTGCGCGGCAACAACGTGTTCAATCTACGTTTAATTGGAATATCAGTCGCGCCATACTCGCTCAATCTTTGGGCGAACTGGACGTAAACTTGATACAAACCTTATCTGAAGTGAGCGGTCAATCTTCCGACACCAACCCAATACCAAACCATCAGCCATGAAAAAATTATTTCGCTCCCCGCTTGGACTATTTATTCTTTGCGCCGCACTTATCGCATTAGGTGTGGGTGGATGGAAAAGGTATGCGCCCAGTGCGAATAAAAATACCAAGCCAGCAAACGTAATACAGGTTGTTAGCGCAGCAGTGATGCAAGCCGATGTGTTGGTCAAGCTCACTTCCAGTGGCACGGTAGCCGCGCTCCAATCTGTTGATGTGCGTCCACAAATTAGTGCCATGGTCAAAATGGTGCATGTTAAAGAAGGACAATTCGTCCGAAAAGGTGACCGACTCTTCACGCTTGATACGCGTACCGAAGATGCCAATCTTAAAAAAGCCGAAGCGCAGGTCGCCAAAGACAAGGCCGATTTAGCCAATGCCGAGCGCAACTTGGAACGCGTGAAAGCATTACTCAAGCTGGAATATGTCGCGCAGTCCGAATTTGATACCGCGCAGAATTTAGTCGATGGTTTACGCAGTCAACTTGCCATTGATTTGGCTGCCGTGGAGACCAGCCGAGTGGCGCGCAGTTTCGATGAAATTACCGCACCGATTAGCGGGCGAACCGGTGTCATCTCTGTTTATCCGGGCAACTTGGTGCAACCCGCTGCGACGACCGCGCTAGTTAGCATTGCCCAGCTAGACCCCATCAATATCAGTTTTACGTTGCCCGAACGAGAGCTAGCAGGCTTGCAACAAGCCCTTGGTAAAGGTGAAGTGCCAGTCTTTGCAAAACTGGATGTTGCTGAGCAGAACACCTTGACAGGATATCTCTCCTTTATTGATAACAACGTGGATACCAGCAGCGGAACCATTCACCTCAAAGCGGTATTTTCCAATGCGGATCATCGTTTGTGGCCGGGTATGTTTGTGTCAGTGGAAATCGCGCCGCGCTCGCTGACAAACGTTCTCACCGTTCCTGCTCAGGCGGTACAAACTGGACCGGAGAAAAAATTTCTCTATGTGATAGGCAAAGACAACAAGGTCGCTTCCGCACCCATCAATGTCGTGTTGATACAAGATAGTTTGGCCGTGGTAGAAGGCGTTGCAGCAGGTGAACGTGTCGTGGTGGAGGGTGCGCACAATCTCAAACCTAATAGCGTGGTCATTGCAGCCGAAAAGAAAACACCCGACACAAAGCTGACCCAAACTAAAAATACCCCTAAGAGCGGTGCAAATCCTAACAGCGCGACTCAACCATGAACCTTTCCGAGCTATGTATCCGCCGCCCTGTGATGACGGTGCTGCTGTCCGCTTCTGCGGTATTGGCAGGTGTCATTGCTTATGGGGATATTCCGATAGCCGCTTTGCCAAGCTATGACACGCCCACCATTGCGGTCAGTGCATCGTTGCCTAGCGCAAGCCCAGAAACGATGGCATCTTCAGTGGCAACCCCACTGGAAAAACAGTTCTCCACGATCTCTGGTCTTTCGGTTATCAGTTCGTCAAGCACGTTGGGTGGCACGTCGATCACACTGGAATTCGATGAAAACCGCAATATCGATAGTGCCGCGATTGATGTACAAGCGGCATTGCTACGCGCAACACGGTCACTTCCTGCGGAGATGACCACGCCGCCATCGTACCAAAAGGTTAACCCTGCCAGCTCGCCCATCATTTTTCTGAGCCTGACCTCGCCTTCGATGTCACTCTCAGATTTGAATAGTTTCGCCCTCAATCTTATTTCGCCGACACTTTCTACCCTGCCAGGGGTGGCGCAAGTCAGCATCAACGGACAAAAAAAATATGCGGTGCGTATCCGCATCAATCCACAAGCCTTAGCCGCCCGCAACTTAACCATCAGCGATGTTGCCACTGCATTGAACAGTGCCAACAACAATTCACCCGTCGGCACGCTGGACGGTGGAGCGCGACAAACCTTGGTCATTCAAGCCAATAAGCAGTTGGGTAATGCAGCGGCATTTGCCAATGTCATTATTGCCACTGCTCCCAGTGGCAATCCTGTACGGCTTTCAGAAGTTGCAACCGTTGAAGACAGCGTAGAGTCAATTAAAACTGCCAGCTGGGTGAACGGCGAACGCGCCATCACGCTCTCGGTGCAACGCCAGCCCGACGCAAATACTGTGGCAACGGTGGATGCCATCAAAGCAACCCTCCCCGAACTGATCGCGCAAATGCCATCGTCCGTGCAACTCAATCTGCTGATTGATCGTTCGGTGTCGATTCGCAATGCGATTCACGACGTGCAAATAACGTTGGTCATTACCATCGTCCTGGTCGTATTGGTAATTTTTTTATTCCTGCGCAAACCCACTGCCACCCTTATTCCCGCATTGTCGCTACCCATTTCCTTGCTCGGCACTATCGCGCTGATGGGCGCGTTCGGCTACAGCTTGGATAACATATCGCTGCTTGCGATTACCCTTGCGGTTGGGCTGGTGGTGGATGATGCCATCGTGATGCTGGAAAACATTGTGCGCCATATTGAGCTTGGCAAAACGCCGCTTCAAGCCGCGTTACAGGGCTCAAAAGAGATGAGCTTTACCATCATCTCGATTTCGCTATCGCTGGTCGCGGTATTCATCCCCATCTTTTTTATGCCGGGTGTTATCGGGTTGCTGTTCCATGAATTTGCAGGTGTGGTCGGAATTGCGGTACTGGTATCGGCTGTGGTGTCACTCACCCTCGTGCCTATGCTATCGAGCCGCTATTTGACGCAACACGACACGGCATCACACACCCTAGCATTGACGGCATGGTTCGAGCGTGGCTTTGCCAAAGTCACTTCATTCTACAAAAGCGGACTGGATTGGGCATTAGGTCACGCCCGTGTGGTGCTGGGTATTGCAGTCAGCACCTTGGTTGTCACCGTCGCTTTGTTTATGGTGATGCCTTCAGGTTTTTTCCCCAATGAAGACATCGGTCAAGCCTCCATCACCGTGGAGGCGGTTGAAGATATTTCTTTCCCTGCCATGAGTGCATTACTGCAACGCACCGCCGAAGTGATACGTGCCAATCCCGCCGTCGATACCCTCATCGTTAACGCCAGTGATAGCAATAGTGGGCGGTTATTTATGAGCCTCAAGCCGCGTAGCGAACGTCCCGCTATGGATAAAGTAGTGGAAAATTTACGGCGCGAAGTACGCGCTATTCCCGGTGTGAATGTGTTTATCAATCCCACCCAAAACCTTAGGCTGGGTGGCCGGGTCAGTAAAAGCCGTTATCAATACGTGATGCGCAGCGTACATACCGAAGACCTGCGTGCAGCGGCGACCGGCCTGATAAAACGCATGACCGATGATGCCATGTTTCGAGATGTCACCAGCGATTCCCAGTTGAAAGGCTTGCAGGCGCAGCTCAATATCAATCGTGACAAAGCGAATTTATTGGGCGTACAAATCGCCGATATCCGCTCTGCCCTGTATAGCGCGTTTGGGGAACGCCAAGTTTCGACTATCTACACTGCTAGCGACAGTTATAAAGTTCTCATGCAAGTGCCAGATGAAGACCGTGCCGATGAAAGTGCGTTTGGCAAAATTTATGTGCGGGCTAAAAACGGTTCGCTCGTCGCGCTCTCCAGTATCGCCACCGTTGAGCGTACGGTCGGTTCACTTTCAATCAACCACACTGGGCAACTCAACGCACTGACCGTTTCTTTCAATCTTGCACCTGGCGCAGCACTGGGGGATGCGTCCAACAAAATCGAGCAATTCAAACGCGAGCTTAATATGCCCGTGAGCATACTGACCAGTTACGGTGGCGATGCCGCTGCGTTTCAATCATCGCAATCCAGCCAGATAATTTTGATCGTCGCGGCACTGCTGGTAATTTATGTATTGCTGGGCGTGTTATACGAAAGTTATATCCACCCGATTACCATTCTTTCTGGTCTGCCCTCGGCTGCGGTGGGTGCATTGGCAATGTTATGGCTATTCGATATGGATCTTTCGATCATCGCCATGATCGGCATTTTGATGCTCATCGGCATCGTCAAAAAGAACGCCATTATGATGATCGACTTCGCGCTGAACGCACAACGCAACGAAGGCATGTCGCCACAAGAGGCGATTCGCACCGCATGTCTATTGCGTTTTCGCCCGATTATGATGACCACCTCAGCAGCACTGATGGGCGCGTTACCGATTGCACTGGGCTTGGGGGCGGGGGCTGAATTGCGTCAGCCTCTTGGACTCGCTGTTGTGGGTGGACTGTTGTTCTCGCAGGTCATCACGCTGTTTATTACGCCAGTGATTTACCTTTACCTAGATCGTTTTTCGGGTAGTGGTCCGCTTAAACTGGCGGAATAAATGACAGCGCGAGAAATTGGAAGGGTGAGGTGACCCACCCTACAGTACTATAGTGCCAGTTCAGCCAGAATCACATCCGCGCCTTGCGCACGCAATTCGTCGGCAATTTTGTTACCCAAAGCTTCTGGGTGTGCAATGTCACCCACCGCTTCTGAACGCATCATGCGCTGACCATCCGGGCTGGCAACGAAGCCGCGCATGCGCAACTTGCCATTTGCAACCTCAGCAAAACCACCCAACGGCACTTGGCAACTGCCCCCAAGCGCACGGCTCATGCTGCGTTCCGCCATCACACACGCTGCGGTATCGGCATCATGCAAGGGCTGCAACAAGGCAATAATATCTGCGCGGTCAGTGCGGCACTCAATGCCCAGCGCGCCTTGCCCAACCGCAGGTAGACTGTCTTCGCTGGTGATGATGCCGCGTATGCGATCACCCAAGCCCAAACGCTTCAACCCTGCCGCCGCCAGAATAATCGCTGCGTACTGACCTTCGTCCAACTTACGCAAACGGGTTTGCACGTTGCCGCGCAACGGTTCAATTTTCAAGTGAGGGAAACGTGCGCGCAACTGACTTTCGCGACGCAAGCTGGAAGTGCCTACTACACTGCCCGCTGGCAACGAAGCCAAGTTTTCAAATTTGTTTGAGATAAATGCATCATGCGGATCTTCACGTTTGCCAATCGCCGCCAACACAAAGCCTGCTGGCAGATTCATCGGTACGTCTTTCAGTGAATGCACAGCGAGGTCTGCGCTACCATCTTCCAGCGCGGTTTCCAGCTCTTTAACGAACAATCCTTTACCGCCGATTTTAGACAACGTGACTTCCAAAATTTGGTCGCCCTGAGTGGTCATTCCCAATATACTGACCTCAGTTTGCGGATATAATGCGCGCAGTCTGTCGCGGATGTGTTGGGCTTGCCACATGGCTAGCGCGCTCTCACGTGATGCAATTACGATACGTTTGGGTATAGTGGTAGATGCTTGGCTCATTCGATTTCCTAACAATTTAGTATTGATATAACGCGGCGCATTCTAACATAGGGTGTGCCGTATTTTTGTGCCAACAATGTGATGAACTTATTTTCCGCCACGACCGATATTTCCAGTAAAAACCTGCCTCTGCGAGAGGATGTACGCCTTCTCGGCCGTATTCTTGGTGAAACCCTGCGTGAACAAGAAGGTGAAGAAGCTTACCAATTGATTGAAAATGTACGCCGTGCGGCGGTACGTTTTCGCAAGACCCAGGATGACCATGACCGCGTGCAATTAGAAAAAACACTGGACGCGCTCAACCCCAGCGAAACTTTGGCGGTGGTGCGTGCTTTCAGTTACTTCTCGCAGCTGTCCAATATCGCGGATGACCTGCACCAGAATCGTCGTCACCGCGCTCATCTCAAAGCGGGTGACGTACCTAAAGACGGCAGCTTGGTGCTGGCACTGGATCGCATCGAGGGGAAAAAAATCAGCAAAGACGTTTTGCAAGCTTTCCTCAATAACGCGGTGGTTTCACCCGTATTGACGGCGCACCCCACTGAGGTGCAGCGCAAAAGCATACTTGACTGCCAGCTGATTATTTCGCGCTTGTTGTCGGATCGTGATCGCGTTGACATGACACCGGACGACCTTGCGGAAAATGAAGAAGCTTTGCATCGCTTTATATTGATCTTGTGGCAAACGCGCATGTTGCGTACCGCAAAGCTTACCGTGAACGATGAAATCAAGAACGGTCTGGAGTTTTATCGCTACACATTCCTCAGCGAAATTCCCAAGATTTATGCCAATCTGGAAAAGCAACTCGAAGCACGCTTCCATAAAGACATCAAGATTCCTCCATTACTGCGCGTCGGTAGCTGGATAGGCGGAGACCGCGACGGCAACCCGTTTGTCACACATGACGTGATGACTGACGCGGTGCAACAACACTCGTCTGTCGCATTTGAACATTATCTGAGCGAGGTGAATATCCTCGGCAGACGACTCAGTCTGACCGATCGTTTGGTAGACATCAGCGATGAATTGCGCGCCATGTCCGACGCTTCACCTGACAAATCTTCCGCACGTATCGATGAGCCTTATCGCCGCGCTTTGGTATTGATTTACTCGCGTATCTCAGCAACCGCCAGGCATCTCGGTCACGAAATTTCGCATTTGGCGCCTGTTGATAAGAATGCGCAACCTTACACTGCACCTGCAGAGTTGATCAAAGACCTGGATGTACTGATCGATTCGCTGTTCAAACATCACGCGGTGTATTTAGCGCGTGGTCGCATCGCGTATTTGCGCCGCGCCGTGGAAGTATTTGGCTTCCATCTCGCACCATTGGACATGCGCCAACACAGCGCGTTGATTGAGGAAACCGTCAGCGAATTGCTCGGTATTGGCGCAGCTTATGCAAAGTTGGACGAAGCAGCGCGACGCAAAACTTTGCTGACCGCATTGCAAGCCAACAAAGTTTTGCTCGGCGACATCAATCAATACGGCGCAATTGCGCAAAGCGAATTGCGCATCATGCAAGCGGCAGTGGATATTCATCAACGTTTTGGCAGAGACGCATTGCCCAATCACATCATCTCCAAGACCGATGCGGTGAGCGACATGCTTGAGCTCGCGCTGATGTTGCAACAGGTCAACCTTTTGGAATGTGGTGCAACACCTGCCTTGCACGTCAACATCATTCCGCTGTTTGAAACCATTGAAGACCTGCGCGGTTGCGGCACGATTATGGATGAGCTATTCGCCATCCCTTACTATCGCCAATTGATCAAGAGTCGCGGCGATGTGCAGGAAGTGATGTTGGGTTATTCCGACAGCAACAAGGATGGTGGCTACGTCACTGCCAATTGGGAGCTGTACAAAGCCGAAGTTGAGCTGGTAAAAGTGTTCGCCAAATATGGCGTTGAACTGCGCTTATTCCACGGTCGTGGTGGCACGGTCGGTCGCGGTGGCGGCCCCAGCTACGACGCGATTTTGGCGCAACCACCAGGCAGCGTTAACGGACAAATCCGCATCACCGAACAAGGCGAAGTGATCTCCAGTAAATACTCCAATCCCGAAATCGGGCGGCGAAATTTGGAAACGATGATTGCCGCAACCATGGAAGCCACGCTGCTGCATCACCACGGCGCAGACAGCACCATGCCCGAATATCACCGCATCATGGAGGCCTTGAGCCGTGACGCATTTGCAGCTTATCGCAAGCTGGTGTATGAAACACCAGGCTTCACCGAATTCTTTTTCACCGCCACGCCGATACGCGAAATCGCCGAACTCAACATCGGCAGCCGCCCTTCATCACGCAAGGCATCAGATCGTATTGAAGATTTGCGTGCCATTCCCTGGGTGTTCAGCTGGGGCTTGAATCGCACCCTGTTACCTGGCTGGCTGGGTTTCGGCAGTGCAGTGCAACAATTCATTGCTCGCGAAGGCGAGGCAGGCTTGGCGCAACTCCAAGCCATGTACAAAAACTGGGCGTTCTTTCGTGGCCTGATGTCGAACATGGACATGGTGTTATCCAAGACTGACATGGGTATCGCGGCCAGTTATTCCGAGTTAGTTGAAGATATTGAAATGCGCGACAGAATTTTCGGCGCAATCAACAGCGAATGGGAAAGCACCGTGGAGATGTTATTCAAAGTAACAGGCAACACTTCTTTGCTGCAAGACAACCCCGACTTTGCGCGCAGCCTGCTAACCCGCACACCGTATATCGATCCGCTCAACCACTTGCAAGTTGCACTGCTACAAAAACATCGCGCGGGCGACAATAACGAATTGGTCAAACGTGCGATACATCTCACCATCAACGGTATTGCCACCGGATTGCGCAACAGCGGCTAATTTATTTGGGCATTGCCTGATTATAGGAACGAGCCCTGCTCGCAAAAAGGAGCATGGCTCGTTCCTACAAATACGTTGCCTGCCTAAGTGAACGATTAAGGGCGAGCATTGTCTCTATCGGCAGACATTTTTAACCCGCCTTCTTTGTCACTATGTTCCCAATAAAACCCGCGACACCCCTTCTCATTTTCTGCGCTTTACTCCTGTCAGCCTGCTCTACCAACGTCGGAAAAACCATCAAGGTTTCCGATACACAGCTTGCCCAATATGATGCCCTGTCCAAGCTAAAAGCACTGGGCATGCTTGAGGTGAGCATCAGCAAAGCACGCAACAGCAAAATGCCCTTTCTTGCACCGCATTATTTTAATGAAGCCAACGAAATTTTCACGGGGTTACAAATCCCCACTAAAAGCTCAGAAAAAGAGTCATGGAAGGCTGACTTCGCCAAAGCGCAAACTCTGCTTGAAAAAGGTGAAGCGATTAGCACGCAAGTCCGTGGACGATTCTCCCGTGAGTTGGAACTCAAAGGTTTGTTGGATGAATTCAATGCTTCACAAAGTTATCCCGGTGACTATAAAAAAGTCATCGAAAAATTTTCTGATTTGATTGAAATCGTGGAGTTAGAAAAGAACACCAATATCGACAGGGATAAAAGCGAGCTGATAAAAGCCATGCAGATGCTGGATGTGAAAGCGGTACAGTATTCCGCGCTGCATGAAAGCGATTTAACCATTCAAAACACGCAGAAAAAAATTGACCCAAAACTCGCTCCCATTGTTTTAGGGGAAGCGCAGCGTGTTTATGCCGATGCCACCAAACGCATCGCTAGCGCACCGCATGATGTTATGCTGGTAAAGCGGGCGGGCGACGAGGCGACTTTCTCAGCGCGCCGCGCCTGGTTCATCACCGAGCGCATTCTTGCCTTGCAGAAATTATCTTTGGAAGGCATCGCACTGGAAGAAGAAAAATACTTCAGTGACCTCACCACCGCCATTGGTGAAAAAGATTTACGTGACCAAGCCTTGTTCAATCAAGAAAAAATAATCGCAAATGCTGCTAAAACCGCCATACAAGACAAAGCGCAGTTGAATGCCTCCTCGCAAAGCACCACGCAAAGCTTGGAGAAACGCTTAAAGGAAAGTGATGCAGCACTACAGCAATGCAGCGCACTTACTACTTCACTCACCAATCAAGTTGAAATGAGGGATTTGCAGATTAAAGTGCTTAGAGAGAAAATTACACCGTCTGAAACACTAGTTATTCCGTAAGATTTGGTGATCTACCAATAAGCAGAAATACCGACTTTTAGTTCTCGCGCGATATTTCTCTCATACGAAATACGCACATCCCAATCACGTTGAGTGCCGAATCGGTTTTCCCAACGAACCAAGCGGTGACTGGTCTGACTGCCATTGATATAGGATTTTTCACCCAACGTAATACTAGACTTCCATCCATCTGTTGGTGAGCCAATCAATCCAATTCGGGTAACCGTTCCGAGCGTTCCAGAATTCAAAAAAGGCGTTTGACCAAAAAAATCAACCATGCCATAAATCGTCAGATTGTTTGTTATTAGCACAGCTTTACCCAGTCCACCTGCGGCACTAAAGGTCATGCAGTTTTTACAGCTCAAATCCTGACTATCAAAACCAAATTTAACTTTCCATGCCCATCCACCATCCCCTGCCAGCGGTGTCTGCGCTAGATTTAAGGTTTCGATATTGACCAAATCTAGGCTTTTAAGTCCTAGCCGCTTATTCGCAAAAATCGTTCTGAAATCAAACATCGTCAAATTTGAGTTAGCTACACGACCCGCATCCAATTCTAAAAAATCAAAATACGTTGGCCTGAAGCGCAACTCAATTCCATTGCCTAGTTGATTGTTGTTCAATAGACTTAAGCGAATCATGCTTGGCTTTGAACCTTCATGTGGTGGCGATACTGATTTTGCTCCTAACCACTCTTCTGCTGCCAATGAATCTTGGCTTGCCAGCTTACCTCGCTCCAGCAAGGCAACTTGCTTGGCTTTTTTGAATCGGATGTTTTTACTATCTCCAACAATACGAAATTCGTAGTAATCAAGTAACGTATCGGCGATGGAAATTTTTTCTGTTTCAGGTAATGCAAGATAAACGGCCTGCTCAAAATTAAGTGCACCATCCACTATTTCTTTGACCAGTAATTTTTGCGTTGTACTAAGTGCAGTATATTTAGCGTGATAACTATTAAGCCGAGAAGGAATTAAGCGGACTTTGCGCACAACTGGCTTGCCATCTCTTCGCAATGATTCAAGGCGATTAAATACGGTAACGGGTATAGCCCAAGGCAAAGCTTGCGGCAGCAGTGGTTGACCTATCACCATTTCCAGTAAATTCGACATTCGATAGGCGCAGTTTTTCTTCAAAAAATAATAGACGAACTTGACTCGCATTAACTCCCAACTGTGCGCGACGATTTGATCGACCTCGTTCTTTGATAAAGCTAATTCATACTCCCACATATCCCGCAACTCATTTTCAGCGTACATGTGATTTTGTTGATAGAACTGCGCATTGGAAAAACTTGCGTCATATCCGCCAAACAAGCCATTGAAAACATACTTCACACCATTTTCGTTACTCGGAACACTTGCACCAAAATTAATGCTCTCATCAAGAAGCTCGCTAGAAGATGGCACTTGAGCTAAATTAAATTTGAGCAAAATATGTCCATAGAACGAGGCTGGATTACTGAGGTAACCCGTTGCAAATACCAAACTTAAAGAATCAATGTTTCCGCCTCTAAACCATTCATTAAATCCTGTGCATGTAACACTAGGTGGGGTTAGCCCATTCCAATTGAGTACTTTGCGCAACCATTGATAGCGCGCGACAAATCGACATTGTGCGTGCGCATTTTGGTTTTCGCTGGGCTTTTTGTAGATCCCCTCAATCGTTGCGGCAAGCTCGTCGGCGGAATTGGTTGAGCCGCGAGGAGATAGAAAAAACTCTGGTGAAATTATTTCGCTGCGCAGGCGAAGACTAGTGCCATTTCCAGATTGCTTGTAGTGCATCAACGCCAGCCAATAGGGATGATGCGCCAAATCCAGTGCCTCCGCTTGCTGTCCCAGGATGGTCACATCGTTTGATGATTTAGTAACTGCCCAAACGTTGTTAATGCCAACTATCAGTGCAAAAAATACGAAGAGTTTTAGAATCATTTAATGCTTTGAGTTGCAATAATGCCACTAAGAGAATTTACTTGCCGTAAAGCAAAAGAGCCTGCTGAAAAACTCAACAGGCTCTTGCACAACAATTTTATTAACTAATTAAATTGCTTGGCACTGTGATGCGAACTCACCTGTTACTTTGGCTTGAACAAGATTGTAATAGCTTTCAGCCTTTACCATGGTTGCCTGCTCTGCATAAGCTGCATTTTCAAGTGAACGATTAAAATCAGTGCGAACTGAACGAATAATGTTGCCACGGGCAGTCGTATCGCAATTCATCATGCCTAGCATCGCCTGCAAATGCTTGCCATCACCCTTGACTGTTTCTTCTTCAAGATTTGCATAGGATGTACCAACCAGCATTGCCACTTTAGCATTGCTGCCGCTACAAGTATTTTGAGAGGAGTAGTTTGAGGTTACCGCTGTCGTACCCAAATCCCAAATTACGTTTGAGATGACTGCTGCAACTGGATAGTTAACAAAAATCATCGCGCCGATACCACAATCAGTCCAAGGATTTAATTGTTTCATTGTTACGGTCTCTGCTGCCGAGGCAGATGTTGAAACAGAGGATAAAGCCAAAAAGGAAAGAGCCGAAATCAGTTTCACAAGCTTGTTCATGCGAATATTCTCCTGTTGTTATTTATAAATGGTGTCCTGTTGCACATCAACTGTTCACCTTTTTAAGCCTCAATACGCCGTGACTCATCAACCGAAAATCGGTAACGAATAGTAAGGTGTACCCCCCCCCGCGTCAAACTAAAAGTGCTACTGGACGGTTACCTTAATGCACCGCGACAAGCCATTCGGCATGTGGGTGCTGTTAACCAATTTGATGCAGATTTCGTGTGCGCCAGGGTCTAGCGGGGAGAGTACGAAATTCCCTTGCATCTGGCGCAACATGGCGACATGTCGTTCATCGATATAAATGTGCGCATGATCGCCACCATCTTCGCCGAGGGTGATGCTGTAGTCCAATTGTGTGTTTGCTTTGGCATCCAATTGCGCACCGTCAGCGGGAGAGGTAAGCTCAATCTTTGAAAGGGTAGTCGTTTGTGTGGCTGGGGCTTCGGCTGGTTTTTAATTGCAGGCGGATAGCGTGAATGTCAAGCATTGCGATGCTGAGGCAAGGGTTTCTCATGTTCATCTCCTTTGAAGAAAGGTTGTACATTGACAGAACGACTAACTAAACTCCTTAACAATATGTTGCTGCCTGCGACTGATGGCAAGCTTTTCATTGAGTCCTTTTAGCTTCACTGTCCAACCCGCGCTTTCGCCTGTGTCATCGCCGCCTTTTTCGAAGCCTTCTATCGCTTCTTTTGCCACGAGGCAGTTGCGATGGATGCGCACAAAACGTGTGGCAAATTCGGTTTCCAGCGCAGTAAGCGATTCTTCGATAAGGTGTTCACGTTCCGCGGTGCGTATGGTGATGTATTTCAGTTCGGCGCGCAGATACAGCACATGTTCAATAGGAATCAATTGAATTTTTCCGCGCTCATGTACCGATAGATTTTTGCGCGGTTCGGGTAGCAATTCGCGCAATGTTTCAACTTGGATGGGTATCGCTTCACGCGCACGCGTGAGTGCCTCGAACAGCCGCCCCAAGCGGATTGGTTTGAGCAAGTAATCAATCGCGTGCAACTCAAATGCCTTGATGGCGTAGTCGTCGTAAGCAGTGGTGAAAATAATCGCGGGTGGCTTGGGTAATTTTTGCAAATGTTGCGAAAGCTCAATGCCATCCATTTCCGGCATACGAATGTCGAGCAGCACCACATCCACTTGCATATCAACTAGCATTTCTAGGGCAATTTTTCCGTTGCCCGCTTCCCCCACCACTTCCAATGGCAATTGATCATTGCAATCATTAAGCAAATCTCGCAGGCGGGTACGCGCAGGCGGTTCGTCGTCCACGATAAAAACACGCAGGGCTAATTGAAGTTGAATGCTCACGTCCGCTCCTTAACTGCGTAGGGAAATGCAATTTCTACGCGATAAAAATCTTTGCCTATCTCGACTTGGTAATGCGCTTCGACATCGAATAATAATTCCAAACGCTCACGAATGTTACCCAGTGCTATTTTATTGCCTTTATGCGAGCTTTCGCGTAACACGCAGGGATTTTCCACTTTGATCTGTATTTGCTTATCGTTCAGTGCCAATGTGATGTTGATGCACCCGCCCTGCGAAAGCGGCTCTATGCCATGATACACGGCGTTTTCCAGCAAGGGTTGCAATAACAGCGGCGGAATCAATGCATCGTCCGGCAAGTTGTGCATTTGCCAATTCACGCGTAACCGTTCGCCCATGCGCATTTGCTCCAACGCCAAGTATTGCTTGCACAGTTTGATTTCTTGCGCCAATGGCGTGAGGTCTTGCACATCCGCCATCGCCATGCGAAATAAATCCGACATATCTTCCAACGCGGCCTCAGCCTGCTTGGGTTGAGCGCGCACAATGCCCAGTACGGCGTTAATGGTATTGAACAAAAAGTGTGGACGGATGCGCGCGCGCAGTACTTGCAAGCGAGCATCCAACATGCTGTGCGACAACACTTGTATGCGTAGCCGAAAGTACATCAGCAAAATCGCGCAGACAATCAAGCTGAGCAGCGCGTACCGCACTAAATCAAAGTAGGGGTCGCCATCTGCCGTGCTGAATAGCCCTCGACCAAACGAGTAAATCACCAGCGTTAACGCCATTACCATGAGGCTCACCACGCCCGCCCCGCGCCAGTAATTCAGCTTGTTTAGCCATGGCTGTACTGCCCACAGCAGCAGCAGGCTAGTCAAAATCACGGGCGTTAACATCATGGTGATTTGCATCAGATTCGAAGGAACATCCTTCCAATTGTCCGCCAGCAACAATGCCAAGGTCACCGCCAAACCATTCACAATCAGCAAAATGCGCAAGATGATGCCGAGGTTGCGAAAGTTGGGCAGCCCATCAGCGCGGGTATTTTGTTTTATACTGCGCGTCTCATTCATAGCAGGGAAAAGTCAATTTTTTCATGCGCTTATTCTGGACAATATATGGCAAGCACACAAGATAAAAATACTTGGTCAGGGCGTTTCAGCGAACCCGTGGCGGAATTAGTGAAACGTTATACCGCATCCGTAGGCTTCGATTACAAGCTCGCCCTGTTTGATATTCAAGGCTCGCTGGCACATGCCGAGATGCTTTCCCAGTGCGCAATCATCTCCGCACAAGACCTCACTGACATCCAACGTGGTCTCACGCAAATCAAAAGTGAAATTGTCGCGGGTGAATTTGTTTGGCAGCTCGATTTGGAAGATGTACACCTCAACATTGAAAAGAGGCTCACTACTTTGGTTGGTGATGCAGGTAAGCGTTTGCACACAGGGCGTTCGCGTAACGACCAAGTTGCCACGGATGTGCGATTGTATTTGCGCAGCGCGATTGATGATTTGCTGGTGCTCATCAAAGCGTTGCAAAGCGCACTGCTAAATCTTGCCACACAACACACACACACCATCATGCCTGGTTTTACCCATCTGCAAGTGGCGCAACCCATCAGCTTTGCGCATCATCTGATGGCGTATTTCGAGATGCTCAAGCGTGATGCGGAGCGTCTGCAAGATTGCCGCAAGCGCGTGAATCGGCTTCCACTTGGTGCGGCGGCGTTAGCTGGTACTAGCTATCCAATCAAGCGTGAAATGGTCGCCGAACTATTGGGCTTCGATGGGGTGTGCGAAAACTCATTAGACGCAGTTTCTGATCGCGACTTTGCCATTGAATTTACTGCTGCTGCGGCACTGATCATGACCCATCTGTCGCGTTGTTCGGAAGAGCTGATCTTGTGGATGAGTCCGCGTTTCGGCTTCATCGACATCGCTGATCGCTTTTGTACAGGCTCATCCATCATGCCGCAAAAGAAAAATCCCGACGTACCAGAACTGGTGCGCGGCAAAACCGGGCGGGTAAATGGTCATTTGATTGCCTTGCTTACGCTGATGAAAGGTCAGCCGTTGGCCTACAACAAAGACAACCAAGAAGACAAAGAACCGCTGTTCGACACCGTGGACACGCTGACACAAACCCTGCGCATTTACGCCGACATGATCGGCGGCATCACCGTCAAGCCACAAGCCATGCGCAACGCGGCTTTGCAAGGCTATGCCACGGCTACGGATCTGGCTGATTATTTAGTCAAGAAGGGATTGCCGTTCCGCGATGCGCACGAAGCCGTTGCATTGGCAGTACGTTTTAGCGTCGAACGTAATTGCGATTTAAGCGACTTGAAGCTGGAGGAGTTAAAACAATTCTCTCCTCTGGTTGAGCAAGATATTTACGCAGTGTTGACGTTAGAAGGCTCGCTGGCTTCGCGTAACCACATCGGCGGGACTGCGCCGAATCAAGTGGGAGCGGCAATTGCTAGGGCGAGGCTTTATCTAGAAAAGTAACTCACCACCCGTTATTCCCGCTTTCGCGGGAATGACAGGCTAGTTGATTACCCCAACAACCCTTTCAGTTCACCACTCTGATACATTTCCGTCATGATGTCCGAACCACCAATGAATTCACCTTTAATATACAGCTGTGGAACAGTCGGCCAGTTGGCATAGTCCTTAACGCCTTGGCGAATTTCCGAGTCTTGCAACACGTCAACCGTAAATGGCTCGGTTACGCCCAATGCGCCAAGGATACGCACCGCGTTAGCGGAAAAGCCACACTGCGGAAACTGCGGACTGCCTTTCATGTACAACACCACTGGATGGGTTGTCACTTGTTCGTGAATTACTTTTTGAATGTCTGAAGTCATAACGTTTTACCTTAGTTGAGTGGTCGGGAATTTTAGTAGGGCGGTGCTCACAACGCAAGGACGCTGAGCACAAATTCACATTATCACTACCACCTCTCGTATAATCAGTACCAATAAACATCTGAGCATTATCTCTAGGAGAATGACTTTGGGCAAAATCGCAACACCCGCTACCCTCTTTGTCACTGCACAACAAACCTTGCTCGCGCCGTATTCAATTGATGCGGGGCATATCGAAAAATTGTTCGGCAGCATGATGGCGCATAAGCTCGACTACGCGGATTTGTATTTTCAATACAGCCGCGCGGAGAGTTGGTCGCTGGAGGAGGGCATCGTTAAATCGGGTAGTTTCAGTATCGACCAAGGCGTGGGGGTGCGCGCGGTGAGTGGTGAAAAAACTGCGTTTGCGTATTCCGATGACATCAGCATGAACGCGCTGGAAAGTGCAGCACAAGCCACGCGAGCGATTGCGCGACAAGGTGGGAGGCAGTCTGTGCCGATGCTCAAGCAAGGTTCGCGTCGCGACATTTATTTGCCGCATGATCCGATAGCCAGCCTGAAAGATGCCGACAAAGTTGCGCTGTTGGAAAAACTTGAAGGCTATGCGCGTGCGCTTGATCCGCGTGTGGTGCAAGTGATGGCGGGGTTGGCGGGTGAATACGAAGTGGTGATGGTGGCGCGTAGCGATGGTTTGATGAATGCCGATATTCGCCCGCTGGTGCGGCTGTCCATACAAGTGATTATTGAAAGCAACGGCAAGCGCGAGCAAGGCTCGGCGGGCGGTGGCGGGCGTTTTGATTATGGCTATTTTGACGATGCCATGCTGCGTAAATATGCCGCGCAAGCCGTGCATCAAGCCGTGGTGAATTTGGATGCACAGCCCGCTCCAGCAGGCAATATGACCGTGGTGTTAGGCAACGGATGGCCGGGCATTTTGTTGCACGAGGCCATTGGACACGGCTTGGAAGGCGACTTTAATCGCAAAGGCAGCTCGGCATTTTCGGGGCGTATCGGCGAACGCGTTGCGGCTGAAGGCGTGACGGTAGTGGATGACGGCACAATTGCTAAACGACGCGGCTCATTGCAAATGGACGATGAGGGCAATGCCACACAATGCACCACGCTCATTGAGAACGGTATCCTCAAAGGGTATCTACAAGACAGTCTGAACGCTCGATTGATGGGTGTGCCTGTGACGGGTAATGCCCGACGAGAATCTTACGCGCACATTCCCATGCCACGTATGACCAACACCTATATGCTCAACGGCAACAAAGACCCGAAAGAAATCATCGCCTCGGTCAAGCATGGTTTGTATGCAGTGAATTTTGGCGGCGGGCAGGTGGACATCACCAGCGGAAAATTCGTGTTCTCCACAGCAGAAGCCTACATGATCGAAAACGGCAAAATCACCCATCCGGTAAAAGGCGCAACGCTGATCGGCAATGGTCCGGATGCACTGACCCGCGTCTCCATGATAGGCAACGACATGGCACTGGACTCGGGTGTTGGCACGTGCGGCAAAGAAGGTCAGAGCGTACCCGTGGGCGTGGGGCAGCCTACGGTGAGGATAGATGGGTTGACGGTGGGTGGGACGGCTTAAAGGAAACAGAAAAAATCCCGCCGAAGCGGGATTTTTTGATTAAAGCGAGGTAGGGCAGGCGACACCCACCCTACCTCCCCCTTGCTGTATTTACCAATACAACTCAGTGTTTGCTGTAGTCCATGCATTAGAGTCTTGATACCCACCTGTAAATAATACTTTGCCATTAGGTAACAGCGTGGCGGCAGCACCAGAACGCCCTACAACCATATTGCCTGTTGCAGTCCACGTACCAGTTACGGGGTCAAAAAGCTCCGCTGTATTCAAGCCGCACATGCAGCCACCCGCACCTTGAGTTCCGCCTGCTGCCAAGACTTTTCCGCTTGGCAATAAAGTGAATGTGCTGCCACTCAGGGCGGTTGTTCTTGTTCCGCCAGATATAGTCCATGAATTAGTGGTTGGATTGTAAATTTCGACACCTGCAACTGGCCCTGTCATATCTTGCCCGCCTGCAAGTAATACTCTGCCATCAGACAGCATCGTGGCACGTGCGCCGCTGCGAATAATTCCCGTGCTTTGCGGTACATTAAAAGTCTTGCTAACAGGGTTGTATAGCTCCGATTGTTCCGGGTTATTAGTAAGCGTGGTTGTTTCTCCGGTCATTAACACCATGCCATTTTGTAAGACAGTAGCGTTGTGTCCGCCGCGAATTTTGATCATCGAGCCAACAGAAGCCCAGCTACCCCCAGTATTACTGGGCGTGTAAATTTCAGCGTCCACTGAACCCAAGCCACCACTACCACCGCCCGCCACCAGTACTGTGCCATCTGGGAGCAAAGTTGCGGTGTGCCTGTTGTGGAATGTTGGAGAGCTAGGCGCGGCAACCCAAGTGTTAGTCACGTAATCGTATAGTTGTGCGGGGCCGGGACCATTCGAGTTTCCCGACGGACCTACCACCAAGACCTTTCCGTTGGGCAATAGCGTGGAGGTGAGACCCATATCGAAAGCGAAAGGCATGGTGCCAGTAGCACTCCAAGTATCTGTAGCGGGGTCGTACAGCTGAGGGGTTGTATTTTGAGCAGTCATGCCATTATCAATCACCAGCACCTTGCCGTTCGGCAGCAGTGTGGTTGCATTTGCATTCACTGGTGTGGGCATGAGTGCCGTGTTGGCAACAAAACTACCCACTGCTGCTGGACCGCAGATCACATTCATGTTCGTGACATCCGCGTTAATCACACTCCCTGCACCATAGGTGAAAGTACAATTTTGACCAGTAGGTTGGGTGATAGAGAGCTGATAACTCGCCCCATTGTTTACTTTATTAACAAAAGTAAATGTGCCATTGGCATTTACCGTTAACACTTCAGCAGGGGTGCTGGGGACGGTCAATTGCAAATCAATCGTTTTGGCATTGGGGGTATCCAAACCGATGATAAAGCCGCCTACTTTGTAAGTGGCTGCGCCACTCCCTGTGGTGTCGCCCGTGCCACCGCCGCAACCTGCCAGTAGTGAAGTGATAAGCGCAAAGAGTCCGATATTGAATCGGGATTTGGGGTGAAAGCTGTTAGGTTTTTGCATGATTTTTCCTTGATTAAATGTTGCGAGGGTTATTTCCAAAACGTTAAACTGGTGCTGCCAAAGATGACCTTAATCGGCACATTGCTTGATGTATATGCGGGGTTGCCCAACTGTTTGTACGTACCATTTCCCCAACACATGACATCACCATTGAGTTTGAGCGCACAGGAGTGGATTCTCCCTGCATCAATTGAGCTAACACCTGTCAAACCACTGACGCTAACGGGAATGTTGCTACTGGCGTTAGTTGCGTTGCCTAGCTGACCATAAGTTCCTTTACCCCAGCACGCCACATCCCCTGTGGTTTTAAGTGCGCAGGCGTGATAGTCCCCAGCCGCAATTGAGCTGACACCCGTCAAGCCACTGACGCTAACAGGTATGTTGCTACTTGTATTGCCTGCGTCGCCTAACTGACCATCAACTCCACTCCCCCAGCACATGACATCGCCCGTGGATTTAAGCGCGCAGGTGTGACGCGAGCCTGCGGCAATTTTACTGACACCTGTCAAGCTGCTGACGCTAACAGGGGCGTTGCGCTTAACGTTGCTTGCATCGCCCAGCTGACCATGAAGATTCCATCCCCAGCACATGACATCGCCCGTAGTTTTAAGCGCGCAGGTGTGATAGTCACCCGCAACAATTGCAGTAACGCCCGTTAAGCCAGTGACGCTAATCGGCGTGTTGCTTTTAACGAAAGTTGAGTTGCCCAACTGACCATCACTACCCTCACCCCAGCAGACTACATCGCCCGTGGATTTAAGTGCGCAAGTGTGAAGTAAACCTGCGGAAATTGAACTCACACCCGTTGTTAATCCAGTGACGTTGACAGGTGTATTACTATCAACATTACTTGCATTTCCTAGCTGACCTTTAGTCGACAATCCCCAGCAAGCAACTCCTCCCATAGCGTTAAGCGCACAGGTATGAAAGCCTCCAGCAGCAACTGCACTGACACTACTCAAGCCACTGGCGGTAACTGGGATAATGTTGCCGAAATTGCTTGCGTTGCCTAGTTGACCAGAGTCACCATGACCCCAGCACATAACATCACCTGTAGTTGTAATCGCGCAGGTGTGTAGTGCGCCCGCAGTAATCGCACTCATAATAGTTGTATTGGTAGTGCCAAAATTGACGGGTGCAGCCATATTACGGTTGGCGTTAAGTCCATCACCCAATTGTCCAGAGCTATTCCAGCCCCAGCAAAATACACGTCCATCGTCTTTTAACGCACACGTGTGGTCGATGCCTGAACTCACTGCTAATACGTTGGTAAGTGGTGCAGATGAAGCGACTGTTGAAAGTGTGTAATCCGAAACGGTAACAGGCGTGGTTCGTATGAGGGTGGCGGTGTTATTGGTGGCGTAGCGGTAATACGTTCCCCAGCAGGCAACGGTGGCATCGGTTTTTAACGCGCAAGCGTGACCGTTGCCCAATGCCAGTGAAGCAACATTGCTGATGCCTGCCAAGGTGGTTGGGCTACCCATTACCCCGCCTAGCGTGGTGGTGCTGGATTGCGAATCAAAGTTAGTTCCCCAGCATTGCACCGTGCCATCTATTTTGACGGCACAGGTCATGTAGTCAGACATGGCGAGTGATACGCTGTTATTTGAATTGGGTACGGCAACGGGAAATGAAATATGCGTACTGGTGGTGCTGGGGTTTTGCACACCCACACCAACCTGTCCATTTAGACCGCTGCCCCAGCACTTCACCGAGCTATCCGTAACGATGGCGCAAGTGGTTGCACCATAAGCGGTGATGCTCACAGCATCGGTTAAACCTGTGACGGCTACTGGTGTAGTTTGGACACCACTGAAATAGCTAGGGTCGTTTGTTGCGCCATTGCCTAACTCACCATTGATGTTGCTGCCCCAACATTGCACTGTACCTGCACGTTGAAGCGCGCAGATGTGACCTAAGCCTCCTGTCTGGAAATTTCCCCCTGACAAGGCGACCACGTTGGTCAAGCTGGTCTTTTGTGCGGGTGTCGAGTTGCTTGTTATCACTTGACCGAGCACGTTGGATAAGCCCCAACACCAGACTGTGCCATCGGTTTTGGCTGCACAGGTGCTGCTGCCGAATGCGGATAGCGATACGACGTTGGTTAAGCTTGGCACGAGTACGGGAATGTTGCTATTGACCGCCGTGCCATCACCGAGCTGCCCATATTGATTGCGCCCCCAACAGGCGACGGTGTTGTTCGATAATATCGCGCAAGAGTGTTCGTTGCCTGTGGAAACGGGATGATCGACCACAGCAATAGGCTGGGTGAGGGTGGTCACCGCGCCTGCTGTGTCGGTCAAATTTAACGATGCGGTGTAGTCACCAGCCGCACGCCAGATTTTATTTTGTGTGGCGGTAGAAGCAACGATGGCAGTGGGCGCAGTACCGTCGCCCCAGTTGACGCTGTAATTGGCGGATGCGCCATTTGCGGCGGTGGCACTGTAGTTGTAAAGTTTATTGGTAACGACACGTGTCGTCCCCGTCACCGAGCCTGATATATTGGGGGTGGTAATGAGGTCGGTGGTTTGAGTGTTAGAGCCACTTCCGCCCCCTCCGCTACAGGCTGCAAGGATGAGTAAGGGAAGCGCGAGCGTTAAAGTGCGGAATCGCTGCGCTAGTTTAGTGGTGTGGTGTGGTGTGGTGTGGTGTGGTGTGGTGTGGTGTGGTGTGGTGTGGTGTGGTGTGGTGTGGTTTTCACGGTGACTTTCTAAAGGTTGAAAAGTTTCGATAAAACAACTAGCCATTCCACTAAGCTGCCAAACAACGGCAGCCAAGTGGCTGGTTATACGAAAGATGAAAAATTATTTGCGACGGACGAACCGTAACATGATGCACGGTGTTGCTGCAATGTATAAGTAGAGCATTCAGCAGAGTATGCCTACGGTATAATCCGCGCCCATGAAAATCCTGCGCGGACTCCATTCCTCCGATACCCAGCCTGTTGCCCTCACCATCGGTAATTTTGATGGGGTGCATCTTGGGCATCAAGCTTTGCTGAACGAATTACGTTCGGCGGCACAGTCACGTGGACTGCAAACAGGAGTAGTGATTTTCGAGCCGCATCCGCGTGAATTTTTTACGCCGCAGCAAGCCCCTGCACGGTTGACCAGTTTGCGCGAGAAGTTGGAATTTTTTGCGACTTTGAATATCGACAATGTGCATGTGTGCCGCTTTAATGCGAGTTTTGCGCAAATGAGTGCGGCAAATTTCATGAATGTTTTGTTTGAGCAGTTATCAGCCAAGTTTATGTTGATAGGCGATGATTTTCGCTTTGGTAGCGGACGTGTTGGCGATTTTGCTTTGATAGAAAAAATTGGCTCAACCTTGGGTTTTGAAGTGCAAGCGGTTCATACCGTGATGCACGACAGCGTGCGGATTTCCAGCACGGCGGTACGTGGCGCGTTAGCAGCAGGGCAATTGCGTACCGCACAGCGTTATCTGGGGCGGCATTACAGCATCAGCGGACGAGTGGTGCAGGGCGATCAGCTGGGGCGAAAACTGGGTTTCCCCACTGCCAACATTCAGTTGAAACACAACCCTGCACCACTGTCGGGCATCTACGTGGTGGAGGTTCATGCCGAAGGATTTGGTGTGCTGCAAGGCGTGGCCAGCCTAGGCATCAGACCTACCGTTAAGGTGCATGACAAGCCTGTGTTGGAAGTGCATCTGTTTGAGTTTTCTCAACAGATTTATGGAAAGCATTTGCGCGTGGAGTTTTTGCAAAAGCTGCGCGATGAAGAGAAATATCCCGATTTGGAAACGCTGACGCGACATATCGCGTTGGATGTAGCAAATGCTAAGAAATGGTTTATTGAACATGAATGACGATAAAAATTCAGATTTCGTCGCTATGCTGCGTTACTTACAAAAAATCACTCCTAACATATTGAAATATGCGTCGTCGCAATTTTTTGCTCGCGCCTTGCCTAGCTTAGAAATTTGAATTTTTAGAGATGTACATAAATGACTGATGAAAAGAAAAAATACCCGCTGAATTTACCTGATACGGCGTTCCCAATGCGCGGTGACATGGCCAAGCGCGAACCGCAAATGCTGGCGCGCTGGCAGGAACAGCAACGCTATCAAAAAATCCGCGCAGCCAAACAGGGCAAGCCGAAATTTATTTTGCATGACGGCCCGCCGTATGCGAATGGCGACATCCATATAGGTCACGCGGTGAATAAAATCCTCAAGGACATCATTATCAAGAGCAAGACGCTGAGCGGTTTTGATGCGCCTTATGTGCCGGGCTGGGATTGCCACGGCTTGCCGATTGAACTGATGGTGGAAAAGAAACACGGCAAAGCCATCCCCGCCGCCGAATTTCGCCAGCTGTGCCGCGACTACGCAAAGGAGCAAATCGAACGGCAGAAAAATGATTTCATTCGGCTCGGTGTGCTGGGTGATTGGGATAAACCTTACCTCACGATGGATTTCAAAACAGAAGCCGACATCATTCGCGCGCTCGGAAAAATCAATGAGAACGGCTATTTGTATCAAGGCTACAAGCCGGTGAATTGGTGTTTGGATTGCCAATCTGCGTTGGCAGAAGCGGAAGTGGAGTATGAGGACAAGACTTCATCGGCAGTTGATGTGGCGTTTGAGGTGGTTGATAAAGCCGCGCTGGCTAAAGCGTTCGGCGTCGCTTTACCTAATGATGCAAAAATTTCTGTCGTTATCTGGACGACTACACCGTGGACGTTGCCAGCCAACCAGGCTGTGAGTGTGCATCCTGATTTTGAATATGCGCTGGTCAACACCAGCAAGGGTTACTTGGTTTTGGTGAGCGAGTTGTTGGATAGTTGTTTGCAACGCTACGAATTGACGGGTGAAGTATTGGCGCGATGCAAGGGCAGCGCGTTGAATTTGATTCAACTACAACACCCATTCTACGAACGATGTGTACCGATTATTTGCGGCGATCACGTCACGCTGGAAGCAGGTACAGGCTTGGTACACACCGCGCCAGCGCACGGTTTGGACGATTATTTTGTTGGGCGAAAATATGGTTTGCCTACCGATAGTCCAGTGGCGGACGATGGAAAATTTGTTGCAGCACTACCACTGGTGGGCGGCTTGTTCGTATGGAAAGCCAATGACGTGGTGGTTGCCGCGTTGCAGGAAAGTGGACATCTGCTGTGCTTGAAAAAAATACAGCACAGTTATCCGCATTGCTGGCGACATAAAACACCGATCATTTTTCGCTCCACGCCGCAGTGGTTTATCGGCATGACGCAGAACTCACTCCCCTCGCCCTTTGGGAGAGGGGCTGGGGGTGAGGGAACTCACGTTGAAAATAACCTCCCTCACCCTAGCCCTCTCCCAGGGGGCGAGGGAATTGCGCTGCGTAGCCTAGCGAATAAAGCCGTCGATGACACGAAATTCTTTCCATCATGGGGACGCGCACGCCTTGAAGCGATGATCAAGAATCGTCCCGACTGGTGTGTATCACGCCAACGCAATTGGGGCGTGCCGATGCCATTTTTTGTGCATAAGGAAACGGGTGAGTTGCATCCGAATACATCCGCGCTGTTAGAGCAAGTTGCCCTTTTGGTTGAACAGTCCGGCATTGAAGCGTGGTTCAGTCTGGATGCGGCATCGTTGTTAGGTAACGATGCAGAACACTATAAAAAACTGACGCATACGCTGGACGTTTGGTTCGATTCCGGTGTGACGCACGCATCGGTTTTGCAGCGTCGTGAGGAATTGCACTCTCCTGCTGATTTGTATTTAGAAGGTTCGGATCAGCACCGCGGTTGGTTCCAATCATCGCTGCTCACAGGTTGCGCTATCAATGGACGTGCGCCGTACAACGCTTTGCTGACGCACGGTTTTGTGGTGGATGGTAGCGGACACAAGATGTCGAAATCCAAAGGTAACGTGATCGCGCCGCAGAAAATTTTCGATACCTTGGGTGCAGATATTTTGCGCTTGTGGACAGCTTCTACCGACTACTCTGGCGAACTGACGATCTCCGATGAAATCCTCAAGCGCGTGGTGGAAAGCTACCGCCGCATCCGTAATACCTTGCGCTTTTTGTTGGCGAACATTGCTGATTTTGATGCGACACGCGATGCGATACCAGTCGAGCAATGGCTGGAGATAGACCGCTACGCGTTGGCATTAACGCAGAAACTTCAAGATGACGTGCGTGCAGATTACGAGCGTTATGAATTCCATTCCGCAGTGCAAAAACTGCAAGGTTTTTGTTCGGAAGATTTAGGGAGCTTCTACCTCGACATTCTGAAAGATCGTCTCTATACAGCAGGTGAAAACTCTAAAGCACGACGTTCTGCGCAGAATGCGCTGTTTCACTTCACTCATGCGTTAACCCGATTGATTGCACCGATTTTGAGTTTTACGGGCGAAGAGGTTTGGGAGGTGTTGAGTGCAAATAATACGGAGAGCGTATTTTTTGGTGAATGGTATGCGTTACCGGAAGCACATCTCGATAGCAGTGTAATGTCTTCATGGGAAACACTGGTTGCTGTGCGTGCAAAAGTGAATAAGCAATTGGAAGAGTCGCGTGCCGCCGGTTTGATCGGTTCCGCGCTGGCTGCCGAAGTGGATGTGTATGTGTCCGATGCTGACTACGAAGTTCTAAAAAAATTGGGTGATGATTTGCGTTTGGTGTTGATTACTTCACGTGCCACCGTACATCGTGTGGCGACGGAAGCCGAGCAACGCATAGAAGTGACACCTAGTACGCACACCAAATGTGACCGTTGCTGGCATTATCGCGCCGATGTCGGCAGCGATGCCGCGCATCCAACGATTTGCGGACGTTGTGTGAGCAACCTGTTTGGTCAGGGCGAGGCGCGTCACTATGCTTAAGCGTTGGTTGTGGTTGAGTGCGCTGGTTGTTGTGCTCGATCAGTTAAGTAAGTTATGGATCAACGACCGTTTTGTTTATGGTGAAGTTTTTACCGTTTTAAGTGTTTTTGATTTAGTGCATTGGCATAATGAAGGCGCGGCGTTTAGCTTCCTAAGCGATTTTGGCGGCGCACAGCGTTGGCTATTCACGTTCATTTCTATTGCGGCTTCATTGTGGATCGTTTGGCTATTGCGCAAACATGCCGACCGCACCTTGTTCGCTTTTGCCTTGAGTATGATTTTGGGTGGCGCGCTGGGTAATTTGATCGACCGCATATCGTATGGGTACGTGATCGATTTTTTATTGTTCCATTGGAATGAGCATACTTTTCCGGCTTTCAATCTGGCGGACTCTGCCATTACCTGCGGTGCGGGGTTGTTGATCTGGGATAGTTTTACGGAGAAAAAACATGCAGCTACTGCTCGCTAATCCGCGTGGATTTTGTGCCGGGGTTGATCGTGCGATTGAAATTGTCGAGCGCGCTTTGGCGTTGCATGGCGCGCCGATTTACGTGCGCCACGAAGTGGTACACAACAAATTTGTGGTGGATGGATTGCGTGAAAAAGGCGCGGTGTTCATCGAAGATTTGGCGGATGTGCCGAGTGGTAGCATCCTAATTTTCAGCGCGCATGGTGTCTCGCAAGCCGTCAGAAAAGAGGCAGAAGCCCTTGGTTTGACGGTGTTTGATGCCACCTGTCCACTGGTGACTAAAGTGCATATTGAAGTGTCGAGACTGCGCGATCAGAAGAAAGAAGTGGTGATGATCGGGCATAAGGGTCACCCCGAAGTGGAGGGCACGATGGGTCAATCGGAAGACGGTATGTATCTGGTGGAGTCCCCTGCGGATGTGCAAAAACTTCAAGTCAATGACGAGCAGAATTTAGCGTATGTGACGCAAACGACACTGTCGGTTGACGATGCCAGCTCCATCATCGCCGCACTTAAAACGCGCTTTCCTTTTATTACAGGCCCGAAGAAAGACGACATTTGCTATGCCACGCAAAATCGCCAAGATGCGGTGAAAATGTTGGTTAAGCAATGTGATGTCGTGGTGGTAATAGGTTCTCCCTCCAGCTCCAATTCCAATCGTTTGCGCGAGGTTGCCTCGAATGTGGGTTTGCCTGCGTACTTGGTGGATAGTGCTGATGAGTTAAACGCCGAATGGTTTGTCGGAAAAAAATCGGTTGGTGTGAGTGCGGGTGCATCTGCCCCGGAATTATTGGTGCAAGGTGTGATTGCGCGCTTGGAGCAATTCGGCGGTGCGAAGGTGGTTGAGTTGCAGGGCATCATCGAAAACGTGGTGTTCCCCTTGCCGAAAACCTTGATACCTATCGTCGCCATATAAACGTGCAATCTGATTTTCTGATTGTCGGCGGTGGTGCGGTTGGTCTTACTAGCGCGATAGCTCTGCTGCAAGCGGGCTATAAGGTCACGCTAGTCGAGCGTGGTCAGGTTGGTCAAGAAGCCTCATGGGCGGGCGGTGGAATTCTTTCACCGCTATGCTCTTGGGATTATCCCGTATCGGTTACCCACCTTGCGCATCGCGGTATGGCGATGTTTGCTAAAGCGGTCGAATCACTGCATCAAGCCACAGGTATTGACCCGGAATATCAACGCAGCGGTATGTTGGTGTTACCGCCCTTTGTTGAAGAGCAAGCTCGGCAATGGTGTACGAAATATCAATGCCCTGCACAGTCAGTGAATGTGTCTGACTACCTGCCAGCTGAAAATCAACCGGGATTATTACTGCCAGATGTCGCGCAAGTGCGTAATCCGAGCTGGGTGTTGGCACTGCGCAAGCAAGTCGAGATGCTGGGTGGTCTAATACTTGAGCAGCATGAAGTGCAAAGTTTTGCCCATGAAGCAGGGCGCATCACAGCCCTGCAAACCAAGCAGGGTAAATTCTACGCCGACGCATATATTGTGGCGGCAGGGGCGTGGAGCAAGCAGTTGTTGGGTGAACATGGCATGCATATCGACATTCGTCCGATACGCGGGCAGATTTTATTGTTCAAATTTGATGCGCCGCCATTTCAATACATTCTGCTCAAGAAAGATTTGTATTTGATTCCGCGCCGCGATGGGCATGTGTTGATCGGCAGTACGTTGGAGGATGTGGGTTTTGATAAATCGACTACAGTTGAAGCACGCGAAAGCCTGTTAAAACGAGTTTATGAAATTTTCCCTGAGTGGAAAAAAATCCAACCGATTAAGCATTGGGCAGGCTTTAGACCCGGCTCGCCAAACAACATTCCAACAATAGGGCGACACCCAAACATCAGTAATCTTTATGTAAACAGCGGGCATTATCGTTATGGTGTGACCATGTCGTTAGCCAGTGCGGAGTTGTTGCTGAATGAAATTATGGGTAAAGCGCAGCCGTTTTCTGTTGAAGAATATCGCTGGCGATAAATTGCTTTTGCTGTATTCCGCTTGGATAAAATCACTGTCCACGAAAAACACGAAAGTCACGAAAATAAAGACTGTGCTGAAGTGACTGGCTGAGGATTTTTTGCTTTCGTTCGTGAATTTTGTGTTTTTGCGAGCTTCCTCCTCACGGTGAAATGCCTGCTTACCCCGCTTCGCGGATCAATTGTCTTTAGGTTCTTTATTTAACCCATGTTGATGCGCATAATCCCAAAGCTCTAACCTGTTAGTCAGTTCCAACTTTGCGTAAATTGAGCTGAGATGATTGCGCAGCGTGCTTTCGCTGACGTGTAGTTGTTTTGCAATGTCGTTACCTGTTGACCCTGCGTGAGTGGTGACTGCCTGCACAATTTGGCGTTCTCTGGGGGTGAGGGAGTCAATTTTTTTTCGTTCAGGGTCGTGTTCTTCGGCGGATTTTTTGCGGGATAGTGCTAAGATAATTCGCCCCATTCGCGCTTGATCCATCCACAATTGACCTTCGTTTACACGTTCAATTGCGGTCAAGATGGTGTCTGCGGACTCTTCCTTTAGCAGCACACCTTTTGCGCCAGCAATGATGCAGCGGTCATGCAATGCACTATCGCGCGAGCCGGTTAGAACCAGAATTTTAGCTTGGCTGAGCGGTGCAAGCTGGGGAATGACATCGATGCCTTGTTCGCCACCCAGATCCAAATCCAGCAAAATAACATTGGGCAATAATTGCTTAAGTTGCGGGGATGCTTCGGCAAAGCTGGTGAATTTTCCCACCACTTGCATTTTCGGTTTTGCACTATCAATTAACTTTTCCAACCCCCACAGTACACTGCGGTGGTCATCAATGAGTAATACGCGAATGGTTTTAATAGTCGTATCAATCATAACTTACTCCCTCGTGAGTGGTATTGTCACGCGGATGACAGTATATCCCTCTACATTGGTTTCAACCAACGTTTCACCGTTCATGGACATGACGCGTTCATAAATGGATTTGGGTTTGAAAGGTTTGAGCTTGATCGGTGCATGGGACTCATTGCCAATTTCGATACGCAAATGTGTCGAGTCAGTTTGAACTGAGACATAGGCAATTTTCGCAATAGTGTGGCGCATGACATTACTGATGCCCTCGCAAACTATTTGATAAGCCGCTTCGGCGAATTGCCCGCTTAGATTGGGATCAATGGCCTCTATCACATCAACATGAATGCCATAAAATTGTAGCAATCGATTCGCTTTATTTTTAATGGCGGTCACCAAAAAATCACCCCGCATCAGTGATTTTTCACGCAGTGTATCTTTGTAGCTGCGTAAATCTTGCACAGTCATGTTTGCCATGCTGATGATTTCGGCTACCCGCTTGGTTAAGGGTTCGTTGCTTTTGAATTCACGCGATAACGCATCCAATGCCAGCGTTAATGCAATGTAAGGTTGGATGGTGGTGTCGTGTACGTCGAGCGAGATGCGGTGGCGTTCTTGACCGCCAGCCTCATCAATCAGGTTTTCGATTAATTGCATATTTTCAATCACCGAAGCCAGCGCCTTCGCAACTTGTTCGGTGAATGCAACATCCGCTCGGTTAAATCCACGTGCCTCTGCCACTAAAAAAATTCTGCCAGCGGTGATACCTTGCTGTTGATAAGGTACTGAGATAAAGGACGCGTCATCGAATAAGTTGGAGAGTGCTCGGCACTCATCTAAATATCGCCCCGTGGATTCAAGTGTGCGGGTGTCGTAAGCAACGTATTTACTAAAGCCTTTGAAGTTGTGAGTGCTCTCGCTTTCATAAGTAACGGCGAGGGAATCGGGTAGTTTGAGTAAAGCATTTGCGGTGGCTGGGGTAATTTCTTGTGGGGATTCTGACGCGTTTTGTTTGTTTTTGTCACGCACAAAAATTTGGTATTTTTGCACGGAATCGGCGGAGTGCTTAATTAAAATACAGCGGCTACCGCGATAAAAATCGAGCAATCTACCCAAGTTAACCATGGTTGCATGATTAACGCCAAAGCGCGGATTCCAGTAGGTACTGATTTCCTGCAACAAGGCCAACCTGCGTTTGAGAATGACCCGCCCTCTACCCAAGTGAGCAATCATGTAACCAAACCCCAGCAATGTAATAGGGCGCAAAATAGCCTCTCCTAAATCGTAGGGGTGTTGGGCGGAGACTGAAATAAAACCTGCCAGCGTAAATAGAATCGCGGAGGCAAGCGTAACTTTCAGCCCTTCTCTAAAGCCCCATGCAAAAGACGCAACCAAAATGGGCAGGAAGTAAAAAAAATAAAAAATACTGTCCGAGCCTGCCGTCAACGTAATTAGGCAGGAAAAAAACACCACGTCTATCCAATGTGCGGCGCGGTGTTTGGCTATTTCGTGAAACAACTGCAAGTCATAAACAAACACAAAGCACGCACTGTATAGGCAGTAAGAAATCAGCAGCATGTGCGCAAATTCGCTAGGGTGACCCGCCTCAACGGGATCGATAAGAAACACTAGTAGTGCAGTGCAGGCAAGCGTAAATCTCATCCAGATTTGAATGAGTACATCGAATGAATCTTCGCTTTCTTGAAGGGAGGAAAATGCTTGGTTGGTTGGCATGTGTTTAGCTTACCTGATTTCCGAATTAACGGGAATGAAAGGTCTGTTCTGTTTGCAATCATGTTAACAATTAGGGAAACGCTGATTTATTCCCAAGAGAAACAGCTCAGCAGATAAAATCCCACCATTCACAACCGCCCGAAGACAACACGATGCAAACAAGCTTT
>JBEBKA010000022.1:0-35422 GCA_040079595.1 Gallionella sp.
AACACGACGACACACGCTGAAATGACCCGTTTCGTGCGCCTGCGTGTGACCGCAGTCAAAGGGCCGGACAGAAAACAGATTAAATCAGTGCTTCCCTAAGTATTCAGAGGAGTTTGAAGCGACTGCCGAAACGCTTTACATGCAATCAGAGCGATTGAAAAATCAATCAATTGAGGCGTACAGGCGAGCTGAAACGCTGTTGCTTGACACCTTGGGCATGGCGAACTTTTCGGCGCGTCATTCCCGCGCAGGCGGGAGTCCAGATAGTCAAAAAGCTCCCCCGCACAGCGGGAAACAAAATCAAAATGCCCTTTCAATAACCCCGCTGGATTCCCGCCTGCGCGGGAATGACGGCGTAGTGGTCAACATCAAATCCTTCAAAGATTCTTTCGCCGCCACAGGTCGCTTGGATGCCGAGTATTACCAGCCGAAATATGAGCAAGTGATGGCGCATATCACGGCGCAGGCGCACGACACTTTGAGCGCGCTGGTGACAATTAAAAAATCCATTGAGCCAGGTTCGGATGAATACTCCGACGACGAGCAAGGCTTGCCGTTTATGCGGGTGGCGGACTACAGCAAGTTTGGCGTTACGCCACCGCAGAAAAAAATCAAAGTGTCTTTTGTGGCAGAAAATAAAGACAAGCTGGATGAATTGATGCCAAAGGCGGGAACGATTTTATTTTCCAAAGATGGCAGCGTGGGTGAAGCGTATTGCTTGCGTGAAGATGCAGATTTCATTACATCGGGCGCGGTGTTGCACTTGACGGTGCGCGATACTAAAAAACTGTTGCCCGATTATTTAACCCTCGCACTCAATTCAAAGCTGGTAAAAATGCAGGCTGAACGCGACGCTGGCGGCTCTATTATTTTGCATTGGCGTGTGGGTGAAATTGAGAATGTGGCTGTACCTTTGGTAGACATGTCCACCCAGCAAAAAATCGCCGCCCTAGTGCAAGAAAGTTTCTCCCTCAAAGCCGAGAGCGAACACCTGTTAACCGTTGCCAAGCGCGCGGTGGAAATGGCGATTGAGCAGGATGAAGCGGCAGCGATGGCTTACCTCGACACTTGTGCGGGAATGGTGACTGCGCCAACTAAAGGCAAAGCACGCAGCCTGTCCGATTTTGATCCTGCCTCAATGTTACAAAAGAAAAAATGAACGTGACTGCTACTAATGTGCCGCGCGGATTCCTGTGACTCATTCTTGAGTTTCGACCAACGTTTGAAAAAACGTGTGAATTCGGTAGGGTTATCGCCTGCCGTGCAAACACCTAAAGCCTAACGCTGTCAGCGCGCTTTATGTTTTTGGACTTTTCAAATTTGTGATAACGTGGTCGCATCGTTATTGCTAATCCGTAAGCTGTGCAACTTGCTTTTGATGGATCATCTCGATCAACAAGCGAATACTTGCGAACTGACCATGCCGAAAAATACTTTATGTTTAATTTGCTGTCTAACTGCCGATAAATTGCGTGCCGTTGTCGCTGCTGCAACAATCGTTCAGTTGCCCCATCAGGAGTCACTAAACTGAGTACCCCCGCCGAATTAGACCAATTTCTCAGCAGTGTTGAGCGACGCGCCTACAAGCACGCGGTGTTCGCGGTGCGTGAGGAACATACCGCGTTGGACATCGTGCAAGATGCCATGTTGAAACTCGCCGAGAAATATGGGGGAAAGCCCACTGAAGAGCTGCCAATGTTGTTTCAGCGTATTTTGCAAAACACAATCCGCGATCATTTCCGCCGGCAGAAAGTCCGGAATGCCTGGGTCTCTTTGTTTTCCAGCTTGCAACCCAAGCATGAAGAGGAGGACTTTGACCCACTGGATGTGCTGGAAGATGAAGATAATCAATCAACCCCTGCTGCACCTTATGAAGCTTTGCAACAAAAGCAGCTACTGGCTGTAATAGAACACGCTATGACAGTGCTCCCAACACGTCAACGAGAAGCCTTCCTGCTGCGTTACTGGGAAGGATTAGATACCGCAGAGACTGCTGCCGCAATGGGCTGTACGGAAGGAAGTGTGAAAACCCATTGCTCGCGTGCAACCCACGCACTCGCAGAAATCCTAAGAAAGAAAGGAGTGGAATTACCATGAACACTCATCCAAATAACAAAATAGACCCTAAAAAAGTCGTTCAAGTGCTGACACAAGGTACACAACGATTGGATCAAATCACCTTATCAGCTCTCGCAGATGCGCGCCGTCACGCGCTGGAAAAGCAAACCTCTTATGCGCCAGCTTTCGCACTAAGCACAGGGCATTGGGTGGATAAAGTATTGCCCCACACGACCGTACAGTGGCTAGCTACAGGCTTGCTGGTAGCTTTGCTGGCAGTGGCTGGAGCAAATGTTTGGCGAAATTCTGAGGAGCAACAGATCAGTGAAATTGATTTGGCAATATTGACAGATGAAATGCCCGTGCATGTGTTTGTTAATTAGTACTTCGGGTATCATATGGGCATGAAAAAATTCATCATCACCTGCTTGTTGTGCTGGACTTGCACTATAACGATGGCTGAGGCGAAGTCATGGAGTTCGTTATCAAGTGAACAGCACGAGGCTCTTGCTCCTTTGGCGCAAGAGTGGGATAAGTTGCCTGCATCAGATCAACAGCAATTACTCAATACTGCCAAAGGATATGCGCGCTTGAGCAGTGAAGAAAAAGCGCGCCTCCACACCAGCTTGCCAGCTTGGGTCAAACTTACCCCCGCGCAACGCGAAGCAGCACGCGAAAAGTACAAAGCCTTCCAGAAAGTACCCACAGAACAACAGGAAGAAGTCAGGCAACGCAGCAAATAAAGTTCAGCTATTACTTTCTTCAGCGTCGTTCCACCCACCACAACATTCCCATTCCCAGTAGTAGAAATACGCCCGACATTACAGTCGCACTGAAGAATGGCTGCCAGTCGTTCAGCGCGCCCAAGCTGCCCACCAGCTTGCCAAAAAAATGGAATGACAGCCCCAGCACGATACCTAGAAATATCATCCCGCTGATGCCCCCAGCGCGTCGACGATAAGCGGCGAACGGCAATGCCAAAATCATCATTACCAATATCGCAAACGGATACGCAAGCTTGCTCCACATGGCGATTTCATAACGCGCACTTTTTTGATGATTGTCGCGCAAGTGTGACGAGTATTGGCTCAGCTCCATCGCTGACATCTGCTCTGGCACCACCAGCAGCACACTAAAAATACCGGGGTTCATCACCGAATGCCATTCTTGCTGTGGTTGGGCATGTGTTGTTACACCCTCTTTTCTGAAGCGCGTTTCCAGCACCCCTTTAAGTTGCCACTGCCCTGGCTCGATAAAATCCGCCTGCTTGGCATGCGTGATGTTTTGCAGATGATAGCTGTTATCAAAACGATAAATATCTATATCCGACAAGCTGGCATCAGGCATTACACCTTTTACATTCACAAAGCTGAGTTCGTCTTTCACCCAAACGCCGGAGCGAAATTCATTTAATGAGATCTGCGAATTTTGTGCTTTAAGTCGAAGCTTTTGCGCCATCCGTTCACTCGGTGGTGCGAGCAATTCACCGCACACAAAACTCAAAATAATTAAAGGTAAGGCAATCTTAAACAACGCCCCTAGCATTTGCCACAATGACGCACCCGAAGCGCGATAAACCGTCATCTCAGAATTCGCCGCCATTTGCACCAGCGCGAATATCGTACCAATCAGCACTACCACGGGAAACAATTCATAGATGTGACCGGGCATGGTCAACAACACAAACAACAACACATAACCCAAGTGATATTGGCCCTGCCCAATTGAATTGAGCTCGCGTATCAAATCCAAAAATGCAAACAACATGAGCAGTGCGGCAAACACTAGCGCAATGCTGGCGTAAATTTCCCGCCCCATGTAGCGAGTGAATAAATTCATTTACGCAAACTCCTAAAGAAAGTGCTTGCTTGAACAAACAATCGCTGAGTAGAAAATAGCATCATGCGGCGATAAAACAGCATTCCGGTAATCGCCAGCATCAACAAATGTATCCCCCACATCCCTACCTGAACGGGCAACTTCCCTTGTCCCACCCAGGTATTGCTGACGCTGATTAAATTGCTATACAACATATACAACACCAGCGCCAACACCAGATTCAGCGAACGCCCAGCACGCGGATTCACATAACTTAACGGGATAGAAAGTAGCGCAAGTATCAGCGCGCTAATCGGCAAGCCAAATCGCCAATGGATTTCGGAAAGATTCCAACTGGTCGGATTTTTCCACAAAGCTAAGGTCGTCATCATGCGCATTTGCGGCTCGCTTTGTTTGACTGGCACACTATCAATTCGCATCGAGTAGCGTTCAAATTCCACGATATTGTAGTCACGCTGACCGGGTGTGCCTTCATAGCGCGTGCCATTCAGCAGCACTAAGAAACGCTCCCCGTTGGGCGAAGTTTGCTGCAAGGCCTGCTTCGCAACCATGGTGCTGGTTTTTTCGCCTTGCTGAGTTTGCACAAAAATGTTGCTGATGTGATTCGAATTGGCATCGACATTTTCGACAAAATAAATTCGATCCGCCTGCTTGGATTCGCGGAACATGCCTGGCGTTGCCACTGCCACATCGTCTCGACTTTCCAACTTATTTTTATATTCATCCGCTTTGAGCAATGCCCACGGGGTGAGGACTAAGCTCAGCAGCGCAATCAACGCTACCACAGGCACGGCATACCACAAGACAGGCTTTATCCAGCGCGACAAGCCGATGCCAGACGAGAACCACACTATCATTTCGCTGTCACGATAACAGCGTGAGATGGTGAGAAGAATTGAAATAAACAAGCTGATGGAAAGGAGCACGGGCAGATAATTCATCGCGCTAAATCCGAGCAATGCTAATACCCCATCAACGGCAACCTTGCCATTAACTGCTTCGCTCAACAAGCGTATCAACTGACTGATAACGATAATGCCCAATAACACAGCAAATACTAACAAGCCATTACCCGCGAATTCGCTTATCAAGGCACGTTGAAAAATGCCCATGCGCAATGGCTTTGACTTTATAGGTGTAACTTGCGGATAATCGGACATCGAAGCCTAACGTTTTTATTTCAAGGAGTAGCACGTGGAATTTAGCATAAAACAAAGCAGTGCGGAAAAGCTGAAGTGCGGCTGTGTTGTTGTTGGTGTTTACGATAGCGGTAAATTATCCAAAGCGGCGCAAGCTCTTGATAAAGCCGCATCCCAGCAAATCAGTCAGGTCATCAAAAGTGGTGACATGACTGGCAAAGTTGCAACCACGCAGTTACTGCACAAGCTATCTGGCATCGAGGCTGAACGCGTGTTGCTGGTTGGCTTGGGTAAAGCCAGCGAGTTGGACAACAAAGCCAGCCTCGACATTTTGCGTGCCACGTTCAAAGCCTTGAACGACACACCCGCCAAAGATGCCGCCTTGTATATCACTGATGAAGGCGTGGGTAAGGACGCAAGCTGGGTTATCAAGCAAACCGTGTTCATTGCCAGTGAACAAGCCTTCCGTGCCGATGGCATGAAGAGCAAACCATCGAAAGCAGCTACCTTAAAGAACATCACTTTTGCCACATCCGACAAACCAAGCTCGGAACTCAAGACCACTCTCGACCAAGCTGCCGCTATTGCGCATGGTATGTCACTCACCAAAACGCTAGGCAATTTGCCGGGCAACATCTGCACTCCAACTTATCTCGCGACTCAAGCATTAGCTTTGGGTAAAGCACACAAATCCATCAAAACCACCGTACTGGAAGAAAAAGACATGCTGAAACTCGGCATGGGTTCATTCCTTTCCGTGACACGCGGCAGCGTCGAACCTGCCAAACTCATCACGCTGGAATACAGCGGTGCGGACAAGAAGCAAAAGCCCATCGTGCTGGTTGGCAAAGGCGTTACGTTTGACAGTGGCGGCATCTCACTCAAACCCGGCGCAGAAATGGACGAGATGAAATACGACATGTGCGGTGCAGCCAGCGTACTCGGCACCATGCAAGCCATCGCCGAAATGGGGCTGAAGCTGAACGTTGTCGGCGTGATTCCCACTTGCGAAAACATGCCCGGCGGCAAAGCCACCAAGCCCGGCGACATCGTCACCTCAATGTCGGGGCAAACCATCGAAATCCTCAATACCGATGCCGAAGGTCGCTTGATTTTGTGTGACGCACTCACCTACTCCGCGAAGTTTAATCCTGACACTGTCATTGACATCGCCACCCTCACGGGCGCATGCGTCATTGCGCTGGGACATGTCGCCAGCGGCATGTTCAGCAACGAAGGAAAGCTTGCCCTAGAATTATTGGCAGCAGGTGAGCAAACACACGACCGCCTCTGGCAATTGCCGCTGTGGGATGATTACCAACCCCTGCTCGACAGCAACTTCGCCGACATGCAAAACATCGGCGGCCGTGCAGGTGGCACGATCACTGCCGCGTGCTTCCTCGCTCGCTTCACCAAAGATTATCGCTGGGCACATTTAGACATCGCGGGCACAGCTTGGCTTTCTGGTAAGCAAAAAGGGGCGACAGGTCGTCCTGTACCGTTGCTTGCACAGTATCTAATCAACCGCGCGGCGAAGTAATACAATAACGACCGACATCAACTGCCATAAAAACAAAAGCGACCCGAAGGTCGCTTTTGTTTTTATGCTACTAGAACATACTAAAAACTTATTTCACCACCGCGTTCAATTCGCCTTTGGCATAGCGAGTTGCCATGTTATCCAACGAAATGACTTTAATTTTCCCTGCTTGCCCTGCCGATCCAAATGCTTCATAACGTGCTTTGCAGATTGCGCGCATGGCTTTGGTGGTTTCTGCCAAGAATTTGCGCGGGTCAAAATCTTTGGGATTTTGTGCCAAATAACGACGGGTTGCGCCTGTGGAAGCCATGCGCAAATCGGTATCGATGTTGATCTTGCGCACGCCGTGTTTGATGCCTTCCACGATTTCTGCAACAGGTACACCGTAGGTTTGTGGCATTGCACCGCCGAACTGATTGATGACTTCCAGCCACTCTTGCGGTACGGAAGATGAACCGTGCATAACCAAATGGGTATTGGGAATGCGTGCGTGAATTTCTTTGATGCGACTAATCGCCAAAGTGTCGCCTGTAGGCGGCTTGGTAAATTTATACGCGCCGTGTGATGTGCCAATCGCAATTGCCAAAGCATCCACTTGGGTCAATTTTACAAACTCTGCCGCTTCGTTTGGGTCAGTCAATAATTGGTCGTGGCTCAATACGCCTTCCGCACCGTGACCGTCTTCTTTTTCGCCCATACCCGATTCCAGAGAGCCCAAGCAACCCAATTCACCTTCAACCGAAACGCCAACTGAGTGAGACATTTCCACCACGCGGCGTGTTACGTCCACGTTGTATTCAAAGGACGCGGGTGTCTTGGCATCTTCTTTCAACGAGCCGTCCATCATCACGCTGGAGAAACGCGACTTGATCGCATTGATACAGACGGCAGGTGATGCGCCGTGATCTTGGTGCATGACGACGGGGATATGCGGATACATTTCAATTGCTGCTTCAATCAGATGACGCAAGAACGGTTCGCCCGCATATTTACGCGCACCCGCCGAGCCTTGCATGATGACGGGGCTGTTGCATTCGTCCGCCGCTTCCATGATGGCTTTGACTTGTTCCAGATTGTTTACGTTAAATGCGGGTAAGCCGTAGCCGTTTTCCGCAGCGTGATCGAGTAGTTGACGCAAAGATACTAAAGCCATGATGTCCTCCTAATTGAAAAATAATTACATCTGTTGTGCTGCAAATTTAATACATGTAGCTAGTTGCGCTGACGTTCGCCCGCGCAAATAATCTTCAGCGTGTTGGTGTGTCCCGTTCTACCCACCGCCTCGCCTATGGTCATCACGACCATGTCACCTTTTTTGATCAAACCCAAATCCAGCAAACTTTGTTCGGCATTGTTGAGTTCATCCGTTTGATTTTGTGCGGTTGAATGAAACTCAATCGGATGCACGCCGCTGAATAAAGTCACCTTGGTCAAGGTTTCCTGTACGGGTGTCATCGCGAAAATCGGCACACCACAATTCATTCGTGACATCCACAGCGGCGTAGAGCCTGATTGTGTCATCGCAACAATCGCCTTCACCTTAAAATGCGCCGCAGCAAACAACGCAGCGATGGCGATAGATTGATCCACGCGGGTAAATTTCTCCGAGATATTGCGGCGATCGATTGCTTGTTCATCCCCTTCACGCTCGGCATTCAAACAAATGCGCGCCATCGCTTCAATGGTTTCGATTGGATAATCGCCCACTGCCGTTTCAGCCGACAACATCACCGCGTCAGTACCATCCAACACCGCATTCGCCACGTCAGACACTTCGGCACGGGTTGGAATCGGGTTGGTAATCATCGACTCCATCATTTGCGTGGCCGTGATCACAAGGCGATTTTTTGCGCGCGCCATCTTGATCATTTTCTTTTGCAAACCGGGCACGGCTGCATCACCCACTTCAACGCTCAAATCACCCCGCGCCACCATGATGGCATCGGATGCGTCGATGATGTCGCCCAAAACAGGTATTGCTTCAGCGCGTTCGATTTTTGCCATCAACAAGCTTTTACCGCCTGCCGCTTCCATTAACTGACGCGCTAAACGCATATCATCGCCAGTGCGTGGAAATGAAACTGCTAAGTAATCCGCCTTAATCAGCGCCGCAGTTTTAATGTCTTCTTTGTCCTTCTCGGTCAACGCTGGCGCTGTTAATCCGCCACCTTTGCGGTTAATACCCTTGTTGTTGGATAGCACGCCGCCACGCACCACTACACAGTGAACCTCAGTGCCTTTAACGCGGGTGACGTGAAATTCCAACATGCCGTCGTTCAACAATAGCACTGTGCCGACATCCACATCATTCGGCAGTTCTTTGTAATCCAAGCCCACGCGCTGTTGATTGCCCAAGCCATCATGTGCTGCATCGAGAATAAACGCTTCACCTTTATTCAAAATGATTTTGTCGTTCTCGAATTTGCGCACACGTATCTTCGGCCCTTGCAAATCAGCCAGAATACCCACAGTGCGGCCGACTGCCTTTGCTGCCGCACGCACTGTTTCAGCACGCTTCATGTGGTCTTCTGCCGAACCATGCGAAAAATTCATCCGCACCAGGTCGACTCCGGCGCGGATCATGTCTTCCAACACTTTTTGGCTACTTGAAGCAGGGCCCAGGGTTGCAACTATTTTTGTTTTACGCAGCATTGATGTTTTTAAACTCTCTAATTATTTTTTAGCGCGTTGCTCAAGGATTTCCACGGCAGGCAATGTTTTACCTTCGAGAAATTCCAAGAATGCGCCACCCGCCGTCGAAATGTATGACACTTTGTCATAAATGTCGTACTTTTGTATCGCTGCAATGGTGTCGCCGCCACCCGCCAAGGTAAAGGCTTTGGTGTTGGCAATCGCCATCGCAATGGCTTTTGTTCCTTCACCAAATTGGTCGTATTCAAATACACCCACTGGTCCGTTCCATACGACTGTTCCCGCATTCATGATGATGTCCACAATCGCCTGCGCAGAGTTAGGGCCGATGTCAAAGATCATTTCATCATCCGCAACGTCTTTTGCATTTTTCAAAATGGCTGGCGTATTTTCATTGCCTGGCAAGAATGGCGCGGCTGTTCCCACCACTACGTCGGTAGCGATTGGAATGGTTGCGCCACGTGCTGTCATCTTGGCAATCAGGGCTTGCGCCGTTGGAACCAAATCATTTTCACAAAGTGATTTACCAACAGGATGACCTGTTGCTTTGAGGAATGTATTAGCGATACCACCACCCACCACCAATTGCTCGCATTTTTCTGACAGCGATTCCAACACCGTTAACTTAGTCGAAACTTTAGAGCCGCCAACAATCGCCACCATAGGACGAGTTGGACTAAGCAAAGCTTTAGTCAATGCTTCCAATTCTTCGGTCAGTAAAATTCCCGCTGCCGCAACCGGTGCATATTTAGCCACGCCATGTGTTGACGCTTCGGCACGATGCGCTGTACCAAATGCATCCATGACGAACACATCGCACAAGGCTGCATATTTTTGCGCAGTCTCATCGGTGCTTTTCTTTTCACCTTTGTTGAAGCGGCAATTTTCCAGCAATACCAATTCACCATCGGCAACACTGAAGCCGCCATTGACCCAATCTTTAATCAAACGAACGGGCTTACCCAATTTGTTTGCGATGGTATTGGCAACAGGCTTGAGTGAATTTTCTTCCGAATAAACACCTTCTTCAGGACGGCCCAAGTGCGATGTCACCATTACTTTCGCACCGGCTTTCAGCGCAAAGTTAATCGTTGCCATTGACGCAGTAATACGCGCATCCGAAGTTACGACACCGTCTTTAACCGGCACATTCAAATCCGAACGAATCAGGACGCGTTTGCCCTTGAGATCCAGATCGGTCATTTTAATAACTGACATGATTTTTCCTTTGTTACAAAACGATATAAACCAGCGGAGCTGGCGCATAGCCAGCTCCGTGTTGGAAGCATTACTTGGAAATATGTCCAACCATGCGCATCAAGTTACATGTGTAGCCGTACTCATTGTCGTACCAAGCCACCACTTTGACAAAAGTTGGATCGAGTGCAATGCCAGCCTTGGAATCAAAAATGGACGGGTTAGTGCAACCACGGAAGTCGGTGGAAACCACGTCATCGCTGGTGTAGCCCAACACGCCTTTTAACGGGCCACTTTCAGAAGCAGCCTTCATTGCCGCACAAATTTCATCGTAAGTCGCTGCTTTGTTCAACTCAACAGTCAAGTCAACTACAGACACGTCAGAAGTTGGCACGCGGAATGCCATGCCAGTGAGTTTTTTGTTTAACTCTGGGATTACAACGCCAACGGCTTTTGCCGCACCAGTAGAGGAAGGAATGATATTTTCCAAAATGCCGCGACCACCGCGCCAATCTTTTGATGACGGGCCGTCAACCGTTTTTTGGGTCGCCGTTGCTGCATGAACGGTTGTCATCAAACCACGCTTGATACCGAATGTGTCGTTCAACACTTTGGCTACTGGAGCCAACGCGTTTGTGGTGCAAGACGCTGCTGAAACAATTGCCTCACCTTTGTATGTCGCGTGATTCACGCCATACACAAACATCGGCGTATCGTCTTTGCTTGGTGCGGATTGAATCACTTTTTTAGCGCCCGCTGTGATGTGTGCTTGGCAGGTGTCTTTGGTCAGGAAGAAGCCTGTGCATTCAATGACGATATCGACTTTAACTTCATTCCACTTCAAGTTTGCTGGATCACGTTCAGCCGTGAGGCGAATGTTTTTTCCATTGACTACAAGATTATTACCATTCACTGACACGTCACCATTGAAACGACCGTGCACCGAATCATACTTGAGCATGTAAGCCAAATAATCAGGCTCTAACAGGTCATTGATTGCGACCACTTCGATTTCAGGAAAATCTTTTGTCGCTGCACGAAACACCATACGACCGATACGACCAAAGCCATTGATACCGACACGAATTGCCATTTTGCTTCTCCCAGTTTAAGTAAAAAAATGATGTGTGCGTCTAACTCGCGCACTTTAATAATTGCCTTTAACTATGCTGCAATAACTTTCTTCACCGCCGCCACAACCTTCTCAGTCGTAAATCCAAAATGCTTAAATAACTCAGGTGCTGGAGCCGATTCGCCAAAGGTATCCATTCCAATGACAACACCATCCAAGCCAACATACTTGTACCAACCGCCAGTCACACCTGCTTCGACTGAAACGCGTTTAACACCGGTAGGCAACACGCTGTCTTTGTAAGCCTGGTCTTGCTTATCAAACACGTTAGTGGACGGCATGGATACTACGCGCACATTGATGCCTTCAGCAGCCAAGATTGCTTGAGATTTCATTGCCAGTTCCACTTCCGATCCGGTTGCAATAATCACCGCTTGTGGTTTACCCCCTGCCGCTTCAGACAAAATGTATGCACCCTTGCGAATGTTGGCGATCTGCGCCGCATCGCGTTTTTGGAAAGCCAGATTTTGGCGACTGAAGATCAAGCTAGACGGACCATCCTTGCGCTCCACTGCGGCCACCCAGCTCACCACGGATTCAACCGTGTCACATGGACGCCACACTTCCATATTGGGAATGTAACGTAATGTAGCAGTTTGCTCGACAGGTTGATGTGTCGGACCATCTTCACCCAGACCGATCGAGTCGTGAGTAAACACATAGATCACCCGCTGCTTCATCAGTGCCGACATACGCAAAGCGTTGCGGGCATATTCAGAGAACATCAGGAAGGTGCCGCCGAATGGCAACAACCCACCATGCAATGCCATACCATTCATGATGTGCGACATACCGAATTCACGCACGCCGTAGCTGATGTAATTTCCTGGTTTTTTGCCACTCACATGATGGGCACCTGTCCAGTTAGTTAGGTTGGAACCTGTCAAGTCTGCAGAGCCACCCAAAAATTCAGGCAACACCGGAACCAAGGCATTGATGGCATTTTGTGAAGCCTTGCGAGTCGCAATGGTTTCACCTTTTGTATTGATATCAGCAATCGCTTTAGCCGCATGTTCTGCCCAGTTAGCAGGGAGATCACCCTTGGTGCGACGAGTGAATTCAGCAGCTTCTTTCGGGAATGCCGCCTTGTATTCGGCAAACTTGTTGTTCCACAACTTTTCCAGGCCCTCGCCTTTGGTGCGCGCATTCCATGCTTCATACACATGCTTGGGGATTTCAAACGGAGGGTAATTCCAACCGATATGAGCACGCGTCGCCGCCACTTCGGCATCACCCAATGCTGCGCCATGTACATCGTGCGTACCTTCCTTGTTGGGAGAGCCGGCACCAATGACGGTCTTGCAGCAGATCAGCGTTGGCTTGTCAGTTACAGCCTTGCCGGCGTTGATAGCGGCATCGATCGCTTTGCTGTCATGACCTTGCACATCAGCAATCACATGCCAGCCGTAAGCTTCAAAACGTTTCGGTGTATCGTCGGTGTACCAACCGTCGATGTGACCATCGATCGAGATGTTGTTGTCATCCCAGAATACGATCAGCTTGCCCAAGCCCCAAGTCCCTGCCAAGGCGCATGCTTCGTGCGAAATGCCTTCCATCATGCAACCGTCACCCATGAAAACATAGGTGTGATGATCGACGATCTCGTGACCGGGCTTGTTGAATTCGGCAGCTAGCAGCTTTTCTGCCATCGCCATGCCAACCGCATTGGTGATACCTTGACCCAAAGGACCGCCGGTCGTTTCCACACCGGCGGTATAACCATACTCAGGGTGGCCCGGTGTTTTGGAATGCATTTGACGGAAACGTTTTAATTCTTCGATTGGCAAGTCGTAACCTGACAGATGCAACAGCGCGTAAACCAGCATTGAGCCATGCCCGTTTGACATCATGAAACGATCACGACCAGGCCACTTTGGATTCGCCGGGTTATGGCGCAGATGATGATTCCACAATACATCGGCTATTTCCGCCATGCCCATCGGTGCGCCCGGATGACCAGAATTGGCTTTTTGTACGGCATCCACCGCCAGCATACGAATTGCGCCGGTGATGTCATTATATTTTGGTGGAGTAATATTTCGCGTTGCAGCCATTTCTAGTACCTCTTAAATATCCATAAAATACGGACGGTTTAGACGAAGCCGCCTCGGCGAACTACCCTACCGAGGCGGGTTGAATTTATTCTTGGATTGGCAATTATGCCGCAGCCCCCCGTTTAGGGCAACCGCACGATCAGCTTAGCGCGCTTCGTCATCACCCTTTTTATTGAATTTGATGCCTAACTGCTTGAGCTTGCGATACAAGTGGGTGCGCTCCAAGCCAACTTTCTCTGCCACACGAGTCACGTTACCCTGCTCTTTTTGCAAATGGTGGTCAAAATAGAGCGTATCAAAATGCTCGCGTGCCTCACGCAATGGCAAGTCTAGCGGCAGTGACAACCCATTTGCCTTGATGCTTAGAGTCTCCGCGCTTGATTGCGGCTGCATTTTTTGCTCACTTGCCTGAAGTGCTTTGCCAATTGTTCCCAGTAATTTTTTCAGGGCGATAGGTTTTTCCAAGAAATCAAACGCGCCTATACGCGTGGCCTCTACCGCCGTTTCAATGGTGCCGTGACCCGACATCATCACCACGGGCATGGTCAATAAATCTTGCTCCACCCATTCTTTCAGCAATGTCACACCATCGGTATCGGGCATCCAAATATCCAACAACACTAAATCTGGCTCATGCTCATGCCGAAAGGTGCGGGCTTGTTCGGCGTTTTCGGCAAGATGAACTTGATAGCCTTCATCGAACAAAATCTCCGCCAATAATTCACGGATACCCACTTCATCATCCACCACCAGAATCTGTTTATCCGACATCACGCCTCCCCCGCTAACGGCAAAATTATATTGACCAACGCGCCTCTCCCAGGCTGATTTTCAATGCTGATTCGTCCGCCATGCTCTTCAATAATTTTTTTGACAATGGCCAATCCCAGACCTGTCCCCTTGGGTTTGGTCGTCATATAGGGTTCAAAAGATCGCGACAAGACACTCTCCGGAAATCCCGCCCCGTTGTCGGCTACCGTGAAATGCAACTCATTATTCAGCAGCGTTGTGCCAATGATAATTTGAGGGGCTTCTCGACCCTGCAACGCATCATGGGCATTTTGCAGCAGGTTATGCACCACCTGCCTCAAGCGTGTTGCATCGCCATTGACCGCGCTTCGAGCTGCTTGCAGCCTAAGCGCAATCGGCGTGAGGTTGGTTTCGTACAAACCCAGCACTTCCAAAATCAAGGGATGCAATTCCAAGCGGGTTAGGCTCAACGCAGGGCCACGCGCATAATCGGCAAAATCATTCACCATATTTTTCATCGCGCCCACTTGGTTCACGATAGTTTCCGTGGCGCGCAACAAAAATTGCGCGCTTTCCGCATCTAATTTTTCGCTCAGTTTGTATTGCAATCGCTCGGCAGAGAGTTGTATGGGGGTAAGTGGATTTTTAATTTCGTGCGCCAAACGCCGCGCCACTTCGCCCCATGCCGATTGCCGTTCGGCTTGCAGTAAATGACTGATGTCATCAAACACAACCACGTAACCCGCCCCCGAACCTTGCGGTAATCGCGTGCCGCGCATCAATAAACTCTGGTTGCCATTTTTACTCATGCGCTCAATTTGACGCTGCCAGTCTCCCGTCGCCATCTCGGCAAACGCCTCGCCGATGGCTACACAAAACGAATTCAACAGGGTGTATTTCTCGGCAATTTCGGATAGCCCCATCCGATGCATCGTATCCAATGGCGCGGACAAAATTTGCACCGCACTGGTATTCACTGAGCGCAACTTAAGTTCTTCATCAAAGCCCATCACACCGGATGACAAATGTGTCAGCACGCTTTCCAAATAACCTTTGGCGCGCATCATTTGCCGTTGCTGTGATTCACTGGCCGTTTTGGCCTCGGCTAATTGACGCGTCATTTGATTGAACAGCCCCGTCAACGCGCCCAATTCATCGCGGGTTTGCACGGGATATTGCCCCGAAAAATTTCCTTGCGCGACTGCTCGCGTACCTTCCGCCAACGCTTCCAGCGACGAACCGATACGGGTGCTGATAAAAAATGCTGCCGACACGGCGGTCAACAACACCACCAACAAAGCCAGCGTTAATGTAATCGCATACAAACGCTTCAATCCCACCCGCGACAAGGTGAGTTGCTGATAATCCCGATACACCGATTGCACCGTTTCGGCATCTTGCTCAATCTGCTTGGGCACAGGCTGAATGAATTGCAAAATAGCCTGCTTGCCTGTTAGCGCATTCACGTTAACCATCGTCATTGCACGCAGCGTCAGCCCGCTATCTGACAGTGTGTCAATCACCGAATAACCGCCTTTATCCAGCAAAATTCGCAGCAATTCCCCGTCGGGCATATCTGGCAAGCCCGTCGCTTCCCCTGCCGAAGAGGCAATTGGTCGCCCATCCATACTAAATAGGTCGGCTTGTTGTGCCACCTTAGTATCGACCAGTTGATTTAAGGTACGCTGATATTCCACTGCATCTTTTTCCGCCAGCAATGTTGCAGCGAGCTGAGTTTTTTTAGCTAACGCTTGCAAGCTATTCTCTAAGCTATTCCTGCCCAAATTGAGTCCGCCTTCCAAGGCTTTTTCCACACGCACGTCAAACCAAGACTCGATACTCTTATCCAGAAACTGCACCGATACAGCGTAAATTAAAATGCCAGGCAGCACCGCAATCAAAGTGAAAAATATCACCAGTCGCAGCGTTAGCTTGGCACCAAATACATCACCCCGAAGTTTGTTGCGCAACAGCCAGAACTGATAACCCGCCAATCCCATCAGGCCCACTGTGAGCAAGCCTGTTAGCCACAATAACGCGTAATAATTGATGGAAAAAACTTCGGTGTTTGCCCCGCTACTCGACAGCAAATACAGCAGCACAGCGCCAAGCACCCCGCCAAAAATGATTAAGTTTTTCACTCCGATTTGCCCGCCTGGGAAAGCTCTTGTGGCGTGATGATCCAGCGATACCATTCTGAGCTGAGTGTCCAATCACTATCTGTCAGTGCGTTTACTTGCAATAACTTTGGTAGCTGAGCGGCATCTAATCGCAGTCGTGCCGCCGCGAAGTAATTTGTGTCCGACTGAATCCATGTTGAGGGATCAATCCATGATGGAAGGAATCCGCCTTCTTTTTTTATGAACCCAACGGGCAGCACGGCGGAGCTTTGTCGTGACAGCATGTTGAGTGCGTCTTCAAAGGTGGCAAAATTTTGTTGCAACGATCCACGCGAAATACGGTACTGTCGCGTCAACACGTTGTAAGAAAGCTTGATGGATTGCTCACCTTGGAAAACCGCTTCATCTATCCAATACCAGCGCGGTCGGGTCAGCGAAAACTCACTAATGAAATGTAAGGTGATGCCACGTGATAATGCTTGCTGCATCACCAGCGTTAAATCGATGTCGTAGTTGGCGGTAAGATGATAGCCGTCGTCGCTGTTGCGCACGGCTGCCTTATTGACGGTGATGCCTGCCGCATAAACTGTGGCGGCAAACAGCCACACAAGCAGCACGGCGCACAGCAAACCGCTAAGAGGTTTTTTGCAGCAACGCATAAAAGAATCCGTCATGCTGGTTATTGGGTAGCAATTGTCCTGAGCTGTTACTTGGCAATGTAATAGGTAATCGCCGCGCCTCTTTTTGCCGGGCTAAAAACGCAACGATAACGTGTTCGTTCTCTTGTTGAAAAACCGAACAGGTCGCGTAAAGCAATTTACCATCTTGCGCCAACACTCGCCACAACGCTTGCAGCATGTCAAGCTGCTGCGCGGCAAATCCAGCGAGATCTGTACGGCGGCGTAGCCACTTGATATCAGGGTGACGACGCACCACACCCGATGCTGAACACGGCACGTCTGCCAAAATTCGATCAAACAATTTGCCGTCCCACCAATCATCTGGCTGTGCCGCATCACCCACTTTGAGCGAAGCCGACAAGCCCAACCTTTGCAAATTATCCGCCACGCGTTGCAAGCGTTTTTCGTCCTTATCCACGGCCAGCAAATCCACCGTGGCGCGTTCCAGAATGTGCGCGGTTTTTCCACCCGGTGCGGCGCAGGCATCTAACATACTCATACCGTCATGCACGTCCAGCAAGGTTGCCGCATATTGCGCACCAGCATCTTGCACCGACACCAAACCATCAAAAAATCCCGGCAATTTGTCCACGCCAACAGGCTTTTCTAGTTGAATAGCATCAGGCTCAATGATAGTTGCGGCGATTTGTTGCTCCGTTAATTTCGCCAAATAATCACCTGTCGAACCGCGACGCTGATTGACGCGCAACGTCATCGGTGGATGCTGGTTACCCGCTGCGAGAATAGCTGTGCTGTCCGCACCATACTGAGCTTTTAATTCAGCAATCCACCAATTCGGATGGTTGTGCTTCGCTTCAACTCGTTGTTCAACTTGTTGCAATAACTGAGTCTGATTGCGCAAAAAATTACGCAAAATCGCATTGACCAAACCACTGACTTTAACGTGCTGCATCTGCGCAGATTTCACCGCATGATCGACCACCGCGTGTTGCGCAGCCTTGCTGTATTGCAACTGATAAAGTGCGACCAACAACAAATAACGAATGCGTTCGTCAGACAATGGATTATGTAGCAACAAACTCAACAGTCCTTCCAACTGACCGAAATACCTCAACGTGCCGTAGCTCAGGTCTTGCAAAGCGGCGCGCTGCGCAGGTGCCCAAACTGATTTTTTGCGTAGCGACTCATCCAGCACTTGATTAAGATTTCGTCCATCCACCATCACTTGCTGAACGATTTGGCTCGCTGCCATTTGTATATTGTGCATTTAACTTTGGGTAAATTGTTCACCGACACTAATCGGCATAGCTTGCAAAAATTGCGTAACGGGTTGTGCTTTACTTCCTGGACGCTGGAACATTTCGAGGCACAGCGCGCCTTTCCCGCAGGCGACAACAACACCCTGTTTATTCACTGCCAATACGGAACCTGGCGTACCTTGCCCTTCACATAAGCTCGCCTGCCAAATCTTGATGGTCAACCCTTGTAAATTACTTTGGCAAACCGGGAAGGGATTCAAAGCGCGCACCGTTCTTTCGATAAGCTGCGCGTCCTGCTGCCAATCAATCTGCGCTTCAGGCTTGAGCAATTTTGCGGCATAGCTCGCATCCGCATCATTTTGTTTAACGGGTTGTAACTGCTGCGCTTGCAATAAACGCAGCACCTCTAAAATACTGCTAGCACCTAATTCGGCAAGCTTGTCGTGCAAAGTCGTCGAATTATCGTTTGCCTCTATCGCGCAAGATTTGCGCAGCAACATATCGCCCGTATCCAACCCAACATCCATTTGCATAATAGTGATGCCAGTCTCTGCATCGCCCGCTTGTATCGCCCGCTGTATTGGTGCCGCACCGCGCCAACGTGGCAACAGCGAAGCATGAATGTTGAGGCAGCCAAAACGCGGCAACTCCAACACCGCCTTGGGCAGAATCAACCCATAAGCAGCAACCACCATCACGTCTGCATTCAGAGCCGCAATTTCTTGTTGAGCGGCTTCAGCCTTCAATGTGGTGGGTTGTAGCACTGGAATGCCATGCGCCACAGCCAGCTGCTTTACTGGGCTGGCGACGAGCTGCATGCCGCGTCCTGACGGCCTGTCAGGCCGGGTCAATACTGCAACGATTTGGTGTTCTTGGAGCAACGCTTCCAGTGCTTGCGCGGCGAAGTGTGGCGTTCCAGCAAAAATTATTTTCACAGAGGCTGTCTAAAGTATTTCGCGTTGCTGCTTCTTAAGCTTAGTGCGAATACGCGTTTGTTTAAGTGGTGAGAGATATTGTACGAACACTTTACCCATCAGGTGATCCATTTCGTGTTGTATGCACACCGCCAGCAATCCATCCGCTTCTAAAGTAAATAGCACGCCCTTTTCGTTTAGCGCGCGTACCGTGACTTTCTCGGCTCTCTCCACCGCTTCATAAATACCTGGAACAGATAAGCAACCCTCTTCGCTTTCTTCCTCACCCTTGCTGGCGATAATTTCTGGATTGATGAAGACCATCAATTGATTGCGCTCTTCGGACACATCCATCACAACCACGCGCTGATGTACATCCACCTGTGTCGCCGCCAAACCTATGCCCTGAGCCGCATACATGGTTTCTGCCATATCGATCACCAGTCTGCGTGTGGTCTCATTCACTTGCGTCACGGGCTGGGCGACTTTATGCAGACGCACATCGGGGTATTGTAAGATTTTCAAAATTGCCATAATGCTTGCTAATTTATAAGACTACATGCAAAATTTAATGAAACGCAGTAACTTTGCGTGACACCTTAATGTTGTTTCTCGTTTTTTAATGTTGGCTCTCGGAGTTTCCATGCGCAAGATTATATCGCTGATTTGCTTTTTGTTACCCGCCATTGCCTTCAATGCCGCCGCCGAGACACCTACCGATGTCGCCTTAAATGTGCGCGGTGACGCACCGGAGCGTTATATCGTGGTTAAGGGCGACACGCTGTGGGACATCTCTGGAAAGTTTTTCAAAGACCCGTGGAAGTGGCCAAAAATTTGGGGCGTAAACAAAGACACCATCAAAGACCCGCATTGGATTTATCCCGGCGATGTCATCATTTTTGACCCTGTCACAGGCACATTGCGCATTGCCGACTCTAATGATGTCACAAGTTACACCAGCTCAAACGGTGTGACGAAAATTTCGCCCAAAGCCTATGCAGGTACAAGCGAACATGATGCCATTCCGAGCATTCCCGCGAGTGTCATTGGACCATTCTTGAGCCAACCGCTGGTCATCGAAAACGAAGCCATGAAAAATGCTCCAATGATTATCGGGGCGCGTGAAGGCCGTGTGATTCTGGCTACCGATGATGTAGGGTTTGCCAAAGGTCTCACAGCAGACAAAGGTGTGAATTGGCAAATGTATCGTCCCGGCAAAACCTTTATCGACCCTGACACCAAAGAACCATTGGGCGTAGAAGCGATTTATTTGGGCGATGCCGAAGCAACCAAATTTGCCGATGTCAGCACCATCAATATCACCAAAGCCGTGCAAGAGGCTCGTGCGGGTGATCGCTTGACGGTTGCTTCACATGAAACCGCTAGCTTTTATTTGCCGCGCTCACCCGAAACGGCCATTAGCGCAAAAGTTATTTCTGTCTATGGCGGCGTATCGCAAGCGGGATCGAACACCGTCATAACCTTAAACAAAGGTGAGCGTGATGGTTTGGCAGTGGGGCATGTACTCGCGTTAAACCACAAAGGCGAAGTGATTACTCACGAAGAAAAAAGATACACCTTGCCCGATGAACGTTATGGCTTGGCATTTGTGTTCCGTGTGTTCAATAAGGTGGCTTACGCGCTGGTGATGGATACTTATTTACCTGTTCAGCTATTGGATAGCGCGAAAACACCCTAAGTATGGTGGATGATTCGCTCAAAGCATGGCTGACCCTCAGCCTGATTTCGGGCTTGGGCGGATCAAATGCACGTAAGCTCTTAAAAGAATTTGGCTCACCCGAAGCAGTACTCGCTGCTTCTATCAACTCACTCAAATCTATAGTCAAAGCGGATATCGCGGCTGAAATCAGCAACGGCGTTTCTGACGAATTACTTGCGCCCACCTACGCTTGGCTGCAAGACAGCAATAACCATATCGTCACGCTTGCTGATAGCGATTATCCTCAAGCCCTGCTCAACATCACTGATCCGCCGTTATTGATTTACGTGAAGGGGCGGTTAGATTTACTTAATCGCAGCGCGCTAGCGATCGTGGGCAGCCGCAACGCTACCCCACAAGGTAACAATAACGCCGAGGCATTTGCCAAATCATTGAGCGATGCGGGGCTGTGCATCATCAGCGGGATGGCGCATGGCATTGATGCTGCGGCGCATCGCGGCGCGTTAAAGGGCTCAGGCAGCAGCATTGCAATTGTCGGCACGGGCTTGGATAAAGTCTATCCCGCTGCCAATCGGGATTTAGCTCACGCATTAGCAGCGCAAGGCGCAATCATTTCTGAATTCCCATTAGGCACACCGCCACTGGCTTCTAATTTTCCACGACGCAATCGCATTATCAGCGGCATGAGTATCGGCTGTCTGGTTGTAGAGGCTTCGCTGCAAAGCGGCTCGCTGATTACTGCGCGGCTCGCTTTGGAACAGGGTAGAGACGTGTTCGCCATTCCCGGTTCAATACACGCGCCACAAAGTAAGGGTTGCCATGCGCTCATCAAGCAAGGGGCGAAGTTAGTTGAAGCGGCGCAAGACATCCTTGAAGAGCTGGGCGGCTTAATTGTTAAGCCCAACACATCAACTTCACAAGCGGCCACATCCAGCGCAGATGCCGAGCTACTTGACCATCTGGGCTTCGATCCCACCAACATTGACACCTTGGCTGAACGCTGCGGCTTGACGGTAAGCCAGCTATCCGCCATGCTATTAACGCTAGAACTAGAAGGGCGCGTCAGCGCGTTACCAGGCGGCTTGTACCAACGACTCCACTAATTTACCGCCTACACATATGTTTGAAATTTTGATGTTTCTATTTGAAAGCTACTTCGATGCGGGCAGCTATCCCAAGCCGGACAAACTGTCGCTCAAACTTTCCGCCGCCGGTTTTGAGGAAGAGGAAATTGACGAAGTATTAACCTGGCTCACCGAACTTCAGCAACAAAATCCCGATAGTTACCCTGCCAGCCTTGAGCATGGCGGGCAGCGGCATTTCGCCGAACTGGAAGTCAAGCGCATCAGCTATGAAGCGCGTCAATTCTTGCTGTTCGCCGAGCAACAACATTTGATTTGCGGCGTGGAGCGGGAAATGATTATTGACCGCGCTGTCGCGCTGCAACAAGAAAATCTCGCGCTGGATAAATTCAAACTGATCATGTTGATGGTGTTGTGGAATCGCCATACCGACCTCGATCCGTTATTGATTGAAGAGTTGCTCACACCCTTACATTCCGCACAATTACACTAAAACCCAAACGCACGCATGACAACCAACCTCCTGATCGTCGAATCTCCCGCTAAAGCCAAAACGCTCAAAAAGTATTTGGGTAAAGACTTTGAAGTGCTTGCCTCGTTTGGACACGTGCGTGACTTAATTCCTAAAACGGGCGCGGTCGATACCGACAACAATTTTGAGATGAAGTACGAAACCATCGCGCGCAATAGCAAGCATGTCGATGCCATTGTCAAAGCCGCCACCGAAGCCGACACCATCCTGCTCGCACCCGATCCCGACCGTGAAGGGGAGGCGATTGCTTGGCACATTTCCGAGATACTCAAAACCAAGCGCGCACTCAAAAATAAAAAAATGCAGCGCGTGGTGTTCTACGAAATTACCCAATCGGCAGTCAAAGAAGCGGTCGCTCACCCTCGCGAGATTGCCATGCCGCTGGTCAATGCGCAACAAGCACGCCGCGCCTTGGATTACTTGGTCGGCTTCAATTTATCGCCGTTGCTGTGGCGCAAAATCCGCCCGGGGCTTTCTGCGGGTCGCGTGCAAAGCCCCGCACTGCGCATGATTGTTGAACGTGAACTGGAAATCGAAGCCTTCAAGAGCCAAGAGTATTGGACAGTACATCTCGACACCAACAAAGATCATCAGCCGTTCACCGCCAAACTGTTTCAGTATCAGGGCAGCAAATTAGAGCAACTCACGATTGGCAACCAAGCCGCTTACGACGCGATTTTTGCCAAGCTCAACGATGCCAAATTGCCACCCAAAGTGGTGCGGGTAGAGAAGAAAGCCAAGCAACGTTACGCCGCCGCGCCGTTCACGACTTCCACATTGCAACAGGAGGCGGTGCGCAAACTCGGCATGACTTCCGACCGCACCATGCGCACCGCGCAATCGCTGTACGAAGGCGTGGATATTGGCGGACAGACCGTCGGTTTGATCTCATACATGCGTACCGACTCGGTGTCGCTGGCGAATGAAGCAGTGCAGGAGATTCGCGCTTACATCAAAGATAATTTTTCCAGCGAGTATTTGCCCAACACGCAACCCAGCTACAAGAGCAAAGCCAAAAACGCGCAGGAGGCGCACGAAGCCATTCGCCCCACATCTATCCTGCGCACGCCGGATAGCATTCGCGACACCATGACTGCCGACCAAGCGCGCCTCTACGAGATGATTTGGAAGCGCACCCTCGCCTGCCAGATGACTCCCGCACGCTTTGATACCGTGAGCGTAGATATTCGTTTAAGCAGTGACGACACGCTGTTTCGCGCCTCCGGTCAAACACTGGTATTCCCCGGCTTCATCGGCGTATACATGGAAGACGTGGATGATGCGGAAGAAGAAAACAGCGCGAAGTTGCCACCCTTGGTTGAAGGCGACATCCTGCCCGCCGATAAACTTTACGGTGAGCAGCACTTTACCCAACCGCCGCCGCGTTTCTCCGAAGCCAGCTTGGTGAAGTCGTTGGAAGAGTACGGCATCGGTCGTCCTTCCACTTACGCCACCATCATCTCCACGCTGCAAGCCCGTGAATACGCCATTCTCGACAAGAAGCGTTTTATGCCCACCGATGTCGGTCGCGTCGTGACCAAATTCCTCGCCGAGCATTTCACCCGCTATGTCGATTACGATTTCACCGCCAATCTTGAAAATGAATTGGATGAAGTATCCGAGGGTAAGCGCGACTGGATAGGCGTGATGGATGCGTTCTGGAAAGGCTTTTCCACGCTCATCAAAGACAAAGCCAACATCGACCGCCCTGTTGAATTGCTCGACGAAGCCTGCCCGGAATGCGGCAAACCGCTGGCGAAAAAACTCAGCCGTTACGGCAGCTTTATCAGCTGCACCAACTATCCTGAGTGCAAATACAAACGCAGTCTGAGCGGCGAATCGCAAGATGATGCAACTGCGCGTGTCGAGTTAGGTGCATATCCCGACACCAAACAAGCCGTGTTGTTACTGCGCGGCCCATACGGACATTATGTGCAACTCGGTGAAGTGATTGAAGGTGAAAAGGTCAAACCCAAACGCGTGTCGTGGCCTAAAGAAATGCCGCTGGATCAGGCCGATTTGGCCAGCGCGCTCAAGCTACTCGCCTTGCCGCGTGAGCTGGGCATGCACCCCGAAACCAACAAAAAAGTCATCGTCAACATCGGTCGCTTCGGCCCTTACATCGGCCATGATGGCAAGTTCAAATCCATCCCGCGTAGCGATAACATTTTTGAAATCGAGTTAGCTCGCGCCGTGGAATTGCTCTCTCAAGCGCGCGATGGCAACACCGTATTGCGCACCCTCGGCGACCATCCCGACGACAAAGCCAGCGTGGAAATTTGCAGCGGACGCTACGGCCCTTACGCCCGCCATGGCAAGATCAACGCCACCTTGCCCAAGGGTTTATCGCCCGATGACATCACGCTGGAAGAAGCATTGGAATTGATTGCCGCCAAAGTCGCCAAAGGGCCCGCACCTAAAAAAGCCAGTTCAAGAAAGCCGGCGGCAAAAGCTAAATCTGCACCGAAAACCACTAAAGCAAAAGCGACAACGACCAAAGCGAAAACTACGTCCGTCAAAACGAAAGCCACGGCTAAAGTAGCCAGACCTGCTGTTAAAAAAGTGGCAGCGGCGAAGGTAAGTAAACCAGCGGCTAAGAAGAAGGTTGCTGTGAAAAAAACGGTTAAGAGCAAAGCCTAGTTGGTGTGAGGTTTAGATTGAGCGTAGTCACACTCAACATCCAAATCACCTGTCAATGTTGAGCTTTTTTATGTGTGCAATAAGCTGTGATTTTTGCTTTTGTGTTAGCTGCGCAAAGAGGAGCAGCATCTCTGCCATCACGTCGTCGCGCGCATAGAAAAATTCTGTGGGTACATTCAGAACACTGGCAAATTTTTCCAACGTCAAAAAATCAGGGACATGTTTTCCCTGCTCGTACTGATTAACCCTCGCACTGGCGGTAAATTCATCTATCCCCGCCAGTATCCCCATCGCTTTCTGAGAAATTCCAGCTAGCAGGCGTGCTTCCCGTAATCGACTGGCGATAACTGGAACGGCTTGAGTTGTAATCTGAGTCCTTGTCATAGAACTCAGAGAATCTTAGTTTTTCACTTGACACGATACTAAGGAATACTTAGCATGAAAATTCGCTGTAGCGAGATGCTTTGATTTTATGCTCGCCCAGCAAGGTGTAGCGGCATCGCTGGTTTTGCCACATCAACAAAGGGAGAATGACGATGAAAAACCTATTGTGTTTTCTTGTGCTGATAACCTTTTCAAGCCAAGTTTTGACCGCCCCACAGGTTCGTGCGGACAATAAATATCCCTATGTAGGTAAAGTGGTGGAAGTGATTAACACAAAACTTTATACGTATATCGAAGTTGAGGAAGACTGTAACTTTTGGTTAGCTGCCTCAAAAACTGATGAAGTGAGCAAAGGTGCTGTTATTGGACATAACGGAGGAGTGACAATGAACGGCTTCCGAAGTAGTTCGCTTAACCGCACTTTTGATACCATCGTTATGGTTGATAAAGTGCAGGTTTTATCAGCAAATGAAGGAGTCATGACTCATGGCGGTAATAAATATTGCCCACCCTCTCAAAGCTTGAAGAAAACAGCAGCAGTTGATGCCGAGGAGGAAAAACCTGCTCAAAAAAAACACAGTAGCTCAACGCCACCTTCCTCCTCTTCATCAAACAACAATAGTAATGTATTCCTAGATATTGCTGGTATAGCAATGAAGGGTGCATTGCAGCGAAAATTTGACCAAAACAAATCTGATTACCAACGGGCATTGGATGCAAATAAAGAGCAGCAACAGGAACAGCAGGCAGAAGAAAATGCCCGCGAAGAACGGCTACGTTCAGCCAGAGCAGAAATAGAGCGACGTGATAGCTCTCGAAATAACGAAGAGCGTGTTACAAATAATAATGAAAATGACGCACCAAAATCACATCGCACCCATTGCTTACAAATAGATAAAAGGTATTCGAGTATGGGAATGTTGAACACCTGCAATCAGAGAGTGGCATTTGCATATTGTACTGATCGCGGTTCGTTCAGCTGTAGCGGGCATCAAAAAGGGTTAAGTAGTGTTGGCCCGAACAGGTGGACACTTATCGGTGCCGGAGTAAATGATGGTCGAATACATTGGCACGAATGTTCAGCACCTGAAGATGAAGGCTTGTATCCAATTGAGACTCGTTTTGAGGGCAGTGAACTTGTTGGGCGGTGTAACTAACCACCCCCTTATTCCAATGCTTATGTAGTAACAGTGTCTGAGGTGATTGGGTTGAGGAGTAAAAAGGTGGTTAGACAGCGTTGTGATAAAGGCGCACCGACGTTGTCTTCATAATCATTTGCGCCTCACTATAAAGGAGAGCTGAAATGAAAAATTATATTACTTTGATAGCAACAATCCTATTAGTCGCCACACCTATTCACTACGTGGCTGCTGAACCTCTATATTCACACCAAGCTATCGATATGGAATGTGTTGGACCATGTAAAGTTAAATCAATTTTTTACGTTAGGCCATCAGATCAAACGGGAAATAGTGATAAAGCCGTGGGAGCTAAAATCTGTACCGACAATGGTCTAATGCCAATTGATGCGATTCGTGTTTGGGCGAAAGGTGGTGGTCAATACGGCACAAGACACTGGATGGCTCTGTGCAGTAACGACATCACTTCAAAAAAGTAAATCCAACACAACACGCGTAAGGCGGTAACACGGTGGTGCAAACTAAAAGGGGCAGATTCAAAATAATTTTCCACTGCCATCACCTCTTAAACTTCCCGCCGAGTGTCGGGATTTTTTTGTCACTTGCAAACTGATTGCGCACATTGCTGTTGATACTGCTTTGCGATACTGTTCCACAATGAAACGTAAAAGTTCAAAACCCGCGCCCTGATTTTTGCGCACCCTGTTTCTGGCAGTTTCAAATGGCGCGACATTGAATCGCTATTGGTAGATTTGGGCGCAAAGGTTAGCGAGCGAGAAGAGTCGCGTATCAGCGTGAAGTTGTTTGATGAGGTGCGGGTGTTCCATAGGCCGCATCCTTCACCCGACACGGACAAGGGTGCGGTGTAATCGATCCGCAAATGGTTAAATGAGAATGGGGTGCAGCCATGAAAAATGTAATGATGATTGAAGATCAACGGGCGGTGATTGAGTACGACCCTGACATCGAAATGTTTCGCGGTGAATTTGTAGGCTTAAACGGCAGTGCCGATTTTTATGCCAAGAACATCACGGGGTTAAAACAGGAAGGCAAAGCTTCGCTGATAGTATTTTTGCAGATGTGCGCGGAAGAAGGCTTAACACCGTTCAAAAAACATTCTGGCAAGTTTGTACTGCGCCTTGACCCGAGCATCCACCACGCGGCAACGGTAGCCTCCAAGGCGGATGGCTTGTCGTTGAATCAATGGGTGGCGAAGTTGATTCAAGAACGGGCTGTGGTTTAAGTCATCTCGGAATAATGATTATGAAAACAGTAACCGTAAAAATTGATCCCGTCACGCATGCAGGGTTGCCACGAGGCCGTGTGAATACAGATCGTTTGGATGCGACGAGTGAAAAAGACATCGCATTGCAAATAGCCAAGGACGATGAGGAAGCAATGCAGGACGCTGCAAAATTTGCACACCATGTGCCGTCGCTTGGGGCTGAGTCAACTTGAGTTCTCGCATCGCATTGATGTTTCGCTCGAAACAATCCGCAACTGGGAGCAAGGCAAACGCCGCCCGACGGGCGCAGCCAAAGCACTTTTGAAAGTGCTCGACAAAGCACCTGAAGCCGCTTTGTCGGCTTTGGCTTGAGACTACAAAATCATTTAATGCGCCTCATCCCAACTCTTACCCAATTCCACCAGCAGCGGCACTTGTAGTTGCGCAACGCCGCCCATCAATTTGGGCAGCATGTCTTTCACCGTTTGCAATTCCGCCTCTGACACCTCCAATACCCAGTCCGTCATGCACTTGCATGATTAAGCGTAGCAAAAGCAAGGCTTATGAGTTTATTTTTTAGCTCTGCACCCAGGGCAACTTCGCAGCGCGCCAGCCATTGGTTTCGTTGCGATGCTTGTCGCTATTCTGGTCGCCTTCAAAGCCTTCCATAATGTTGTAGCAATCGCTGTAGCCCGATTGTGTGGCGAGTGTGGCGGCGGCATTGGAGCGCGCACCACTGCGGCAGATAAATAACGTCGGCACTTCTTTATTCACTTGCTGTTCGAGTTGCGCAATGAAATCTGGATTGGGTTTCATGCCAGGGTAGGTTGCCCATTCGATTTCAACGGCATGGGGGATGCGCCCCACCCAATCTAACTCGGCGCGGCAGCGCACATCGACAAGTTTGGCGTTGTTATTGGCAAGCAGCATCGCATAAGCCTCTTGGGGCGTGAGTGCGCCTTGGTAAGGGGCATTTAACGCTTTGGCGCGTTGTTGCGCGGCTTGTAAAATGGCAGTGATGTTTTTCATGAGCTTTCCTTTAGACTCGATGTCAATTTAACGGATTTAACGAAGAATGTTATGCTGACAACACAGCTACATCTTAGCGCAATCAACATGAAAAATCACAGCCACGCTTCCCATTCTCACACTGCTAAAGAATCGTTCGAGCCAACCAACCCAGAACGTTTTGCGGCTGCGCAAAAAAGCACGTGGGTGAGTATTGTCATCAATTTGCTACTGACCATTTTTCAGGTGATCGGTGGATTTTTTTCGCATTCGCAAGCGTTGATGGCAGACGGGCTTCACTCCCTATCCGATTTGATTGCCGATGTGTTGGTGTTGTTTGCAAACCGCCACGGCAACACCCATGCCGATGCTAATCACCCTTACGGTCACGCCCGTTTTGAAACCGCAGCGACGCTTATATTGGGGGTGTTTTTGGCTGTGCTGGGTATCGGGTTATTGGTGGCAGCGGCGATGCGCTTGCAACATCCCGATCAGCTTCAGGTGGTGAGTCCCATCGCGCTGGGCATCGGGTTAATCGCGCTGATTGCCAAGGAAAGCATGTTCCGTTACATGCTGGCGGTGGCGAAACGGGTACGTTCACAAATGCTGGTGGCAAACGCGTGGCATGCCCGTTCGGATGCGGCATCGTCATTGGTGGTGGTGGTCGGCGTGGCGGGCAATTTGCTCGGTTACACCTTTTTAGATTTAGTCGCTGCTGCCGTAGTCGGCGTGATGATTGCCCACATGGGCGGCAAGCTCGCACTTGAAGCGATGGCAGAGTTGATTGACACGGGGCTGGATGAGGCGGAGGTGGAAGCCATTACGCAGACCCTGCTCAATACCCCTGGCGTATTGGGCGTGCATGAATTGCGTACCCGCAAAATGGCGGACAACGCCCTAGTGGATGCGCATATCATAGTCAGCCCAAAAATTAGCGTGTCGGAAGGACATTACATTGCAGAGTCGGCGCGGCACACCGTGCTAAAAAATCATCACGTGCTGGATGTGATGGTGCATATTGACCCGGAAGATGACCTGCAAGCCAAACCCAATGCGCATCTACCGAGTCGCCCCCAATTGTTGGCGCACCTTGCCGATCGATTGGGTGGCGAAGATTTGTCGAGTTGCCATGTGGTGCTACATTACTTGGATGGCAAGGTGGATGCGGAACTATTCATGCCTTTATTGCTGCCACAACAGTTGGCGACGTTGCAATTGCGTGGCGAAGAATTTGTTCGCAATGATGAATACTTTAGAGCGGTGAGAATTCACAGCAGCTAATCAAAAGCTTTCTGCCTAGGCGCGCCCTTCTTTGGGGCGGTGAGGCGCGAACACCGCTCGGTTTTGGTGCAAACATCAAAGGTGTTTCGGGTCTAGCTTTGTGGCACAATACGAGACTGTTGGGCGTTTGAGACTGGCACAGTTTCTGCGATAGAATTTTCGGGTAGTTATTTTTATTTAATTTGATCTTGGGAGAGCGTTATGTCGATGTCGGCGAAAGATGTGTTGAAGTTAATTAAAGACCGCGAGGTTGTGTTTGTGGATTTTCGTTTTACCGATACACGCGGTAAAGAACAGCACGTGGGCGTACCTGCTAAATATGTGGGCATGGATAAATTTGAAGACGGTCACGCGTTTGACGGCTCTTCCATCGCGGGTTGGAAAGGCATTCAAGCTTCAGACATGTTGTTGATGCCTGATCCTGCGACTGCATTTATTGATCCGTTTATGGATGAAGTTACCTTGGTCATTACTTGCGACGTGATTGAGCCAACAGATGGCAAAGGTTATGACCGCGACCCGCGTTCAATTGCCAAGCGCGCTGAAGCGTATTTGAAATCATCAGGCGTGGGCGACACGGCTTACTTCGGACCAGAGCCAGAATTCTTTATCTTCGATTCCGTGCAGTGGAATATCGATATGTCTGGCTGCTCCAGCAAAATCAATTCAGAAGAGGCGGCTTGGTCCTCAGGCGAAAAATTTGACGGTGGCAATACGGGTCATCGCCCTGGTGTGAAAGGCGGTTATTTCCCAGTGCCTCCTGTTGATAGCTTGAACGACATTCGTGCAGCAATGTGTGTGGCGTTGGAAGAAATCGGCATTGAAGTCGAAGTGCATCACCATGAAGTGGCAACGGCGGGTCAATGCGAAATCGGCACGAAGTTCAACACCTTAGTGCGTCGTGCCGATCAAACCCAGACATTGAAATACGTGGTATTTAACGTCGCGCATCAATACGGCAAAACGGCAACGTTCATGCCTAAACCTATCGTGGGCGATAACGGTTCGGGTATGCACGTGCATCAATCGATTTGGAAAGATGGCAAAAATCTGTTTGCGGGCAAGGGCTATGCGGGCTTGTCAGAAATGGCTCTGTATTACATCGGCGGCATTATCAAGCACGCCAAGGCATTGAACGCGATTACCAACCCAGGCACGAACTCTTACAAGCGTTTGGTTCCGCATTATGAAGCTCCAACCAAGTTGGCATACTCGGCGAAAAATCGTTCTGCCTCGATTCGTATTCCACACGTGGCAAGCGACAAAGCGCGCCGTATTGAAACACGTTTTCCTGATCCAACTGCCAATCCCTACTTGTGCTTTGCAGCATTGATGATGGCGGGCTTGGATGGTATCAAGAATAAGATTCATCCTGGTGATCCAGCAGATAAAAACTTGTATGACCTGCCACCGGAAGAAGATGCGAAAATCCCAACCGTTTGCTCTTCATTGGATGAAGCGTTGGCGGCCTTGGATAAAGATCGCGCATTCTTGACGCAAGGCGGGGTGTTCTCCAATGATTTCATTGATGCGTACATCGAGCTGAAAATGACCGAAGTAACGCGTTTGCGTATGACGACTCACCCAGTTGAGTTTGATATGTACTACAGCATCTAAGCAAAGGTATTGAACAAATAAAAACGGGGCGAAAGCCCCGTTTTTATTTGTTGCATAAAGAACGCAAAGCATTTGTGGGTGTCTGACGCTTGCCCTATACTTGCCCCGTTGCCACTCAGAAAGACGACTATGAAGTTACGATTTTTGCTTGCTGCACTCAGCCTTTTGCCACTTACTGGGCAAGCTGAAATCTATAAAACGATAGATGCGGATGGTCATGTCACGTATTCCAGCAGTCCTACCAAGGGTAGCAAAAAGATATTTTTAGAACCCTTGCCCACCATGGTTCCACCTTCTGCAGCCCCTCAACGTGGACGTTCCGCAAGTTCGCCTACCGATTTTCCAAAGGTAAACGGTGACACGCAAAAAGGGCGCGATGAAACCCGCCGTAAAATTTTGCAGGATGAATTAGATGTCGAAATAAAGTTACTTGCCGAAGCGCAAACGAATTTGAAGGACGGCGCAGACAACCCGGAAGTGTTTCGCAATAAAGATGGTGGCACGAGTCGCAACATGGCTAAGTATGATGAAAAAGTTAAGGCTTTAACCGAACAAGTCAGTTTGCATCAAAGCAACATTGAGGCGTTGAATACGGAATTATCTAAATTAAAGTAATGCTCGTTGTGGTTGGCATGTTCCCTGCTTTCTAAAAGCGTATGCCTAATTTCCCACTCACACTTGAGTATCTTTCCACCGCAGTGATTTTGCTGGATTCGGAATCACGCGTCGCTTACCTCAATCCCGCTGCGGAAAATTTATTTGATTTGAGCAGTAAAAATTTACTTGGACATCCGCTTCAGCAGGTGTTCACCAACACCGAGCAGTTGGCGAACGCTATGCAGCAAGCGGTACATAACCACGCTAGTTACATTGAACATGATTTGATACTAGGTACGCATGCGCACGGCAAGCTGCACTTACGCTGTGCGGCAACGCCGCTGCAAATCTCCAAAAATTATTTATTGTTGGAATTTCATCCGATAGATCGTCCCTTGAAATTGGCGCGTGAAGAACAAATGTTGGATCAGACGCAAGCCAATCGTTTGTTGCTGCGCAATCTCGCGCATGAAATAAAAAATCCACTCGGCGGTATACGCGGGGCAGCGCAGTTGCTTGAGCAAGAGTTAGAAAAACCTGCCCTGTTTGAATACACGCAAGTCATCATTCAAGAGGCTGACAGGCTGCGCACCTTAATGGAGAATCTGCTCACGCCACAAAATGCGTCACACTACAGCGCGCTTAATATCCATGAGGTATTGGAGCGCGTGCGCAGTGTGGTGTTGGCAGAACTTTCGGAAGGTTTGCAGATTCAGAGAGATTACGACATTAGTTTGCCTGCGCTGATTGGTGACAAAGAACAGTTGATACAAGTCATGCTCAATATCGTGCGTAATGCCACACAGGCGATGCAGGGAAAAGGTTCAATAATCTTGCGCACGCGCATTGCTCGCCAAGTGACGTTGAATAAGCGCCGCCACCGCCTTGCGGTCATGGTGCAAATCATTGATGACGGTGCCGGCATTCCGGTTGAGCTGCAAGATAAAATTTTTTACCCCCTAGTGTCGGGGCGCGCTGATGGACATGGCTTGGGGCTGACGCTGGCACAGGACTTTGTTAACCAACATCATGGCACGATTGCCTTTGATAGCGAGCCGGGACGTACCTGCTTCACGATTATTTTACCTCTACCCTGAATTTACTAAGGTGATGTTATGAAACCTGTTTGGATAATAGACGACGATAAGTCGATACGCTGGGTGCTAGAAAAATCACTCGCTCGTGAAGAAATCGAGTTCAAAAGTTTTCCCACTGCAGATGATGCCTTGCGCGCATTAAGTAATGATTTGCCGCAAGTGGTGGTCAGTGATATTCGTATGCCAGGTAGTTCGGGCTTGGATTTTTTGCAGGTGCTGCATCAGCGCCATCCGCATATTCCTGTCATCATTATGACCGCCTACTCCGACTTGGAAAGTGCGGTGTCAGCATTTCAAGGCGGCGCGTTTGAATACTTGCCCAAGCCGTTCGATATCAATCACGCCGTAGAGCTTATTCGACGGGCTTTAGAACAAAGTCGGCGCAAATCGGGAGATGCGCAAGAGGTTGCGCTTGATGCCGATATTTTGGGTCAAGCGCCCGCCATGCAGGAAGTGTTTCGTGCGATTGGCCGCTTGTCGCAATCACATGCAACGGTGCTCATCAATGGCGAATCGGGTACAGGTAAAGAGCTAGTTGCCCAAGCATTGCATCGTCATAGCCCCCGTTCCGACAAGCCCTTCATCGCCATTAACACTGCGGCTATTCCCAAAGACTTGTTAGAATCAGAATTGTTTGGCCATGAGCGCGGGGCGTTCACAGGCGCTGCCACAACTCGACGCGGACGATTTGAACAAGCCGAAGGTGGCACATTATTTCTGGATGAAATCGGCGACATGCCGGCTGATTTACAAACGCGTTTGCTACGCGTGCTGTCGGACGGTAATTACTACCGAGTCGGTGGCCATCAGCCCATTAAAGCCAATGTGCGCATCATTACGGCTACCCATCAAAATCTTGACGAGCGCGTCAAGCAGGGATTGTTTCGCGAAGATTTGTTTCATCGTTTGAACGTGATTCGGTTACGTCTGCCTCCCTTGCGTGAGCGTCGCGAAGATATTCCGTTGTTAGCGAAATACTTCCTGCAAAAAAGTGCGCGTGAGTTATCTGTTGAACAAAAGCAATTTAGCGACGCGACGTTGCAGCACCTATCCGCACAAAGTTTTCCGGGCAATGTGCGGCAATTGGAAAATCTGTGCCATTGGCTGACCGTGATGACCCCTTCACAAATCATCGAAGTGGCCGACTTACCACCGGAGTGGCGTGATGAAACTTCTACCAGTGCAGCGAGTTATGGCGATTGGAGCGCGGCATTAGCACAGCAAGCTGCGATTGCTTTGCAGCGCGGGGATGAGCGCATTATGGACACACTGACCAATCAATTTGAACGCACGCTGATTTTGCAAGCTTTACAACATACCAATGGACGACGCATAGAGGCAGCTACTTTGCTAGGGATTGGGCGCAATACGTTGACCCGTAAGATTCAGGAATTGGGGTTGGATCAGCAAAGTGAATAAGCAGCAGTGAGTGCAGTTGACTCACTTGCCATAAGTCCTCATACTTATAACGTACACTATTAAGGACGGAATTATGAATGCTATTCATGCTGGAATCACCATCGGCGTTACCGAGTTGCGTGAATCGCCCACACGCATTCTCAAACGCGCTGAGGATGAAGATAAGGCTGTCGCAATCCTCAATCACAACAAACCTGCGGGCTACATCATTTCGCCAAAAATGATGGAAGCTATGTTGGATTCTATTGCTGATCGCATTGCTGAAAATCGAGCTAAGACGCGGCTTTCCACTTTGAATAAGGCTCGTAAAATTAAGTTAGACGAACTCTAGGGAAGCACTGATTTAATCTGTTTTCTGTCCGGCCCTTTGACTGCGGTCACACGCAGGCGCACGAAACGGGTCATTTCAGCGTGTGTCGTCGTGT
>JBEBKA010000023.1:0-32903 GCA_040079595.1 Gallionella sp.
TCAACTGCAACCGTCGACCACTGAGGTGAAAATTTTCTCAAAGGTTCTCGTACGTCTAAGTTATTCAGCAACTTGAATGCTTGATCTAAAGTCATGGTTACACTTCAAATTTACGACGAGTTTTCAACAGAAGGTCTGGACGTTGATTGATCATAAACACCTCCGCACGTGAATATTGCCCTCCAATCCTGATAGATTCTTGGTACGTTTGAGGAATGTTGTCCATATACTGGACAATTTTATCAGCACTTCGAATATCTCTATAATTCTGTTTGAAAATAACCTGTGGTATGTTGCTATCAATTGTAGAAACTCTACCGCCTTCTTTGATGGCAAGTGCTTCAAGTCGTGTCAATGGTCCTCGACCAAGAACCAAAATGTCCGACCTCCCAACAACAGACAAAGTTGCTGACACCCCACGAATCGGACCAAACACGCTTTCAATAAAATATACTTTTTCAAGTGGCGACCCCATGTCATCTATGGGGTAACGAGTGCAATTGCAACCTTCGTTATAAAACTCAGGTACATCTGCATCCCCAGATATCAATAGCGTACCAGATATTTTCTGGCTCAACTCCCTGCTATAACGCGACATATCTTCGCTTGAGTAGCCAGAGCGATTTACATCGTTAGAGTTACCGCTATTGTTAGAGCCTGAGTTGCCACCACTACTTGGATTACCTCCGATATTGCCATTGCCCGTTGGGGAGTTATCAATCGGAATCTTAAATTGAATTGGAGGAATACTAAGGTTTTTAGTCGAAGGATCTCCATTCAAGTCATTCACGCCACTTTGAAAAAATGGTATCGCAGCATAACCACATGCTGTACAACCAGCACTAGATGCTATTGTCAGCACCGCACCAATTGCAATTTTTGCGATACCACGCAATTTTGTAAATGCACTAAACCCACTCGGATCGGTATAGAAGAACGGATTGTTCATCACATAGCTGTAACGGTTAAAGCTCTGCAAATTACCCGGTGACTGGATAGTGGGATCAGCCTGCAAGAAGCGTCCGGTGCGCGGGTCATATACCCGCCCGTTCATGTGGATGAGACCCATGTCATCCAGATGCTCATGCCCGGTATAACCGTGATCGGTGCTGGAGGAGACCAGCGCGTTGCTCAGATCATCTGTACCGTTGGCATTCCTCCGTTTACCCCACGCATCGTAGGAGAGCCGTTCCACCACCGCCCCGACTGAGTTGGTGATGGCGATGATCGAACCCTGCCCGTCGAGGTGGAAGTATTTCAGGTCGTAGCTGGTGGTGTTGCTGGCGGCAGCCCAGTTGATGGTGTACGTGCCGACCGGACGGTTACCCGCGTAGAGGTAGTTGACGTAGGCTTTATCGCCGTTGGCTTTGACGCGGTAGTCAGCATGTAAGCCTGAGTCGAGACGGGGGTTGAAGTTATAGCTGACCGTGCCGTTGGCTTCGGTTTCTTTGGCGCGCTCTTTGCCCAAATACGCAAACCGCACATTAGTGTGTAGAATTGCAGCTCACTCTACACACGAGGTGTGCCATGCGTACCAATATCGAGATTGATGACCAATTGATGCAAAAAGCCATGCGCTCTGGCGGGTTCAAAACCAAAAAAGAAACCGTCGAAGCCGCACTTACTAAGCTGGCAGCACAGCACAGCACCTACCAAAAATTACTCAAGTTGGCGGGCAAGGTTGAGTTTGAGCCAGGCTACGATTACAAGGCACTGCGCGAGAACCGCAAAAAATGATTTTGGTGGATTCCGGCATTTGGATCGGTGTATTTCGTGGTGACGACACACCACAAACCCGGTTGATGTTGTCTATCCTGAAAAACGACTCTGCCGATTTGGCGATAGCCGACATCATCTTACTGGAAGTGTTGCAAGGTTTTCGTTCCGAACCACAAGCACAGACTGCATTGCGCACGATGACGGAGCTGCCTTGCTTCAACTTGGGCGGAAAGCCGCTGGCTGTATCGGCTGCCAAAAACTATCGGAAATTCCGCCGACAAGGCATTACCATCCGCTCAACACTAGATTGTTTGATTGCCACTTTTTGCATCGAACACGACTTTTCCTTGCTGCACAACGACCGCGACTTTATTCCGTTTGAACAATATCTCGGCTTGCGCGTGGTGGAAGCATGAAGCTTTTAGACCTGTTCGCTTTGAGCGATGGCCAATTGCAGGAATATGCGGGGAAAGCGGCATTTCAACGCGGGTTGGCATACATCCAGCAAGCGCGAGTGAGCCATATCGAACGAGGGCAGCATAAAGTAAGTACTTCGGTACGAGGCACGCAAACTTACTCCGTTTCGTTGCAACTCACGCAAGGCAAATTGCACTGGCAGTGCGATTGCCCAGTGGGCATAGAGGCTGATTTCTGCAAACATGTTGTCGCCGTGGCGTTGAGTGTGCGTGGTGATGTACCTGCTGCGCCCGATGTCGGCAAGGACTTGTTGGTGTTTTTGCGGTCGCAATCGGTTGCGATACTGAGTCAAAAATTATTCTCCTATACCCATCAATTCAAAGAAATCGAAAAGGATCTTACTTTTTGGCACAAGAGCAGCCAAGTTGGCAGCACGGCAGAGCTAAACAAGGTGATTGGCGGCTTGTTACGTACGGGTAGTTTCATTGATTACAACAAGAGTTATGACTACGCGCAACGTGTGCGCCAAATCGCCGAACTGTTGGACGGTCTCGCACGGTCACAACCCCAGCGTTGCGCCGATGCGGCAGAATACGCGCTGTTGCGTTTATTCTCGGTGTTGGGACGTTGCGATGATTCGGCCGGTGTCATTGGCGAGGCAATTGCCGATGTGGTGCAGGCGCATCACGCGGCATTTTCACTAGCTGCAATGGATGCCAAAGAAAAATCACAGCATTTTTTCAAGCTGATTAAAGCCGACGGATGGAGCTTTATTCGTTTTGAAAATTACCAGTCGATACTGGGCAAAGAGGCCTGTGCGCTGTATGGCTTGATGCTGGAAAAAGCCTGCGCCAACTTGCCCACCCAACGTTCGCCAGATCGCCACATCTTCACCGAAGCCGATGCCGAACGCAGCCATTTGCTGCGCTTATTGCAAGATTGGTATCGGCACGAAGGCGATGTCGATGCCTTGCTGTCACTTAAAGCGCGACATGCTTCGCAGCCATATGACTATTGCGGAATCGTTGATTTATGCAATCAACATCAGCGCAGCAAGCAAGCGTTGGAGTGGGCGGAGCGGGGACATCGCCTATTCCCCGACGATGCGCGCTTGAGCGAATTACTCATAGTGTGTTATCGGCACGATGGGTGTGATGACGAAGCTGAAAAATTAGCTTGGCAATTATTTGAAAAGCAGCCTTGGGTAGAACGCTACGTGTGGCTGCTCAAACAAGCCAAAAAATCTCAATTTTCCTCGTGGCAACAGCGCGCTATGGTATACCTGTGCGAAGTTGAAGAACGCGACCTAGCCCGCCGGAAACCCCGTGACCCCGTAGCGTTACGCAATGTGACAATGCGCGTATCCATTCTTTTGCACGAGAATAAAATTACCGAAGCTGTCACGATTGCAACCGGAGCAACGCTATCAAACCATGTTGCGCTGCTGCTCGCTGACCAAGCTAGAAAATTGCACCCTGACATCAGCATTCGTATTTATCGCCCCGAAATTTTTCAGCAAGCGAGCCTAGGGGGCAACAATAGCTACCAACAAGCCTACGCACTACTCGAAAAACTGTTACCGCTGCTTGCGGAAAGTGAAACCAAAGCACTCCTCAACGAATTGCGCACGCGCTTCAAAGCCAAGCGCAATTTTATCGCGCTGATTGCTTCGTTATGAGTTCATGCACTTACCCAATAGGAGTTCACCATGCTACGTAAATTACTTTTAGTCGGCGCAGTGCAAGGCTGGGCATTCTGGGGATTATGGAAGACGCGCGAGCTCAAAGTGTGGCCTGCTACCGATGCATTGAGTGAACGCGCACTGCTTTATTTTGCGGTTGCCGTGCCGTTAGTAATTTATTTGACTGAGGGAATTGCATCGCTAACTCGGCAACGTCGATTGTTTTTACTGAGCGTGGTCGCGATTCTTTTTCTCTTGCTCGGCGCATATAGCGGCTGGGTAGATGATATTTCCGTCAGGCTCGCTGATTTCATTCCTTTTGCCCGTCCCTCCGATGCCCTTGCCGCGATGGTATTGGGATTTGTGCTGATACCGTTGCTGGCGCATTTCGATACCCAAGCCAGAAGCTGGTCATATCACGAACTGTTTGAAACCGCTTGGCGCAATGTCATTCTGTGCATTAGTGCAGCATTCTTGACGGCTACATTCTGGATGGTGTTATTTGCTGGTTCAGAATTGCTGCATCTGATCGGCCTGAATTTCATGCGGGAATTGATTAAAGAATCCATCTTTTCCATACCTGTCACAGGCATCGCTTTTGGTGCGGCATTTGCGTTGGCATTGGCGCGTGCCGAGATGGTAGTGACTTTGCGTCGCTTTCAACTTTCCATGCTGGCGTGGCTGTTGCCGTTATTGATGATGTTTATCTTGGTGTGGGTCATCGCATTGCCGTTCACGGGGGTTGAATTGCTATTCAAGACGCACAATGCGGCATTCATTCTGACTTGGTGTGCGGCATTGTGTATTAGCTTCGTCAACGCCGCTTATCAAGATGGGCTGGCTGCACCGCCATACGGAAAATTTCTCAGCAAGTTACTCGCGGCAGCATGGCTGGGACTACCTGTCGTGGTGGGCGTGGCTTGGTGGGCAATGTGGCTGCGTATTGCACAGCATGGTTGGAGCGAAGATCGAGTATGGGGAATGTTTGTGGTGCTGATGGCTACCTTGTACGTGACGGGCTATGCAGTGTCGGCTTTACGCCGCGAAGGATGGCTCTCGTCCATCGGCAAAACCAATATGTGGTCGGCCGTCATTTTGTGCCTGGGCTTACTGGCTTTAATCTCGCCCATCGCCGATGCACGACGCATCGCGGTGAGTAGCCAGATGCAACGTTTAACCAGCCAAACAATTGCCAGCGATCAATTCGATTTTGCCTATCTGCGTTGGGATGCGGGGAAATATGGGCAAAATGCGTTACATCTATTGGAGGCTGGCATCACTCATCCAGAGCGAGATGCGCTTGCCTCTAAAGCCAAGCAAGCACTCGTCCAAACGAATCGTTACCTCCCCGACACCGGAGTCAAAGCATTGAGCGAGGAGGAGTTGCGGCAACGCTTCCATGTACTGCCCGCAACAGCAACGCTGGATGATGCAATGCTTAAAGCGATTCAAGCGGAATCCAAAAATTGGCAGTTGCAACAGTGTTTCAACACTCAAGCACAATGCACGGTGTGGCAGATTGATTTGAATGCGGATGACGTGCGAGAGGCGGTAGTACTCATCAAAAATCAATGGGGCGACACGGGTAACGCGCTCGTGATGCAGCAAATTGGCGACCAATATCGACTCATCGGCAACTTGTCGCTCGATAGCAAACCGTTCAGCAAACAACTGGAACAAATCGAGCGAAATGAGTTCAAGATTGTTTCGCCAGCTTGGAGCGAAGTTGAAATGTTAGGACAGCGTTTACAATTGCGGTTAACCCCCCAACCACAACTCCCTGAGTAATCATGCAAGCTGCCCTCATTTCCCCCTCAACCGTCACCGCTGAATCGCCCTGTATTGGCCATTGCACCACGGTGCTAGGCGACGATGTGTGCCGCAGTTGTTTGCGCACTTTCGATGAAATCACACGCTGGATCGAGATGAGTGATGACGAACGGATTGCAGTCAATCAACGCGTCGCCGATTTACCCAAGCAAGGATAAGCAATGGATTTGATTTACCTAAAAGCCGCGATACTCGGCATCGTAGAAGGTCTCACCGAATTTCTACCGATCTCCTCCACCGGGCATTTGATTTTGGTCGGTGATTTGCTTAACTTCAACGACGAGCGCGGCAAGGTGTTTGAAATTGTGATTCAGTTTGCAGCGATACTTGCCGTGTGCTGGGAATACCGCGCCAAACTGGCTTCCGTCACCAGCGGCTTGATGCAAAAACAAGAAGCCGCACAACGCTTCACGCTGAATTTGTTCATCGCCTTTCTGCCGTTGGCGATACTCGGCTTATTATTTGGCAAAGCCATCAAGGCGCATTTGTTTGCGCCTATCCCCGTTGCGCTTGCCTTCATCGTCGGCGGCTTTATCATCTTGTGGGCAGAGAAACGCACCCACACCGTCAGCATCGAAAACGTGGATGATATGCAGGCTAAAGACGCATTGAAGATGGGGCTAGCTCAAGCGTTGGCATTGATTCCGGGCATGTCTCGCTCTGGCTCAACGATTATCGGCGGGCTATTTTTTGGCTTGTCGCGCAAGGCGGCGACGGAATTTTCATTCTTCCTCGCCATCCCCACGCTGACCATGGCAACGTTGTATGAAGTCGTAAAATACCGTGACCAATTTCATGCCGACGACATTGGCATTTTTTTGGTTGGATCGATTGCTTCGTTCATCAGCGCGTTCATCGCCGTGCGCGGCTTGCTGCGTTACATCAGCCGCCATGATTTCACCGTATTCGCGTGGTATCGCATCGCGTTCGGATTGATTGTGCTGGGGACGTATTACAGCGGGCTGGTCAGTTGGTCGGATGCTTAGCAGCCGATCTCAATGTGCGAAGCTGTATTGATAACGCAGCAAGGTTGCCGAGTTGGATTGAACTTCAACATTCTCACGGTGATGCTCTAGGGCTATGTGATGGGCTTCGGCAGGCTTCCAATTCAATGCGATCCCATACGATTTCAATGCCCGATTTGAATCCGCAATTCCTGCCTGATTTGCAATCAGACTCGCGTTACTTCCCGCGATTTGATGACTGGCAACCACCCGCTCGCCACGCACAATGACCGACCATTGAGGATGCGGTGTCCAGCCTAAATCCAGCCATCCTCCTGTCAGCGTTCCCGCATAATCGGGTGTGCCAAAAATACTATCCAATTTGCCCGACTCTTTTTTCAACCAGCCTTCGCCACCCAACCACCAAGTATCTGCAAGCGTCAACTTCCCCGCCACCGCCACCACATCTGCGTGACCGTTGAAACACACCCGCGTTGCGGTGATTGCGCCACAGCTAGGCAAGGTGTGCGTGTGTCCTGCACTACCCAAGGTAACCAACGGACGACCCGCATTCACGTCAGCTCGCGCATAACCCGCTTCAATTTGTGTCCGTGCATTTTTCCAACCCAAGCGCAGGTGCGCAAGGTTGATTCCCGACGAAGGCGCGCCTGGGAAAGCCGAGTTATTCCACAGCCCCGCTCCAAAGTTCAAGCCAGAAGGTTCAACGCTTTCCACTCGCAATCCATCAGCCCGCCATGAATCGTTGATGGCGGCTCGCATCGCTAAGGGCGCAATGCCAAATGCCCATGAATGAAAATGTTGTGGATTCTGCAAGCCCAGTGGAACTTGCTGGCGACCCAGCTGCGCGTGCCATGGGCGGGATTGAAGAGTGTGTTCGGCTGACAACCACGCCTCTTCAATTTCCGATAGGGGCGAGCTTCCACCATGCCTGGCTCCCTTTATTTTGGCTGTCAGGCTATCGGTGAACGTTATCTTAATGCCCAATTCCGCATAATCCAATCCACTGTTTCGCTCGTCAGCTCTCGCACTTCCCGATTCCAGCACGCCGGGCAAGCGTGGTGCAGGGTAAGCACGATTTGCCGCCAATGATTTCAAGCCAAAACCCGCAATGAAATTTACTTTGGGGTGTTGATCGGGCGATGTGGACTCATGCTGTCCATCCGCATACGCAGATGGAACGAAACAAAAAATCATACCCACCAAAACAATTTTATTGCGCCACATGGCTATCCTTAAAGGGATCGGAAAAACGAGGGTTCACGAGAAAGGTCTCATCGGTTAGTGTATTCAAAAACGCGATTAAATCTTCTTTGTCTCGCTCATCGATCCTGATTTTGTCGATCAATTTATCCTTAAGCGGTGACTTCCTTCCATCGCCTTTATAGTTGCCACTCGTAATTTCTCTCCCATGTTCCGCATAGAAATCTAGCACCCCATCCAACGTAACGATGCTGCCATCGTGCATGTAAGGAGCGGTCACCGCAACATTTCTCAGGCTGGGTGCGCGAAACATGCCCATATCCTCAGGCTTGTTGGAGAGCTCGAAAATGCCGCGATTTCCGTCTGGGAATCCGCCCTTGCCATCTACGTTGTACAAGCCCGTATTGTGAAATGGCGTGTTAACTTTTATAGTTGTTGCATCCATTACTTGATCGTTAAAGTTGTAGCTGCCATGGCAATGGGAGCATTGCGCTTGCTCGGAAAAAAATAACACTCGTCCACGTTCTTCATTTTCGGATAATGCAATTTTATGAAGCATATATTGATCGTATTTACTGTTGGACGAAATCATGCCACGTTGAAAGGATGAAATGGCTTTGATAATGTTTTCCAATCGAATGGGAGATTTTTCATTCGGAAAAATTTGTTCAAATTGCCGAATGTAATTTTTATCCGATTGCAGGCGCGACAGAATAATCGGCAACGTGGTGTCATTCACCCCCATTTCCACAGGGTTGTCACCCAGTAGCGGATTGAGCATCTGGCTTTCCAGTGTCACTAAAGAAAAATTCGCCCACGTGTAATACGGGTGATAAGCCGAGTTCGCCAAACCTTGCGCGCTACGCAGCGTATGCTCTCCCGTTGAGCCTTCCGCAACCGCCTTGCCATCGGTGAACGCCAGATTCTGAAAGTGGCATGAAGCACACGCAAACATACCGTTACCGGACAATCGTTTGTCATAAAACAGGCTGCGTCCCAATTGAAATTTTTCTTCCGACATCGGGTTGTCAGCGGGTATTTTAGGAACGGGAAAATGCGCGGGCAAATCCCATTTCCACGCAGTTAACGGTTGCGATGTCGGAGGCAAGCCATGCCACCAATACCCTGCTATGGCGGCAAACAGCAACACGGGCGCGCTTAACCAATAAAGTTTATTCATCGCTGATTGCGGGTTCTATGGGTTATTTGCCGAACCTTGCGGGAACGGATTAGCGTAGCGCGGAGTGGTTAGCAACGTCTCATCGGTCAGCGTTTTTAGGAAGGCCACCATATCGGCCTGCTCTTGCAGGGATAAATTGATGGCGGGAATCAAACTATCTTTGTAGGGGTTGAGCCTGCCATCTCCCGCATTGGGTTGACCCGAAGGGATATTTCTACCGCCCGCCGCATAAAATGCCACCACCTCCTCCAAAGTAGCAATTGTGCCATCGTGCATATACGGTGCGGTTACCGCGACATTACGCAATGTTTGCGGGCGAAATGCGCCCATATCCTCCGGCAAATTGGTCATTTCAAACACGCCGCGATTCGGTGCAGGAAAACCGCCCAAGCCGTCAATGTTATACAACCCCGTATTATGAAACTGTGGAATTTCCTCAAACCGCTGTCCCGTGTAAACAATGTTTTCGTCGAAATTGTGCGTGCCGTGACAATGAAAACATTCTGCTTTCTCGGTAAAAAATAAGTCTGCGCCGTTTTTTTCAGCCAGAGTAAATGCCGTCAAGCCTTTTGCAACACGGTCAAATTTGGAATCACCAGAAAGAATGCCCCGCTGGAAAGTGGCAATGGCCTTGATGGCGTTGCCGATTTGGATCGGATCGGTCTCGCCGGGGAAAGCCTCCTTAAATTGCCGCGCATAGTCGGTATCGTTTTTGAAGCGCAGCAAAACACCCGCTTCGTTGCTCTCGGTTAGCCCCATTTCGATGGGGTTGGTCGCATAAAGCGGTATCTGCATTTGCTGTTCGAGAGAGGTCAGGTCGGGGCGAGCCCAGGTGAAGTTAACGTGATACACACCATTGGCAAGTGGCATGGAATTGCGCGGGGTATTCTGTCCCGTTGATCCCGTAGAAACCATCTTTCCGTCAGTGAAGGCCAAATTTTGCAGATGACAGCTGGCACACGCCGTCGTGCCGTTTCCCGAAAGGCGTTTGTCGTAAAACAAAAATCTGCCCAGTTGAAATTTTGCTTCGGACATGGGGTTGTCCGCAGGGACGGCGGGTACAGGAAAGTTTTTAGGTAAATCCCAACGCCAAGCAACCGTTGCCAAGCCAGTGTCGGTGATGGAAGTGCCACCGCCGCCACACCCAACAACCATAATAGTGGCGAGCGTGGCGGCGGTTAACACTCCCCTAAATAACGGGGAGAGGCGCATAGAAGACCTTATTGCAAAATAAATACCGTTGAAGGTGTAGTTGTTGGCGCACCACCCGACAATTGCAAAGCGTTAAAAATCGCGGGGCATTGCGGGTCAGTTGAGCCGGACATACAGCCTGGCGCACCGCCCGTTTCCTGTGTTAGATCTGCTGTCTTGAATAATTCAAGTAAGCTCAACACCACTTTTTGCGTTGCCGCACCCGTCACGTCATCCAAAAAGCTACCATTATCCAAATCGAAATGTACAACATTCGGTTGGCCGCAGGCATAACCAGCCGTGATCGCACCACCCGTTGCCGGATCAATTGTGCAGCCCGTCGCGCCAAGGTGCATATTCCACACGGTAGCTGTCGCTGCTGCTGTTCCATTAAACAACCCACCCACAGGCACAAACTCGATTTTGGCAAATTTTCGTCCACTTTGCCACGACCAAGCCATCGCAGCATTGGTCAGTGGCGCGGGAGTGCCAATTTCTGCGGGCCCAGAATGGTTGAGGCTTACTTTTACCGTACCCAACGACATGGATGGCACACCCAAAGTGAAAGTCACACCGTGGTAATGCGGACCGCTCAACACTTTACCGGTAATTTTGGTGTTGGTTGAGGTGTTACCACTCAAGCATTTGTTTGCGGTCAGTGCCGTCGTCACAGCTGCGGTTGAGCTTTCAAAATCCAGTAACGCCACACCTTTGCTTTGATAAGCAGTTTCATCCAACGCAACCGGATGGGTATTGCCATAGTGATCCACTAACTGGACGTTGGAAATGTAAAAACGCATATCCTTAAGCTGCCCGGATATAGGCGTTGTCGGATCGGTTGGTGCTACACCTGGTTTTGCGCCGAGTACCAATTGTTTGCCGCAAATATCCGCTCCCATCGTTGCGGGTGAAGTGGCTCCAGCCTCGGTTGCCAAGATGCCAAAATCAATAGAGATATTTCTCGTCGTCACTGCCCCATTGGCGGCGTTGTCGTATTTGGCATCCAACACTTTGCCTGGCATCGCCGTTCCTACCGTAGCCGATACATTGGCAACGTTATAGTCACCGGCTATTTTTTGCGCAGCCAGTACGGTTTCTGCTTCAGTAGTAACCACTTTCAAGGTGGCGGCATCGGGGTTAGTGGTTGCCAGCGCAGCCAGAGAATCCTGAATAACTTTACCCGCCACTTTCGCTGCTTCATGCGACTTCACATACTCGTTTGTTTGAGCGGTTGCCGTGCCTTTTTTGGCAATGAAGTCTTCAAACAACCCCGCAGTAGTCAGACCCAATGCAGTTTTAACTGCTGTCTCAGCCGCCGCAACAGTTGCACCCGCAGCCACACGTGCTTGCACCAAGGTGGTCAACGGACTGACAAAAGTGCCTTTTCCTGGTGGCGAAACCATCACGTAGGCTTGCGTCACCGTTGTACCTATTGGCAAGTCAGAATCCGTCGCCCCAACAGGCACTGCCGCCAAGATCGCATAATCATTAGCAGTTTTCCCCGCTGGAATTGCCGTCAGATCGGAAATGGTGTACATCCCTGACGCATTTGTGGTTGCTTTAGGCTCGGTCGCCCCGCACGCACCGTTTGCATTCAGGTCAAGGCAAACCGTCGCGCCACCAACATACCCATCGGCAACCGTTCCTGAAACGGAAGTAACGGGTGCAGCAGCAGGGCTGCTATCGCCACCACCACATCCTGCAACCAAGGCAGCCACAGCTGTCATGGCAATCCCAAGTTTTACAAAATTATGTTCGTCGAACCTTTTCATAGCACATCCTCTCCATAAGTTAATCTGTCAGACAGCCCTCCCCAAAAAAACCAAGAAAGGTACTGTAGCCAAAAATTTACACTAAAAAATATCTCTTGAAAATGTGACATATTGTCGCACCCTCGTATTTATTGACTTACAGCCCAATGGCGCACGAAAATTTATTTTCGGTGTCATAATTACGGTGAAAAATTTACTTTTTGGAGATTTGCAACATGGCAAGAATGGTTCAATGCGTCAAATTGGGACGCGAAGCAGAAGGATTAGATCGTTTACCTTACCCTGGTGTACTCGGTCAGCGAATTCTGGAAAACGTTTCAAAGCAAGCCTGGCAGGATTGGCTCAAATTTCAAACCATGCTGGTGAATGAAAATCGTCTCAACCTTGCCGACATACAGTCACGCAAATATCTCGCCACGCAAATGGAAAAATACTTCTTCGGCGAAGGCGTGGCGATGCCGGAAGGGTACGTTCCACTCAAAAACTAATTCGGGTTTCTACGTCATGCCAATAAAACATATTGTTGTTCTAGTACTCACGTTGAGCTGCACAGCGTGCGGGTTGTTTGAGAAGCCGCTGAGCGGTTTTACTTTGCCTATTCCTCAGTCAGCCACGCTCAACTATCCTGAATTACTTGATCCAACTGAACCATCGGCGCGTAAAACGTTGGTTGATCGAATGGCGGATAAACGCGTGCTGTTTATCGGTGAGGTGCATGACAGTATTGGGCATCACCAAAATCAGCTGCAACTTATTCAAGGTATGTATGCGCGCTACCCTGATATGGCGATAGGAGTTGAGTACTTTCAGCAGCCCTTCCAGCGGTATCTCGACGATTACATCGCAGGACGCATGAGCGAAAAGGAGATGCTGAAAAAAACCGAATATTATGAACGCTGGAAAATTGACTACCGTATGGTGCGCCCTATTTTTGAGTTCGCCCGCGAAAAACGTATTCCCATTTTGGCGTTAAATGTCAGCGAAGAAATTCACAACAAAGTGTTCAAGGGTGGCTTGAACAGCTTAACGCCCCTGGAGCGGGCGGAAATTCCCGCCGAAATCAAACCCGCCAACCCCAACTACACACAGCGATTACAATCGATTTTTGATACTCACCCTAAGGCTGACAACTTTAAGTATTTTGTCGATGGTGTATTGCTATGGGACGAGGCGATGGCCGACACTGCCGTGCGTTATTTGAATGCACGCCCACAATCCAAGGTTGTGGTGTTAGCTGGCTTGGTTCACATCTTGTATGGAGATGGCATTCCTGAACGGGTAAATCGCCGTTTAGCTGGCAACCAGAGTGTGATCGCCGTGAATAATGAGGAATATGGTCAGTTTGCCAACATCGCGGACTACGCGCTGGTCACGCCGAGCAGCAAAGCATTACCCAATACCGGCAAGCTAGGCATCACGTTAATAAGCGATGAGAGCCGCGTCCATATCAGCGAATTTGCGCCTGCCAGCCCGGCAGAAATCGCAGGACTCAGGTTAGGCGATCATATTGTTTCTTTGGATGGTGAACGTGTAGCAAGCCTTGCCGAATTGAAAGCGATCATGCTAGACAAGAAGCCCCGTGAAAGTATGCAAGTTACCGTGTATCGCGAAAGCCTCACCAGCACCAATAAAGAATTGCAGTTTGAGGTGAGGCTAAACTAGCGGTCAAGTATTTGTTCAAAAACCGTTTGCGTTGAGCCTATCTGAAGTATGAATGGGTAGGCATGCTTAAGCGCATTTAGCGCGAACGACTATCAAATCAAAGCCCATACAATCACCTTAACGAGCTAAGGCCGAGCGTTCCGGCAATTTTCCCTGCCCCACATTCTTCACCCTGCCATCCAATTGCCGCACCGACATTACCAACGGCGAATTGGTGACTGGCCATACCCCCTTTGCGATATTATTGATTTCGATACTGCGTGTTACCAGCTCTTCAAAAGTAGCCCCTGAACTACGCCTTCTCGGACTGGGAAACCCTGGCGGCTTCGGTTGTTTTGGCGGCGGGGTGTAAATGGGGGTGCGAACCTCAACCTCCTCGCCATTAAAGGCTGTATAGCTATATTTCGCATAGTGCGGCAATTTTTTTGCAAGCGCAGGCAGCATCTCGGCATCGGCTACTGCCAACCAAGCAACCGGTGTTTTTCCTATTTGAGAAGCCAAGGCTAAGGCATCCGTTCCTCGCATTATTTGCTTGCCTTCCAGAACAATACCCAATCGGTTTGATTGGGCGACAGTCGGGTTTAGCGAGGATTGAAATAGACCTTGAAATTTATTTTCCCAACCAAGTAACCATACCGCCCCTTCTGTTGGCAGCTGATCAATTTCATCGTCCCATTTAACCTGAGTCGTGTGTGAGAGCTCGCGCTGCCAGGCTTGCGCGAGATTGAGATATTGTTTGCGCAATGTTTCAGAAGCTTTGCTTGGCAAGACCACGGTCAATGCTTCCGCACCCATCACTTGTGAAAATGCCGCCGGCATTTCACCGTCATCCAAGCGGCGGAATAAATCATATTCAGGATCAACATCCACTCGCAACGGCTTCGCCTTCAACGGAATATGTGCCTCAGCTTTTTTATCCTTCATGCTGATAACCGTAGTAAACGCATTGGAATCACCCGCCAGCGTCACTGCAATGGGTACCTCCAATTCGAATGCCGCGTCGGGCTGGATTTGTTCAATCTTCACAATCAATTCGTAGCCATCCCCATCATCCTCTTGTTGTGCAGACACCAAACGAAGCTGCGGGGCACCCGTTCGCTGCGTCCATTGTGCAAAAAAGGGCTTGAAATTTTTTCCCGAAGCTTGCGAGAATAACGACTCCAAATCTGCATAACTCGCCTCGGTGAATTGGTAAATGCTATAAAATTTTTGTAGCGCAAGGGTATAGCGGTCATCCTCCACTTGCCTGCGCAGCATATGAAACATCATCATCGCTTTACCATAACCCACCGCTTCGCTGGATGCGCTGTTGCGCGAGGTAAATTTTGTCAGCGGAAAATCGCGACCTGTCGAAACAAAATTAGCATATTTTTGCAGCGTTGCGCGCCGATAATTTGCGCCCACCCCTTTTTGTTCCTGTATCAGATGGTCAGCCAAATAAGCGGTCAACCCTTCCGACCAGTTGCCTTTGCTGTAATCGACGTACACACTGTTACCCCACCAATTGTGCAAAATTTCATGCGGATAGGAGGAGTTAATAATAAATGGCAAGCGAATCACTTGGCTGCCCAGCAGGGTGAACGAAGGCATACCAAAACCTGATTCCCAAAAATTTTCGACCAGTGCAAATTTGGCATAAGGGTACGGTCCTATTAACTTTTGATACATGTTGATATAGCGCACAGCAGCATCTAAATAACTGCGAGCCATCGCCATGTCTTCAGTACGCAAATAAACCACCGCCTGAACACCATCTTTGCTGAGATCATATTGCTTAAAGTAACCCGCAATCAGATGTATCCCGTTTTGTGGCGTGCGCTCCTGCCAAGTTACTCCGCCATGTTTTGCTTCGCGTTGCGAGCCTTGGCTGATTGCCCGCCAATGCCTAGGGACTTCCACATCCAGCGTAAAATTTAACTTCCCCTTGCTTTGTGGAAGCTCTAAGCGAGGATACCAACCGCTCTCCTCATTTAAGACGACCCCTTCTTCGGAAATAATGCCCGGAGTAATTTCAAAACTGCGCGTTTCGCGTATTTCTTGCTGCAAGGGATGAAAAATTTTGCCCTCGTACGAAATCATAAAAGTATCGCGACCTTGTTCAAGTTCAACACTATACTGAGTTATAAATGGTTCATCTGCCTTCCCAATAAGTTTAATTTCAGCATCAATAGAGGTGGGATTGAGTCCGCTGTGCAGGGTAAAATTGATCACACGTGGTGAGCCGCGCGGCACCGTGACTTGGTCTTCCACTTTCAACGCGTGTTGTTCCGGGAGCAGTGTGACAAACAATTGATGATGAGGAAATTGCTGCAAATAGCTGCCAGAGGCGGCGTGGCTGTTTGTTGCAAATAGTACAAAAACAAGGGTGAAGAGGAGTTGCTTCATGTTGATTTTCTTTCTATGCTAAATTCTCAACGGGCAGTTTCCCAGCATTCTCTTGGACGGTCAACATCGACTTAGTTCAAACTATTGAATACTATAGTGGCAACTTGGATAAGTTACATAATCCAAAGATGCAAGGAAATCATAAATGCTGCTTCGATTCGTTAATTTTATTTTCGCAACCCTTGCGGTATTCGTTGCGCTGATTGGCTCTGCACAATCGGATGAAGCCACGAATCGAGAAACGCAGACCATTTTGCACATGCTGGATTATGTCAGTGTTGATTATGGTGGAGCGGTGCTATACGGCAAAGTGTTGAACGAAAGTGAGTTTGCCGAACAGTCTGGTTTTGCCGATCAAGCCGCCACACTCATGCACAGATTGCCCGAGCACCCCAAAAAATCCGAACTCATTGCGCGCGCTGCGGAAGTTGCCACCATAGTAAAAAATAAAGGACCTGCTGACCATGTGAGCGTTTTGGCACAACAGCTGCATAGTTCAATTATTGAAACTTACCAAGTTCCCGTCACGCCACGCCGACTTCCTGAGCCGTTGCCAGCCATGGCTATTTTTCAACAGCTATGCGTCCCGTGTCACGGTGCAACAGGTCATGGTGATGGTAAATTCAGCAAGGTATTGAATCCCAAACCCGCCAATTTCCACGATGATGTACGCATGGGGCAGCGCAGCGTTTACGCGCTGTACAGCACTATTTCACTGGGTGTTGGCAATACTGCCATGCGGGCGTTTTCGCAACTTTCGGATGAAGATCGCTGGTCATTAGCATTTCTGGTGTCCAATTTACGCAAGTCGCCCGAAGAGTTAGAGCAAGGGCGCATACTTTGGAAAAAAAGAAATTATCAAGGTCCAACACCCGACATGGCGGCGTTGACCACCTTAACTGGCAATGAAATTGCGACGCGGCATGGGGATGACACACGGTTGGTTTTTGCCTACTTAAGATCCAACCCGAAAGCCCTGCAAGCTAGCTCCCACGCCACTTTGGCATTTTCTGCCGAGCAATTGGATGCGGCACTCGCTCATTATCGGGAGGGTAATATACTAAAGGCCGAACAACTCGCTATCTCGGCCTATTTGGAAGGCTTTGAACCCATGGAAATCAGCTTGGATACCCTCGATAAGAAACTGCGCCGCGACATCGAAACTGAAATGATGGGCGTGCGACAACTGATTGGCAGCGGTGCGTCGGCGGCAGTGATTACACAAAGAACTGCCCGCGCAAAATCTTTGCTCAAACAGGCGGATGAGCGATTTAGGAATGGTGAGCTATCTGTTACACGTACGTTTTTCAGCTCTATATTTGTGTTGTTGAGAGAATGCGTGGAAGGCATTTTGGTCATCACCGTACTACTTGCGTTTGCAGCAAAAACTCAACAGCGCAGTGCGTCGATGTTTATTCATGTAGGTTGGATGAGTGCGGCAATGCTGGGCGTTTTAACTTGGATCGTTGCCAACTGGGTCACCGAAATATCGGGCATTCATCGGGAAATCGCCTCCGGTATCACCGCGCTCACCGCATCAGCCATGTTAATGTATCTCGGCTTCTGGTTGTATGGCGGCTTATTTGGGCGTGTACGCCGCCCCATTTTGTCGGAGCAATTAAACCAGGCACTCACCCAGAAAAATCTGTTGATGTTGGCAGTACTTTCCTTTGCTGCTTTGTTTCGTCCTGCTTTTGAATCCACATTATTTTATGACGCACTTTGGACACAACTCTCCCACAGCGCGAAACCGGTAATGTGGAGCGGTCTCCTCACCGCGCTCGCCATTCTGTTGGCGATAGGCTGGGGAATCTTTCAGTTGGGATTATTGCTATCCAACAAAATTCTGTTCACCAGCACATCCATTTTGCTCGCCGCCATGTCCATTATATTTGCAGGACAGGGCATCATCTCACTGCAAAATGCGGATATTGTCTCCGCAAGCAGGATTGATTTCATTTCCGTACCCATGCTGGGCATCGCACCCACTAACCAATCGTTGTTCGCCCAATTGCTGGTGATGGGTATTTTGATAGTGGGTTATCTAATCACTGTGCGGCGAATACCTAGGCAAGCGACCGCTGAACAAGCACCCACGGACTAACCACCACCGCCCACAACACCGCATCCGCCGCATACCAAGCTGCGGCCTGCTCATCAGACACTTTGCCAAACTTGCCCGCTGCCATCCATTGTTGAATTTGTGTCGCATTGTCTTCGGACATTTGAAACGCCACCTCGACCAAATCTAAATCATCCGCCACGTACAACGCCACGCCGCTAGCAAAATAACGCTGCAAATCTTTCCACGCCATTTGTGACGTTTCTAAATTGAGCTTGGCGCGATTGATTTCTTCTGGATTGTTAGCGGTCATAGTGCAGTTATTTTTTAGTTGATCAAACTTACTCCAAACGGGAAAAGGTAACGCACCCTCTCCTTTCGGGGGATAACCAGCGACTTGTCCGCTTGCGGGCTTAGTCGAGTGGCTAGTTGCTTCATCAGGGTTAGGGTGGGGGTGACTTTAGCGTGGTTAGCAAATAATTATCCTTCACCCGCATGTAATGCTCGGCGGAATAACGCAGATAAGCCATCTCCTCCGCAGTTAGCGCACGCACCGCTTTGGCGGGGCGACCCATATACAACATGCCGCTCTCCAACACCTTGCCCTGCGTCACCATGCTGCCAGCACCGATCATCACGCGGCCGGGAATCACCACATCGTCCATGACGATAGACCCCATGCCAATCAAACATTCGTTGCCGATGGTGCAGCCATGCAAAATGACAGAATGCCCCACCGTCACATAGTCGCCGATGATGAGCGGCGAACCGTCGGGCTTCTCCGCCGTCTTGTGCGACACATGCCCCATGGTTAAATCCTGCACGTTCGTCCCACGCCCGACCACAATACGGTTCACGTCGCCGCGCAACACCGTGTTGCACCATACGGAGCTGTCATCACCCAACGTCACCTCGCCGATGACTTGGCAGGAAGGGTGCAGGTAAACACGGTTACCGAGGGTGGGGGAGGTGTTGAGGTAATGTGATGTTGGCATAGTTGTATTAGGACTGTAGGGTGCAATAAGCATAGCGCATTGCACCGGATGTTTGCTAATCGCGATAACCCAAGTCACTTTCGTCTCCGCCTGCCCAATCACTTGGATAAACACCCTTTGCAACCAATCGATGAAAAGTCGAATACGGCCAATCCGCAACCCGCTCAACCAATCCATGTTTCACCGGATTGATATGCACATAATCCATGTGCGCTTGGAAGTCGCGTTCATCGCGAAGCAGATGCTCCCAATATCTCCGCTGCCAAATGCCACGCTCGCCGCGTTGCGCGCGAACCTCCGACACCACCTCAGTTTTGGGTAAGGCCTTGGAAAAGGCAATTTTGATGAGTCGCCAGCGCGTAGCAAAGTCGGCATCGCCAGCAGGCAATTCAATCACGCAATGCAAGTGTTCCGGCAACACCACCCAGCCATGAATTTGAAAAGGATGCCGTCGCCGTACCGCATCAACCGTGGAACGCAACAGATCGATATGCCGCACCAGCAGATCGTTACCCTGCCGTTGCAGCAGATTCACCGTAAAGAAATAAGTTCCGCCCGGATGCCAGGCGCGTCGGTAGTCAGGCATGGTGTTGAGAAAGCAAATATAGAAAAATATTTCTACCTCCGTATGTGGCGCATTAAAACATCCGGTGCAATGCGCTGCGCTTATTGCACCCTACGCGGGCTTTGGTCAAACGAAGTGGTAGATGCCAAACGCCACCACTACCCAAACAGTAATGGCAAAGACCGCAGTGGGCAAGAGATAGTTGTTTTGAGCGAGCTTGTTCCACAAGGGGCCGAGGGTGAAGTGACAGATGTACTGTAGAGAGACCATGCAGAACACCGCAATGCCGATGCCCCAACTGAAACCGAAGATACCTATCATGCCCAGAAATACACCAAGCCATTGTAGTAGCGAAAAAATCGCAAACCCTTCTCGGTATGGATATGGCGTGGTGTTCCGCTGGAACGTGACGTACTCCCAAAGGCTTACGCTTATGAACACGATGATAAGAAAGGCGATCTGGCTAGTTATTAGCAGCATAGTTTACTCTCTGCGGATAGGTGCATCTGACGCCCAACGTAAAAGCCCGCGTAGGGCGCAATAACCAACGGGCATTGCGCCAAAGGCAGGCAATTCTCTAAGCTCTTCGAGCTTGAGAAGTTGACACCGCCGAATGTTTATAAAAATGGTGCAATGCGCTTCGCTTATTGCACCCTACCCAATTTATACCATCTTCCACTTCATCTTCTCCCCCGCTCCCAACGGCACAAGTTGATGCTCACCAAACCCCTGCGTCGCAGGCACTTGCCACTCTTCCTTGCGTAGCGTGATAGCGTCAGTGTTGCGCGGCAAACCGTAGTAATCCGCGCCATAAAAACTGGCGAAGCCTTCCAATTTATCCAGCGCACCGAGTTGCTCAAACGCTTCGGCATACAACTCAATAGCAGCGTGGGCGGTATAACAACCCGCACAGCCACACGCTGCTTCTTTGGTGTGTTGCGCGTGCGGTGCGCTGTCTGTGCCGAGGAAAAATTTGGGGTTGCCACTGGCGGCGGCGTTGCCCAACGCGACGCGGTGCAGCTCGCGTTTCAACACGGGCAGGCAATAATAATGCGGGCGTATGCCGCCGCTGAACATGGCGTTGCGGTTGTATAGCAGGTGATGCGCAGTGATGGTGGCGGCGATAGGGTCTGGTGCGCTCATCACAAATTGCACAGCTTGCTGGGTAGTGATGTGCTCAAACACCACGCGCAGTTGCGGCAAATCGCGCAACAAAGGAATCATCACGCGCTCGATGAACACCGCCTCGCGGTCGAACACATCCACGCTGCTATCTGTCACCTCACCATGCACCAACAGCGGCATGCCGCAACGTTGCATTTCTTCCAACGCAGCATACGCTTTGCGAATGTCGGTCACGCCTGCATCGGAATTGGTAGTTGCCCCGGCGGGGTAATATTTCACCGCATGCACGATACCGCTTTGTTTGGCATTTCTGATTTCTTCGGCAGAAGTTTTATCCGTTAAATACAGCGTCATCAATGGCTCAAGTTTCGCTCCTGCTGGCAACGCTGCCACGATGCGTGAACGATATTCCAACGCTTGCGCTGTGGTCGTGACAGGCGGCTTGAGATTGGGCATGACGATGGCGCGAGCAAACTGGCGCGCGGTATCTGGCACAATGGACTGCATCAACGCGCCGTCGCGCAGATGCAGATGCCAATCGTCGGGGCGGGTAAGGGTGATTGTTTGCATGATGCGTCTCAGCTAAATGAATGGGCGAGATTGTAAATCAAGGCTAGCAACTGGTGGGTATCTCTTGAGCTTCAAATCTCCTCTTCACCAATCCCCTCCCCTTGATGGGAGAGGGAATGTTGGAGTTACAAAAAAACTTGGGTTGAATCCTTAATCCGATTCCTTAGCAATCTGCCGAAGTGCTAGCAAGGAAAACTCGGCGATATGTTCGGCAATCGCCTTGATTTCACTCTGGCTGTAACGCAAGGTGGGATGCAGGCGTTGCAACACGGGGTAGGAATGACTATAAAAAATACATTGCCCGACGATGCTATTTACATACCGGCGCAGTGCGGCCTTGCTGATTTTTTCGCCCACCACTTCAACAATCAACTTACCTAAAAATTCATGCAGCGGGGCAATGGCTTCACGCACAATCTGATCCAGCGCGGGCGTTGGGTCAGCCAATTCGCGCGCCATGATGCGGCATTGTGAAGAAGCTTTTTTTTCGTCGAGCAGCATCGACATAAATTCGTGGATGAACAGTTGGAAACGTATACGCGGACATTCTGCGGCATCCACATTGGCGAGCTGCATATCGTTAAGCGGATCAAAATTTAATGCTTCGCTCAACAAGCCATCTTTACTGCCAAAGTGATAATTCACTGCTGCAACATTGGCTTCGGCACGACGGCATATTTCGCGCACGGTCGCGCCCTGAAAACCATGCTGGGAAAAAGTTTCGCGCGCCGCAGCGAGCAAACGTGCGCGAGTTTGTTCACTGGCAGACCTGATTTCAGCTTCGGTCATTGTGTGCCATCGCTCATCGCTTCACTCGCCAACGCTTTATAAAGTTGCGTGGCGGATGTATACACCGTGCGGCGGATTTGCAAGGTGCTTTGCTGCGCGGCATACAATTCGCGCTGTGCATCCAGCACCTCGATGTAATTGGCAACGCCAGCTTTATAACGCGCATCCACCAAGCGCAATCGTTGCGCTTGCAAATCCGCATTGGCCTGTTGTGCGGTTAGTTGCTCATTAAGCTTTTCGCGTGCAGCCAGCAAATCCGCCACTTCGCGGAATGCCTGCTGGATAGATTTTTCATATTCCGCAACGGCGATGTTTTTACGTGCCGTCGCCACATCGACATTGGCGGCGGTGCGTCCCGCATCAAATAACGGCAAACTCAACGTCGGCTGGAAACTCCACGCACCGCTATCCGCATCAAATAATCCTGACAGGCTGCGGCTCGCAGTACCCACCGCACTGGTCAAAGAAATGCGCGGGAAGAATGCCGCACGTGCCGCACCGATATTGGCATTGGCGGCGATTAGTTTTTGCTCGGCAGCCAATACATCAGGGCGTTGCAGCAACACTTCAGCAGGCATATCACCCAGACTATTCGACACAATACTTTGCTCGGCAAGCGTGCGAGCAGCGGGTAAGTTTTTAATCTCTTTTACGCTTGCGCCCAACAAAAAATCCAGCTGGTTTTCAGCCGCCGCTTGCTGACGCTCCAGATTGGCGCGCTCCGCCAACGCTGCTTGGTACGCACCTTCCGCTTGCAGATAGTCCAAATCGTTGGATATACCCGCATCGCGGCGACGTGAAATGAGCTGGCGTATGGATTCACGACCCTGCAATGTCTCCACCGTCAGTTGGGTACGCTCACGCAACTCCAGCACCGACAAGTACGCATTCGCCACATCGGCAATCAGTGACAAGCGGAACGCGCGCTGCGCCGATTCGGTTGCCAGATAACTGGCCTTGGCCGAGGCATTCAAACTGCTCACACGACCCCAAAAATCCAACTCGAATGAAACTAGGCTGGCATTTACATCAACGCGATTAGAGCGTAATGCACTACCTGTAGCTGACACACTAGCAGGGATGAGTGATGCTGTTCCGCTCGTATTCAAATTCACATTCGGATAACGATCAGCAACCTGTATGCCGTATAAAGCATGGGCTTCAGCGATACGTGCCGTGGCGATACGCAAATCACGATTGTTTTCTAACGCGATTTTAATCAATGCTTGTAAACGTGGATCAGGAAAGTAATTTTCGCCTGAAACCTGTTTAGCACCTCTCTGCGTTGTGTTCGACCACGCACTGGGAATCGGTACGGCAGGTCTTTCGTAAGTTGGCATTTGCGAGCATCCGCCCAGAATCAAAGCCAACAACACAGGATTTTTGAGGTGCTTAACCATGATGATTTTCCTCATCCTTATTCATTCTGTTGCGCACATGTCCTGGAAAAATGCGTCGCATCACCACAAAAAATACCGGCACTAAAAACACTGCCAGCAAGGTCGCGGCTATCATGCCGCCCATCACTCCTGTGCCAATCGCGTGGCGGCTTTGCGCGCCTGCGCCAGTGGAAATTGCCAGCGGTAACACGCCCACTACAAAGGCAATCGAGGTCATCAAGATGGGGCGGAAGCGCAAGCGGCACGCTTCCAGCACTGCATCGACCAAGTCCATGCCATCGTCTTGCAGTTTGCGGGCGAACTCGATAATCAAAATCGCGTTTTTGGAAGACAAGCCGATGATGGCGATCAAGCCGACTTTGAAATACACGTCGTTGGGCAATTCTCGCAACGTCACTGCGACCACCGCGCCGAACACGCCGAGCGGAACAACCAGCAAAACCGCCAAGGGAATCGACCAACTTTCAAACAACGCGGCCAAACACAAAAACACCACGAACAGCGAAATGCCGAACAACAGCGGAGCTTGTGAGCCTGCTTGGCGTTCTTCAAACGATGTTCCCGACCATTCAAAGCCGATTCCGGGCGGGAGCTTTTTGGCAATCTCTTCCATCGCCGCCACCGCTTCACCACTGCTGCGACCCGGTGCTGCGCCGCCGGAAATTTTCATCGCGGGCAAGCCGTTGTAGCGATCTAACTTCGGCGAACCGCTAATCCATTGTGCTTTTGCCAGTTCGGATAGCGGCACCATCTGCCCTTTGTTATTGCGCACCGTTAATTTCAGAATGTCTTCGGGCGTGCGGCGCAAATCTGATTCGGCCTGCATTTGCACCCGCAGGATGCGTCCTTGCCGCACAAAATCATTGATGTACGCCACGCCTAAAGAAGACTGCAAGGTATCATTCAAGTCGGTAATCGACACCCCCAGCGACTCGGATTTCAAGCGATTCACGTCCAGGAACAACTGCGGGCCTGCCTCCTGTCCTTCTGGTCTAACGCCTGCCAATACCGGGTTTTGCGCAGCCATGCCCAACGCCATGTTGCGCGCTTCCAATAATTTCTCACGCCCCACACCGCCGCGATCTTCCATGCGGAAATCGAAACCGCCGACCGCCGCCAACTCAGGAATCGGCGGTGGATTGATGGCAAAAATCATCGCTTGTTTGATGCGCGATAACATCATGGTCGCCTTGCGCGCCATCGCGGGTGCGGCACTTTCTGGGGCGGGGCGTTGATCCCAACCTTTCAATCTGACAAAGGCAATCGCGGCATTTTGCCCACGACCGAAAAAGGAAAATCCTGCCACGCCGATAACGTGTTCGACTTCCGGCATTTTCAGATAGTGTTGCTCGACCTGATCCAACACTTCCAAGGTGCGCTCGTTCGTTGCGCCCGCTGGCAACTGAATCACGTTGATGAAATAGCCCTGATCTTCTTCAGGCAAAAAACTGCCCGGCAAAATTGTGAACAGCCAACCCATCGCTACAAATATCGCCGCATACACCAACAAATATCGCCCCGTTTTGGCGACAACTTTTTTCACGCCATTGGTGTAGCGAATCGTGGTGCGCGCAAAAAAGCGATTGAACCAGCCGAGGAATCCCGTGGTCGGCATCACCGATTTGCCCGGCTCATGCTTCAGCAAAGTCGCACACAGCGCGGGTGTCAGGGTCAACGCCATCAACGCGGAGAACATCATGGTCAACACCAGCGTCACGGCAAACTGGCGATAAATCGCCCCTGTCGAGCCGGGGAAGAACGCCATCGGAATGAACACCGCCATCAACACCAGCGTGATCGCGATAATCGCACCAAAGATTTGATCCATCGCCTTGCGTGTTGCATCGCGTGGTGACAAACCTTCCGTACTCATAATCCGTTCGACGTTTTCCACCACCACAATGGCATCATCTACCACGATACCGATGGCAAGCACCATCGCAAACAACGTGAGCACGTTGATCGAATAGCCGAGCAAATACAAGCCCACCAGCGCACCCACCAAGGCAATAGGAATCACAATGGCAGGAATGATGGTGGCGCGAACGTTGCCCAAGAATAGGTACATCACTAACACGACCAACAGCAATGCTTCCGCCAGACTCTTCAACACTTCCTTGATGGAAATATCGATGAATTTTGAAGTGTCGTAAGGCACAACCCAGTCCATCCCTTTGGGGAAAAATTTGGCCTGCTCCGCCATTTTTTCGTTGATCAATTTGACGGTTTTCAGCGCGTTCGCGCCAGGTGCAAGACGTATTGCAATCGCTGCGGTCGGCTGTCCGTCAATGCGTGCGGTACGTGAATAATCTTGCGCGCCGAGTTCCACCCGTGCGACATCTTTAACGCGCAGTGAAGAGCCATCAGGATTGGTTCGCACGATGATGTTGCCAAATTCTTCCGGTGTGGTGAGGCGGCTTCTGGTGACGATCACCGCATTTAACTGCTGCCCCGGTGACGAAGGCAACTGCCCCAATTCCCCCGTCGCCAATTGTGAATTTTGCGCGCGCACTGCACGCGAAACATCAGCTGGCGACAAGTTGTAGTTTTGCAATTTGTCCGGCTTGAGCCACAGACGCATCGAGTATTCCGTGCCGAACAAAATCGCTTCGCCCACACCCGGCACGCGGCGTATATGGTCCAGCACGCTGGAGGTGGCATAGCTCCCCAGCGCAACATTATTAAATGTTTTATCGGGTGAAAAAATCGCGACAAACATCACATAATTCCGCGCTGTTTTGGTGACGGTAATGCCCAAGCGACGCACATCATCGGGCAACCTCGCTTCAGCTCGCTTCACCCGGTTTTGCGCTTCCACCGCCGCCAAATCGAGATTCGTACCCGCTTCAAAAGTCAGCGTCACGTTGCCGCTACCCAACTCGGAAGACGATTCCATATACAGCAAATGCTCGATGCCGTTCATCTCTTGTTCGAGCAAGGCCACCGACGTTTCTTCAATGACCTGCGCCGAAGCACCGGGATAAGTCACGCCGATAGACAAGGCGGGCGGGGCAACGGAAGGGTATTGCGCAATAGGGAGATTATTCAATGCCAGCGCGCCGCCCAACAAAATAATCAGCGCGATGACCCAAGCAAAGATGGGACGGTCTATAAAAAATTTAGCAAACATGATTATTGATCCATAAGTTTTGGCTCTTTCTCTTGACAATAGAGAGGGAGGCGGATGCGTCATTGATCTGAAAGTCTTCTCGAAACCAGTCCCCTCCCCCTTGAGGGGGGAGGGCTAGGGAGAGGGTGAAACGTTCAGAATTCCCTCTCTCCCCAACCCTCTCCCACGAGGGGAGAGGGAGCCTCGGTGGTAAGTGTAAATCGTGCCGCATTTGTAATTATTTCTTATTAGCAGTGGCTGCGGGGGGCGGTGTTTCACCCAACGGCACAGGCTTAACCACTGTGCCGGGACGCGCTTTCTGCAAGCCGTTAATGATGATTTGCTCGCCACCTTTTAATCCTTCTGCAACGATGAAATCTGTACCCGCCATACCCGAAGTTTTGATCGGCAGCGGTGTGGCTTTGCTGTCCTTATCGACAATCATCACGAACTGTCCTTGCGCACCCGCTTGCACGGCACGCTGCGGAACGCGAATCACATTTTCCGCCAAGGCTTCTGGGAAGCGGATATTGACGAACATGCCCGGCAGAATTTCCCGATTGGGATTGGGGAATTCTGCACGTAACGACACCGATCCCGTGCTAGGATCAACCGCCAGATCGGTGAAGAAAATTTTTCCTGCGTGTGGATAAACACTACCGTCTTCTAAGAGTAATTCCACTTTCACCGAGTCAACCCGTTTCAACTTGCCCGACTTCACCGCCTGACGCAGACGCAATAAATCCGTGCCCGATTGCGTGAAGTTCACATAGACGGGATTAATTTGATCGATGGTCGCCAGCAACGTCGCGTCACCTTTTCCAACCAATGCTCCCTCTGTTACTAACGCACGGCCGATGTGTCCCGAAATTGCCGCCGGTACATTGGCATTGCTCACATCTTCTTCGGCACGCATCAGTGCGGCTTCAGACTGTTTGACTTTCAGCGTCGCCAAATCAAATTCTTGTTGGCTGACAGCTTTGATTTCGAGTAACGTTTTATATCGTTCCACTGTTTGCTTCGCCAAAGCCAAATCGGCGCGGGCAGATTCCACTGTTGCTTGGTAAGTACGCGAATCGATCTTGAACAACGATGCACCCGCTTTCACTTCGCTGCCTTCCGCGAACAAACGTTTTTCAATCACGCCTTCCACACGCGCGCGCACTTGTGCAGTTCGGTACGCTTGCACACGCCCAGGCAAATTTTGCGTGAGTGTGGCATTACCTCTACCTGCTGCAATCACATCCACTTCGGGTGCTGGCATACCGGCCCCTCCGCCCGGTGCGCCGCCCGCAGCGGGCTTATCCTTGCCGCCACAACCCAATAAACATGCGGTTAAACAGAAGGTGATGAGTAAAGGATTAGAGAGTGTTTTCATATAGAACCTGCGATTCAGAAGTGAAATAAATTAGTGATTGCCCAGCAGCTTTTTTCCTTCGGCAGTGTAATGCCACCACGGTTGTGCTTCCGCACCTTGCAAGAAATGCTGCACTGCAATCAACGTATAAAGCACGCACGGATCATGGCGATGCCCCATGACTTTAGCAAGCTGCTGAAACACCGCAAGCGGCTCGCGGTCGGCGAGTTGCGCGGGTTGCAGGATACCTATGCTGCGCAAATCCGCCGCGATAGATTTGCCAATGTTAGGCAAATTTTCCAGTCGCATGGATGTGTCGCGTCGCATAGCTTTTCCATTTACTTGATGTACTGCTGCGCCACCTCTGCCACGCGCTGGCCGAACAGCCGCGCGGTTTCCAAGTCGCCTGGCAGCACTTCATCGGGGCTGGCATCGGAAGGTGATTGCATCATCGCACCCGCAAACGATCCCACATAATTCACATCGTTGCGTTGCGCGGCTTTGCTGTTGGAAGGCATCAAACCCGTGCCAGCCCAAATCATGCCGTGCTGCATCGCCAAAGTAATCAAGTAATGCAGCGTCGAATGTTTATCGCCGTTCATCGTGGCGGAGTTGGTAAAACCTGCGGCGATTTTATTTTTCCATTGCTGCGTGAACCACGCCTTGGATGACGCATCGGCAAATTTTTTGAATTGCCACGAGACCATGCCCATGTACGTCGGTGACCCCATGATAATGGCATCGGCTGCTTGTAGCGTTGCCCAATCCGCTTCCGTGATGTTGCCTTCCGCATCGATAGCAATCAACGATGCGCTTGCCCCATTCGCCACTGCTTGAGCTTGCTTAGCGGTATGCCCGTACCCACTGTGATAAACCACTGCAACTTTAGCCATGGCGAACTCCCTTCATGAATTGATTTGTGTGCATTACGAACGTTGCACAATATCAAACGCTTGTTTGAAAGTAAAGCAATTGCACCAGCCCATCCGCACAACGGAAGCGGGTGTGGGTTTTCATCACGCCACTGTGAGCAATCATGGAAAGGTCAGAAGTCGAAATTTGCCAACTCGGACAAATCCGCCAGCTGTATTTTTTGTGTGATAAAATGCGCGCCGCTTTGAGGTGCTCGCTTGTTTTGCAAACGAGTTAAACGGGAAATAGGTGAGGGTTAAAACCCAATGCCTGTGCTGCCCCCGCAACGGTAAGCAAGTGTGGACGCATCAACAAGCCACTGTGAGTAATCCCCAAGAGGATCTTATGGGAAGGCGATGCGTTTAGTCTTGTGAGCCCGGATACCGGCCTGAGAGCAAAAGTACAGGAGATGCTGCGGGTGGCGCATCGAAAAGACCTCTGTACAACTACTACGCTCACTGATGCCGCGTTAAAAAATTGTTCGAAATCCTCATGTACCAAAATGTACATTCCGGTTTCTCACTATTTTTTGCCTTGCCTCAACTTGGCTCGCTACGTTGTACAGAGGTCTTTAGAAATTGCTCTGCTCGCCGCATGTCCTGATTATTAACATTCCAACGGGGACGCTTGGAATTTACTCAGGAAATAAATCATGAAACAAAACTGGATCAACGCCGCACTACTCAGTGCGGTGACCTTTACGTCTGCGGCTTTTGCAGAAAGACCCTTAGAGCCTATCGTGTTGGATGAAATGGTGGTGACGGCAACGCGGATGCCGCAACCGCTTGCGCAAACCATTGCCGATACTACAGTGATAAACGAGCAAGAGATTCGCCAGTCTGGTGTGCCAGATGTGCCAACCTTACTGCGTTCGTTAGCGGGTGTTGAAGTGGTGCAAAGTGGCGGCTTGGGCAACGTAAGCAGCACTTTTATGCGCGGCACAAATTCCAGTCACGTGTTGGTATTGCTGGATGGCGTGCGCATCAATTCCGCAACGGCTGGTACGACGGCTCTCGAACACATCATGCTGGATAGCATCGAACGTATTGAGGTGGTACGCGGTAACGTCAGCAGCCTGTACGGTTCTGAAGCGATTGGTGGCGTGATCCAATTGTTCACCAAGCGTGGGCATGGCACACCAGCGTTGAATGCGAGTTTTGGCGTGGGTAGCCATGGCACGCGGCGTGCGTCGGCAGGCTATTCGGGTAATGTGGATGCCACTTCATTCAGCGTGAATGTCGGCAAAGCCAAAACCGACGGGATTTCTGCAATCAATACCAGCCCCTCCCCCAACGCCAACCCCGATAATGACGGTTACGACAACACCACACTTAATGCGCAAGTGAAGTATGCCGTGAACGCCGATCATCAGTTGTCCGCCTCGGTATTCAAGACGCGTGGCGATAGCCAATACGATAACGCTTTCGGTGTACCTACTGATCGCAATAACTCGCTGGCTAATATCGACAAGCTGTCACTCGCTTCAGATAACCAGTTGGGTGCAATGTGGCATAGCTCGTTACGTTTGGCAAAAGGATCGGATGAAAATCGTGACCTTAAAAACGATGCGCAGCAGTCGCGCTTCGAGACCACCAACAATCAGTTGACTTGGCAAAACGAACTGAAACTTTCCGATCATCAACATGCAAATTTGGCGGCTGAACATCTGGGTCAAAAAGTATCTTCCACAACCCAGTTTAATCAAACCAGCCGCAAGGTGAATAGCTTATTGGGCGGCTATGTGGCGGAATATGGCGCACATCAAGTGCAACTGAATTTACGCCATGATCGTTACTCGGATTTTGGTAAAGCCAATACCGGCATGTTGGGTTATGCGTTGTCCTATGGGGATCATTGGCGGGTTACAGCAAATCTCGGCAGCGCGTTCAAAGCTCCTACCTTTAATGATCTCTTTTTTCCCGGCTTCTCTAATCCCAATTTGCATCCAGAGCGTTCAGAAAATAAAGAAATGGGTTTGCACTATGCTGCAAATGGGCATAGATTTGACGCGGTGTATTTTGATAATCGCATTCGCGATTTGATTGCTGTTGATAGCACATTTACCACAATGATAAATGTTAAGCAGGCACAAATTGACGGGCTGGTGTTGAGCTACGCGGGTACATTTGGCGAGCATCACTTGAAAGCCAATATGACTACGCAAAATCCGCGTGATGCCACAACGGGTCAACTGTTGGCGCGTCGTGCCGAAGAATTTGCCAGTATTGCCGCCACACGCGATTTCGACAAATTAAACGCGGGAGCAGAGGTGCGTTACAGCGGTGAGCGGAAAGATGGCGCACGCACATTGACCAGCTATCATCTCTTAAACTTGACTGCCAACTACAAGATCGATGCACACCTGAATGTATTGGCACGCGTTGACAATCTGACCAATCGCAATTATTCCGACGTGTATAGCTACAACAGTTTGGGTCGTACCGTGTTTGTGGGGCTGCAATACCAACAGTAATTTGAAAGTTGTTTTAAGCGGCAAGGGGCGCGCCCCTTGCCATTTCTTGCACCCCCTTTGTGATAAGGTGTGCATGTTTTATCTCAACGAATTTAAGGAGTACTGCGATGAATACAACTCATGCTAAATCTATCGCGCTGTGCGCGTTGTTAATGCTGCTGATGGCAGTGACCCGCTCGCATCATTTCGATTCTCTGACCCACCTGCCCGATGCTTCTCTGGCGGCGTTTTTGCTGGCTGGATTTTATTTGCCCTTTATCGCATTTCCCATTTTGTTGGTGGTTGCGGGGCTGGCGGATTATTTCGCGTTTAACTATGCCAGCGTGAGCGACTGGTGTTTTTCACCCGCCTATTGGTTTTTGATTCCGACTTACGCGGTGCTGTTTTACGCGGGTCGCTTCTTTGCCAAACGTTACCAATTCACTTGGTACAGCCTGATAGAATTTGCCGTGATTGCAGCGAGCGCAATCAGTCTTGCATTCCTGATTTCCAACACCAGCTTCTACTTGCTGGCGGGATACTTTGAAAAAATGTCCGCGTGGGAATACGCAAGCAGCGTGGCGAAGTATTTCATGCCTTACCAAATCAGCGCATTTATGTACTTAAGCATTGCTGCGGTGCTACATATCGTTGTGGCAAAACGTACGCACGGAAAACAATTGGCTGGATAGTCAAAAAATTGACTGCTTTCGTTAATTCAGCCCTGTGTTTGCGGACGATCTGGCGTTACTGAACGGCGCGAAATCCACCTTCATCGGATCGAGACTCACAACAGAAAAAAACGCCGACTTCCAACTGGCACTTCAGGGTGCATTCCCATGGCGAACCAACTCTCCCTGCTCGGAAAATTTGGCTTCTGACGTAAGCTGAGTTTAAAAGAGTTCAACGTTTCGTAGAATGTTAATTTGACACGGAGGACACTTTTTATAAATGGAATATGCAAGAGTTGAAAGGTCATGTTGTCGAACAATACCTCTTGAAGCTGTATTAACCATTCGCCCCAAACATCATTCGCTTTGCCACAAACCTCTTAGCAAACGGTAAGCAGTCCAGCGCAGTGAGCGCAGCGGCGCGACCCGCGCTGACTAACGGCAAGTCGTTAGAGAACAGCCTCACTAAGCTATCGGTAAAGCGTATCCCCGCTTCCCTGTCTGTGCGGCGTTGCTTGCGGTAATCGTTGAGCATCGCTTCTTTGCCTAATGCGTCAGGTGTGACATTTAAAATTTCCTGAGCCAATTCCCACGCGTCGCGCAGCCCCAAGTTAAAACCTTGTCCCGCCACGGGATGCAAAGTCTGCGCGGCATTGCCGAGCAATACCACGTGCGGTTGCGGCGTTTGTTGCGGCGCGCGCCTCAGGCCGAGCGGGAAGCAGGTGCGTTTACTCACGGTTAAAAAATCTCCAACGCGATCACCAAACTGTTGCTGCAATTCACTCAAGAAAGTTGCGTCATCCCAACTTAACATGGCTTGCGCGGTTTGGTGTGAGGCCGTCCAGACCAATTCGTAACCCGCGTTAGCGACAACATTCCCTCCCTCTTGCAGGG
>JBEBKA010000024.1:0-32621 GCA_040079595.1 Gallionella sp.
AGACAGGAATGGATAGAAGCGTTTTGTCGATTGAGCCTCATAAACCCTTTGAATATAATACGGGTTGCGCGCCACCCCCAAAATGTCGTAGAATCCGCGCCCCTTCGCTGGGCTAATTTATTTTTAAGATAGGTTTTATATGGTCATCATTCGTCTTTCTCGCGGCGGTTCTAAGAATCGTCCGTTTTTTAATGTGGTAGTAGCGGACTCACGCAATCGTCGTGATGGTCGCTTTATCGAGCGCGTTGGTTTTTACAACCCGTTGGCTGCTGAAGGCCAAGAAGGTTTGCGTTTGGAGCTGGCTCGCGTTAGCCATTGGCAAAGCAAGGGCGCGCAGTTGAGCGACGCTGTTGCCAAGTTGGTTAAGCGTGGTGGTGCAGCAGCTGTCGCAGCCTAAATAATTGCGGGGACATCTAAAAATTCAGAGTTCGCTCAAATGCAAGGCGCGAGAAAATTTCGTCGCGCCACATATGTTTCGATATGTCAGCAAGAAATTTTTCTTGCAACGCAGCAGTTGAGATGAAATCTGATTATTTAGAGTCACCGATGGTTATCATGGGGCGGGTCGCTTCCGCGCATGGCATAAAAGGTTGGGTCAAAATTCAGCCTTACACCGAGTATCTCGATAGTCTGTTGGATTATAAAACTTGGTGGATAGGCTCAGAGCAAGGTCCGTGGCAGGAAGTTAAAGTTTTAGAGTGTGAAGCGCACAATAAAACCTTAGCGGCTTTATTGCCTAACTGCCCAGACCGCAATGCGTCCGAAAAGCTAAAAGGCTTGTTGATTGCCGTACCACGCGATAGCTTGCCCAAGCAGCCAGACGATGAATACTACTGGAGTGATTTGATCGGCTTGTCCGTGGTCAATGAAGCGGGTGTTACGTTGGGGTTGGTGAAGCAATTGCTGGAAACGGGCGCGAATCAAGTGCTGATGGTGCAGGGCGACAGCGGCGAGATATTGATTCCGTTTGTGGCTAGCGCAATCAAGCAAGTGGATGTGAAGAACAAGACCATTCAAGTTGACTGGTCGGCAGATTACTTAAGATGATATTTGATGTCATCACGTTGTTCCCTGAGATGTTCGATGCGTTAACGCAATACGGCATCACACGACGGGCGGCGGAGCAAGGCAAGTATGTTTTAAAGACGTGGAATCCGCGTGATTTCACCACAGATAATTACCGCACCATTGATGATAGACCCTATGGTGGCGGCCCCGGAATGGTGATGCTGGGTGAGCCGTTGGCAGGCGCGATCAACGCAGCCAGGCAGCGGCAAGCAGCGAGTGGTGTGAAAAAAAGTCGGGTGGTGTATTTGTCGCCACAAGGCAGGTCACTCAGTCAAGGTGTTGTAAAAGAATTAGTAGCGCAAGCAGATGAAGGTTTGATTCTGTTGGCGGGACGGTATGAAGGTGTGGATGAACGCCTGATACGTCAAATGGTAGATGAAGAAATTTCCATCGGTGATTATGTGTTATCCGGTGGTGAATTGGCGGCGATGGTGTTGGTGGATAGTTTGGTACGGCAGCTGCCCGGTGTGTTGGGTGATGCCGAATCAGCCGAGCAAGATTCTTTTGTGCAAGGCTTGCTGGACTGTCCCCACTACACTCGCCCCGAAGTGTTTAATGGTGAAGCCGTGCCCCCGGTGTTGTTGTCTGGCAATCATGCAGATATACAGCGTTGGCGGCTTCAGCAGTCGTTGGGCAGGACGTGGTTGCGCAGGCCGGATTTAATGGCTAAGCGGACATTAACTAAAGAGGAATCTCGGCTTCTGGCAGCGTTTCAGAAGGAACAAGATCCGATAATAAAGGAGCAGTAAAGTGAATTTGATCGAACAATTGGAACAAGAAGAAATTGCACGTTTGGGTAGAACCATTCCTGCATTCGCACCTGGCGACACTGTCGTCGTAAGCGTAAACGTGGTCGAGGGCGAACGCAAACGTGTTCAGGCTTTTGAAGGAGTCGTCATTGCCAAGCGCAATCGTGGTCTGAATTCTAGCTTCATCGTGCGTAAAATTTCCGCAGGTGAAGGCGTAGAACGTACCTTCCAAACCTACTCACCGATCATCTCAAGCATTGAATTGAAGCGTCGCGGCTCAGTGCGTCGCGCCAAGTTGTACTACTTGCGCGAACGTTCAGGCAAATCAGCACGTATCAAAGAAAAGCTTGCAATCCGCGCTTAAACGCGAGCAAGTTTTTTTGCTGGATAAAAACAGGAGCTTCGGCTTCCGTTTTTTATTGTACAAACTCCGTCATTCCCGCGCAGGCGGGAATCCAGCGAATTAAACTATTCCCCTGCAACGCGGGGACGAAACCTAAAAGCCTGTTGAATAAAGCCACTGGATTCCCGCCTGCGCGGGAATGACGTGTGCGTTATCATTGCAGCATGGACTATCAAGCAAAGCTGGCAACACCCATAGGCGTACTCGGCATACGTTGCGATGACAGCGCGCTGACAGGGATTGATTGGCTTCCTGCCGCTGAAAAGCCGCAACGTGCAAGCACTGAGCTGGCACAAAAAGCATGCGATCAGTTACTTGCCTACTTTGCAAACCCCGATGCGAAATTTTCCGTGCCACTTAAGCCCAACGGCACAGCGCATCAGCAAAAAGTCTGGCAAGCCATGTGCAATATCCCGCGAGGCAAGACACGTAGCTACGGCGAAATTGCATCCGAATTGAAATCCGCTGCCCAAGCCGTTGGACAAGCCTGTGGCGCGAACCCCATTCCTATCATCATTCCCTGTCATCGCATCGTGGGTAAATCTAGCCTCGGTGGTTTTATCCACCAGGCGAGCGGTAACGCGTTGGACATTAAGCGGTGGTTGTTGGCGCATGAGGGAGCAACTCCCTCTCCCTTGATGGGAGCACTAAAAGTAGGCAATCCGCTATCGGCTAAAGCCGATGCGGAATTGACGCAGGGTTGGGGAGAGGGTGAAAATGTGCAGCCCCCTCTCCCCCAGCCCCTGATAAAGCCACTAGCCACTCGACTAGGCGGAAAAGCCGCCAAGTCGCTGGTTATCTCCCGCAAGGGGCGAGGGGAGCGAAGGTGAACAACGCCGACCTCCTCGACGAGTTTAACGACAATCTGTGGCTTGAAGATGGCCTGTCGCGCAACACCTTGGAAAGCTATCGGCGCGATTTAACCAAGTTCGCTGCATGGCTGGAGCAACAGCGTGCCGCATTCATCCTGCAAGCCACCCACGCCGACATACAAGGCTATCTCGCGCATCTAGTCGTCGAGCAAAAAGCCAAGCCCAGCAGCACGGGACGCAACATCTCCAGCCTCAAGCGGCTGTTTCGCTATCTGCTTAGGCAAGGCAAAATCACCACCGATCCTACCTTGCAAATTGATACACCCAAATTGCCGCGCAATCTGCCCAAGACGCTCACCGAGCAGGATGTCGAACAACTGCTCAACGCACCGGACATACAAACGCCATTGGGCTTGCGTGATCGCACTATGTTTGAAGTGCTGTATGCCACTGGCTTGCGCGTGTCCGAGTTGGTGACCTTGCGCATCACGCAAGTGAGTATGGACATGGGTGTGGTGCGCGTGATGGGCAAGGGCAGCAAGGAACGCCTTGTGCCGTTGGGCGAAGAAGCGTTGGACTGGCTGCGCCGCTATCAGGCCGATGGTCGTGGTGTGTTATTGGGCGAACAAATCTGTGACGCGCTGTTTGTCACCGCGCGCGGCGAGGGTATGACGCGGCAGATGTTCTGGTATCTCATCAAAAAGCACGCGCAGCGCGGCGCAATAACTAAGCCGATGTCGCCGCACACCTTGCGCCACGCCTTCGCCACCCATCTGCTCAATCACGGCGCAGACTTGCGCGTGGTGCAAATGTTGTTGGGCCATGCGGATATTTCCACGACGCAGATTTATACGCATGTGGCGCGGGAGCGGTTGAAGAAATTGCACGCGGAGCATCATCCGAGAGGATAGTCATGCCCTCCTCGTGTGGGAAGGAGAAAGGTAAAAACCGTAATTCTGCAATTGAATCTCATATCAACATTAGTCTTTTTGTTGTAGTATTTACGCGCGCTATCTCGTGGTGATTGTTATATTTAATAGCGCGTGTTCTCTGCAAAAGTTCTAACCAATCAAAAAAGGGGATCAAAATGAAAATCAAAAGCGAGAATCAAAAGCGAGAATCAAAAGCAATATGGACTGTAACGGTAGCGATGGCTGTAGTCTTGTTTTCTGGTTGCAGCAGTATGGATTTGCAGCCTCAAAGAAAAGCAGATTCTGTTAGCCTCAAATCACAAGGCGCTGAGATTATTTCCATGCCTACAGAGCTTAGGACGCAGACCTTAAAATTCTTCATAGATAAAGACGGCAAAAAGACCGATGTAATTTACAGTTGTACAGAGCCAGCTCCAGACGTTACGATGTCCTCCACATTAAAATTATTGGCACAAGCCTCAACAGATAATACAAGCAAGAACACCTCCAAAGATGCAGCTCAGGAAGCATCAAACGAAGCTGCAAACAAAAACAATGCAAGCCTAGACCTCCAAACAGCTACGACAGCTCTGGAGCTTGCAGGGAGAACGCAGATTGTGCTGCTTGCAAGAGAAATGCTTTACCGTATTTGTGAAGCGGGTGCGAATGGCTGGCTGAATGCAGACAATGTTTTAGAGGCGCAGAAATCTGTAATAGGTCAAATTGGCGACATGGTCAAAAACGAGACAGCAACAGCAAATGCCAAAAAGACTTCTGCCGAAGCAGCTAAGACTTCTGCCGAAGCAGCTAAGACAAATGCTGATACGGCAGCTGGACAATTCATGTTGCAAAAACAAATGATGCTGCAACCAATGCAACCAAATAGGTAATAAATTTCCATTCTTTGCAGTAAGCAGGGGCGGATTAAACCGCCCCTGCTTTCATTTGATCTGCCCCCGCTCAATACTAATCCCCACCATCTTGCAGTTACGTATCGCTTGCAGTTTGGCGACGCTGACTTTCACCCACGGCGCGTTGAAGTCCTTGAGGATGATTTGTGCGATGTGTTCTGCCAGCGTTTCCAGCAGTGAAAAATGCCCTTCGCTCAACACGGTCTGGATGTGCTGCGCGACATCGGCATAATCCAGCGCGTCGTTGATGTCGTCGCTGGTGCAGGCACGGCTGTTGGGCAGCGCGATGTCGAGGTCGATCTGCAACGTCTGCGGCACGCGCTTTTCCCGTTCGTAAATGCCGATTAAGGTGGTGACCTTGAGTTCGCGTAGAAAGATGATGTCCATATCTGCCTTAATTAACCAACCAGCCCAATTCTAATGGATTCCCCATGTTGACCATAGTTTTTTGCAACCGCTAGTCAGCAACAACCAAATTCACATACTTTTCCAAGCTAAATAACGTGTGTATTGCTATACTGCGTGCGTTGTAAGTTACCAAATTGGCGGGTCTCCCCGCATTGTGAGGTGGTGAATCTGGTCAGGTCCGGAAGGAAGCAGCCACAGCCACTTATTGCAAGTGCCGGGGGTAAGGCTCGCCTCCTAATTTCGGGTGCGCTACCCTTTAGATGTGGAGCAGCAATGAAAAAAATCGCTATCGACATTTATTCAATCAAGCAGTCTGCTTTTCGAATCGAAAAAACTATTAAGCTTAGATTCGTTTCAGACATCATCAGCGTGGCATAACTTGTCAGCAACTACCGTACTGGCACGCAAGTGGCGGCCTAAGACTTTTGCGCAACTTGCGGGGCAGGAGCATGTGGTGCGCGCGCTGACCAACGCCCTCACGCAGAACCGTTTGCATCACGCCTATCTGTTTACAGGTACACGCGGCGTTGGCAAGACCACTATCGCGCGTATCTATGCTAAATCTCTAAATTGTGAAACGGGCATCACCGCCACACCATGCGGCGTGTGCAATGCTTGCAAGGAAATTGATAGCGGTCGATTTGTTGATCTGATTGAGTTGGATGCCGCCTCGAATACGCAAGTGGATAACATGCGCGAGTTGCTCGAAAGCGCGCTGTATGCGCCGAGCAGCGGGCGCTTTAAGGTTTACATCATCGACGAAGTGCACATGCTTTCCAAATCGGCATTCAACGCGATGTTGAAAACATTGGAAGAGCCGCCCAGCCACGTTAAATTTATTTTAGCGACGACCGATCCGCAGAAAATTCCAGTCACGGTATTGTCGCGCTGCCTTCAATTTAATTTGAAACAGTTGTCGCCAAGTCTGATTTCATCACATTTGCAATATGTGTTGGAGCAAGAAAAAATTTCCTTTGAGTTGCCCGCACTAAATTTAATAGCGCGAGCTGCACAAGGTAGTATGCGCGATGCATTAAGTTTGATGGATCAAGCGATTGCGTTCGCTGCGGGTAAGGTGGAGCAAGCGGTGGTGGCGACCATGCTAGGGGTAATCGACCAAAGTTACTTGTTTGATTTGCTGGGCGCATTGCACGAGAAAAACGGCTCGCAACTGCTGAGCATTGCGGACAGCATGGCAACGCGCAGTGTAGTGTTTGAGGCTGCCTTGCAAGATTTGGCAACATTGTTGCACCGCATTGCTTTGACACAAACCGTGCCGCAAGCGATTGCTGACGACGATCCTGACAGGGAAAGATTGAGCGAGTTAGCGAGTTCACTAACGGCAGAAGAAGTGCAGTTGTATTATCAAATTGCGATCCATGGTCGGGACGAAATTGATTTGGCTCCCGATGAATATGCGGGGTTTACCATGACCTTGTTGCGTATGCTGGCGTTCAGGCCAGACAAAGAAGCGGCACGCCAGATGTCAGTGGCGCAACCCGTCGATAAGCAAATCGCAGTAAAACCTGCGCAGGTGACGGTGGCAAGCAGTAAAGTCGAAAATGGCGGCAACCCCGATTGGGCGACGTTGTTGAGCCAACTAAATGTGCAAAGCATGGCGCAGCAATTGGCAAAAAACTGCGTGCTGGAAAATTTTTCTGGTGATGTAATCACGTTGCGTTTGTCGCATGAACATAAACATTCTCAAACCAGAATGGCGAGCGATAAATTGCAGCAAGCCTTGAGCGAATACTTTGCCAAGCCGATTAAACTGAACATCGTACTGGGCAAAGTGGATGTCGCCACACCAGCCATTATTGAGCAAAACGACAAGCAATTTAAGCAACAGCAAGCCCATGAGGCGATTGCTCAGGACAGCTTTGTAATCGAAGCGCAACGAGAGTTAGGCGCGAGTTTGATTGCTGAGTCTATTAAACCGATACAGCAAATTTAGGAGGAAGCAAACATGATGAAGGGCGGTTTGGGCGGGATGATGAAGCAGGCGCAGCAAATGCAGCAAAACATGCAGAAAGTGCAGGCTGAGTTGGCAAGCGTGGAAGTGGAAGGTCAGGCTGGCTCTGGCATGGTTAAAGTAACCATGACATGCGGGCATGAAGTGCGCCGCGTGTCATTGGACGACAGCCTGTTATCGGACGACAAAGACATGCTGGAAGACTTGATTGTGCTGGCTCTCAACGATGCAATGAAAAATGCCGAAGCGGCTTCGCAGCAACGCATGAGTGGCTTTACGGCAGGTATGGGATTGCCACCCGGAATGAAGCTGCCGTTCTAAATAATGCCATCTCACTTAGAAGAATTGATCACAGCATTGCGTTGCTTACCCGGTGTCGGGCCGAAATCCGCGCAGCGCATGACTTACCATCTACTGCAACGGGATCGGGCTGGTGCGTTGAATCTGGCAAAAGCATTGGAGCAAGCGACCAACAACATCCAACACTGCATCAAGTGCAATAATTTTTCCGAGACAGAAGTCTGCGATTTATGTGACTCGCCGCATCGCGATGCTAACATGTTGTGCGTGGTGGAAATGCCCGCCGATTTGTTGATGATGGAGCAGGCTCAGTGTTATCGCGGCTTGTACTTTGTGTTGATGGGTAAACTTTCTCCCTTGGACGGCATCGGTCCGAAAGAACTAAACCTTGAACGGTTGGTCAAGAGAACTCAAGAACAGTCGTGCGAAGTAATTTTGGCGACCAATTTTACGGTGGAGGGCGATGCCACCGCACACTATCTAGCTGCCCTGCTGCAAGCCCAAGGTGTTAAAGTCTCGCGTATCGCAAGAGGTCTGCCTGTGGGATGTGAGCTAGAGCAAGTGGATAGTGGCACGCTTGCTCAGGCCTTGTTGGAACGTAGAAAAATAGCGGCATAAAACTAATGATGAATGAGCAAGGCGAAAAATTACAAAAGGCACTCGCTCAAGCGGGGCTAGGCTCTCGGCGCGAGATGGAAGAGTGGATTACCCAGGGACGTGTAACCGTCAATGGCGAACCAGCCACGTTGGGTATGCGTGTGGTGGAAGGTGATTTGGTCAAAGCAGAGAGGCGCACCATCCGCATTGGCGAACGTGACCAAGCCGTGCGTATTCTGCTTTATCACAAGCCGGAAGGTGAAATTGTCAGCCGTGACGATCCCGAAAAGCGCATCAGTGTCTTTGACAAATTACCCAAGTTGCGCGGACAAAAGTGGATTGCCATCGGCAGGCTAGATTTTAATACCAGCGGCTTATTGATTTTTACCACATCGGGTGAGTTGGCAAATCGTTTAATGCACCCACGCTTCGAGGTTGAGCGGGAATACGCGGTACGTGTGCAAGGCAAATTATCCGACACGCAAATTGACTTGATACTCAAGCAAGGCGTGGAGTTGGAAGATGGTCCGGTGAAATTTGAGAAGCTCGAAGATCACGGCGGAGAAGGGTTTAACCATTGGTATCGCGTGATGTTGAAAGAGGGGCGAAATCGCGTGGTGCGACGTACCTTTGATGCCTTGGGTTTGCCCGTCAGCCGCTTAATGCGGGTGCGTTTTGGCTTGATTAATCTGCCGCCGCGCCTGAAGCGCGGCATGACGGCGGAATTGGGCGAAGGCGAGATTGCAAAAGTGTTAGGCTGGGTAGGTGAAGTGGATGGAATCGCTGCGGAGACACCAGCGGTAAATAAAACATCAGCGTTACCTAATAATGTTCCCCCCGTTTCTGCTAAAGTACGAACAGTTGGGCGCAAGCCTGCGCCTCGCGCTACAAAAAGCAGAGCTGGTGTAAAACGTTGAGTGCCACTAAAATTCAAGTAGTAAAACGCGGCGAAAGAGGCTGCCAAGATATTGTGAGGATCGGTTAATTCCGACATGCTGAAAATTTGAATGGAAGAGCCTGATAATAAAACCATAATGTGCAGCGTTTTTTTCTTGGATATAGTGGGTTATTCCAAGAAATCCGTGATGGGACAAATATCCCTGAAAGAAAGGTTTAATACCTATCTTTCGACTGCCATTCGAGACGTGCCTGTTACGGATCGTATTATTTTAGATACGGGAGATGGTGCGGCGATCAACTTTCTCGGTGACGTGGAAGATGCCCTTAAGGCCGCGCTTAGCTTGCGTGAAAGCCTTGCCAATGAAGACCCCAATCTCAATCATCCGCTACTGGTTCGCATGGGGATTAACTTGGGCCCGGTGCGGCTAGTCAGAGATATTAACGGGCAGCCTAATATCGTCGGCGATGGAATCAATGTTGCGCAACGTGTGATGGGCTTTGCCGATGCAAGCCAAGTGCTGGTGTCTCGCTCGTACTACGATGCAGTCTCGCGCCTTTCTCCCCAATATGCGGGAATGTTCCATTACCAAGGTTCACGCACGGACAAACATGTAAGAGAGCATGAGGTGTATGCCATTGGCTTCCCAGGGGAGAAAGCCAATAAAAAAGGGACGAAGGTGAATAAAAAAGGGTTAGCCAAGGCATTGGATGCCACCCTAACCAGCTTGCGTCCAGCCGTGTATGGCTTGCGGTTTTTGCAAACTAATTTACTGAGAAGTTTTGAACGTGCAGGTCCCGTGAAGCGCGTAATTTACGCGGTGTTACTGGTCATAGGCTTGTTAGCACTATTGGAAATATCGGAAGAAATTTTGATCGGCCCAGGCACATCACGCCTATTGGGAAATGATTCGAATTCGACGGTGAATGTGCCTCAACCAAAATCAGTATCCACGAAAACGCCAGATACCTCTGTAAACGTGGATAATTACCCTGAAGTGATTGAAGTTCCCACTGATTTGCCTGTGACTGCTGTGGCGACAACCCAAGTGGAAACGGTCAAGAAAAAAGACAAGGGTGTGTTGTCTGATTCGCCTGCTTTGATAGTCAAGCAACCCACTCTCACATCGGAAGCAACGCAACAGGATGTTTCTATTGCGGATGCGACCCAAGAAAATGCCGCAGTCAGCCCTGTTAAAGAGCTCATCACGACACCCCCTTCCGTTGCTGAAGAAGATAGCCCTGTTGGAGTGGGGCAAAATGCGATTTTGTCGGTCACATGCCTAGATGGTGCCGAGGTGTTTGTGGGCGGCAAGAGCAAGGGCAAAATGGGCGCAGCACCACTGGTCATTCCTGTTGTACCAGGTCGCCATTTGGTGGTGGTTAGCCACACAAAAGGCATGGATTGGAAAATTATTAAATTTAAGGCGGGTGTAACGGTATCCGTTAATCCGGATTTTTGTAAATAGCGATGCGACCTACCTTTATTGCCATGCCATATCTATCTTGGATAAACCAAAATGATTAGTCATTTAGGGCGTTATGAGGTATTGAGCGAACTCGGTCAAGGCGCAATGGGCGTGGTTTATCGCGCTCGCGATCCATTGATTGATCGCGTGGTGGCGATTAAAACCATCAATCTCAGTCTCGCCTCCGACGAGATGGAGGAATACGAAGGTCGGTTTTATCAGGAAGCTAAAGCAGCAGGTCGCTTGAGTCACCCCAATATTGTCACGATTTATGATGTCGGTAGAAATGATGATGTGGCTTACATTGCGATGGAGTTTCTGGAAGGACGCGAGCTGCGCGACATTATGAATGACGGCGGGTTGTTGCCCGTGCATCAAGTGTTGGATATTGTTGCGCAAGTGGCATCGGGATTAGCTTACGCACATGAATTTGGCATTGTGCATCGTGATGTTAAGCCATCCAATATCATGGTGGTGCGAGATGGGCATGTGAAAATTACCGATTTTGGTATTGCACGCATGGCTTCTTCTGCGGTGCGCACGCAAACAGGCATGGTGCTGGGTTCACCGAAATATATGTCGCCAGAGCAAGTGATGGGTAAGTTTACCGATCAACGCTCCGATATATTTTCATTGGGTGTGATGCTCTATGAAATGTTGACCGGACAAGCCCCATTTGTGGGTGACAACGTTAATGCGATTATGTATCAAACGCTGAATACCATACCCGCCCCGCCCAATACTTTGAACCCTGCTGTGCCGCAAATGGTTAACTTTATTGTGGCGAAAGCATTGACGAAAGGTTTGGAAGATCGCTATCAAGAGGCGAAAGATTTTGCCGAAGATTTACGTTCATGTCGGGACATGCTGCCTCGCTCAGGGCATCGGGGGGATTCTCCCAAATCAGCCAAAGGCGGCGAAAAAATGTTGCCCGATGCGTTCGATATTACCGCACGAATGGATGCAAGCGAAGATGAGGAAAGCACTACATCGCAGCGTGTCATTTCCCAGGCGTTTGACTCGGCTGCGGCAACCATGCACTTGGCGGCATTGACTGCTTCCGCAACAGAGGTCGACCAGTTATCCAAGACCTTAAAATTGGCTGTTCCCAGCTCGGAAGCCATTCAAGAGGCAGGAAAAAAAGCCAAAATTTTGCAGCCTGTCAAACACGAAAGTTGGGTTGACACCTCTTCACAAACCGCCAGCAGTAGTTTTTTACTATTAATGATTCTGGTGTTAATTCTGGTCGCGGTTCTATCGTTTTATTCTTTCTAATTTCCGCTTACGTCGAACCATGCAGGATTTAATTTTTAAGGCGGTGGTAAAGCCTTCGCATTATTTCGCTGTGCTGTTACTGTTCCTACATGTGGGCTGCGCCTGCATAGTTGCTCTACTCAACATCCCTTGGGTTGCAAAAATGGTGTTGCTAGGATTGAGTTTGGCAAGCTTGGCTTACTTTTGGCTGCGTGATGTGAACTTGTACCTTCCCTTTTCTTGGCGTGAAATTTCATTGCACGACAACGCGGTAACCGTTCGTATGCAAAATGGCTCGCAGCGAATCGGCGCGCTATCCAGCAAGAGCATAGCACTCTCGAAAATAGTAATGTTGCGCGTGACATTTGAAGGAGATTACCTCAGTGCTTCGCGGGTAATTTTTCGCGACTCATTTGACTCGGAACAGTTTAGGCGGATGCGAGTATTGCTATTGATGGCTAGCGCGATGCCAGCTCCGTCGTCTCCAACTTCAGTGTTGCTTCGGCATCAGTAAAGTTGGCTGGGCGGTATTCAGCAAATCAGGATAGTCCTTGCTGAAATGCAGACCGCGACTTTCGTGACGCAACAAAGCACTTTGCACAATCAACTCCGCGTTCAACACCAGATTGCGTAGCTCTAATAAATCCGAGCTGACGTGAAAGTTGGCGTAATACTCGTCGATTTCGTCTTGCAGCAATTGAATGCGGTGTTGTGCACGTTGCAGACGTTTGTTGGTGCGTACTATGCCCACATAGTCCCACATAAAATGACGCAACTCTGCCCAATTGTGCGAAATGACAATTTGCTCATCGGCATCGGTAACGCGGCTTTCATCCCAAGCGGGCAAGGGTGGAATAGCTTGTTTGGGCTTACCCAAAATATCTCGCACGGCAGCGTCGGCAAACACCAAACATTCCAATAAAGAATTGCTGGCAAGCCGATTTGCGCCATGCAATCCACTGTATGCCGTTTCACCCACCGCATAAAGATTGTCGACATCCGTGCGCGCACTCAAATCGGCAGCTATGCCACCACAGGTGTAGTGTGCCGCAGGGACGACAGGGATAGGCTCTTGGCTGATGTCAATACCTAGGCTGAGGCAGCGCGCATAAATGGTCGGGAAATGTTCTTGCAAAAACGCCAGTGGCTGATGCGAAATGTCCAAGTAAACACAATCCAGTCCGTGCTTTTTCATTTCAAAATCGATGGCTCTGGCAACAACATCGCGCGGCGCGAGTTCGGCGCGTTCATCGTGGCCAGGCATGAAGCGAGTGCCGTCTGGCAACTTCAAAATACCCCCTTCGCCACGCACCGCCTCACTAATCAAAAATGATTTGGCGTGCGGGTGATACAAGCAGGTAGGGTGAAATTGAACAAACTCCATGTTGGCAACGCGACAGCCTGCACGCCACGCCATGGCAATGCCATCACCTGTCGCGGTATCTGGGTTGGTGGTGTAGAGATACACTTTGCCCGTACCGCCCGTGGCTAAAATAGTATTGTGTGCGGCGATGGTGATCACTTCATCGCTTGCGGTGTTCAAGGCATACGCTCCGTAGCAAACGTTTCCTGGCAAATTCAGTTTTTTGCTGGTGATTAAATCCACCGACATATAGTGTTCCAGTACCGTGATATTGGGGTGTTTCAGTACACGCGCAGCCAGTGTTTCTTGCACCGCATGACCCGTCGCATCCGCCGCATGAATGATGCGACGACGACTGTGTCCGCCTTCTCGCGTGAGGTGATAGCCCATATCGCTAACGCTGTCTTTGGTAAACGGTACGCCTTGATCAATCAACCAATCAATCGACGCTTTACCATGCTCAACCACGAAGCGCGTGGCCGTCTCATCGCACAATCCTGCTCCTGCGGTCAGCGTATCTTGAATGTGGGCATCCAATGAATCGTCCGCAGACAACACGGCGGCGATACCCCCTTGGGCTTTGTCGCTCGCCCCATCCAGCAAAGATTTTTTGGTGATGAGTCCAACGGTTTGATGTTCGGCAAGTTTGATTGCAAGCGTTAATCCTGCCAAACCGCTGCCGATGATGAGAGTGTCGAAATGTCGCAACTGAATTTTTAATGAATGTGATGGTTTCGGACTATAGCTTAATTTACGCGTCTGGTTAAAACGCTAACGTTATGAGAAGATGCGTTGTCAAAAAAATGAAGCAAATTAAGGCATGTCGGACAAAGAAATCGATCAACAATTAGTCGAACGAGTGCAACGCGGGGATAAAGCCGCCTTTGATTTGCTGGTATCAAAATATCAACGCAGACTGGGACGGCTTATATCGCGCTTTGTGCGTGACCCTGCCGAAGCTGAAGATGTGACCCAGGACGCATTCATCAAAGCTTATCGTGCTTTACCGGGCTTTCGTGGCGAAAGTGCCTTTTATACTTGGCTGTACCGTATCGGCATCAACACCGCCAAAAACTATCTATTGGCGAATAAACGTCGCGCCCCAACCAGTACGCCATTTGATGCAGAGGAGTCCGAGTCCTTTGAGGAGGCCAGCCTGTTGCGCGAAGTAAATACCCCAGAAAATGAACTGATGAGCAAACAGGTTGTCGATGTAGTGCAAAAATCATTACTAGCACTCCCTGAAGATTTACGCACTGCCTTAACATTGCGTGAAATTGAAGGCTTGAGTTATGAAGAAATTGCCAGCGCGATGAATTGCCCCGTTGGTACGGTCAGATCAAGGATTTTTAGAGCGCGTGAAGCGGTCGCAGCCAATCTGCGACCTTTGTTAGATACCAGTAAGGACAATAGGTGGTAAACATGAAGCAAAGTATTTCGGCATTGATGGACGGTGAGTTGTTTGAAGATGAGGCCGCAAGTTGCTTGGCGATCCTTGGAAAAGATTTGGAGGCGACCAAAAAGTGGGAGATTTACCATCTGATTGGCGATACGCTACGTCAACCCGAACATATTCCCGCTGATTTAAGTGCAACGGTCAGTGCAAAAATTCAACAAGAGCCGACGGTACTTGCGCCACGCATCAGCATGGTGCGGAGAAATCCCCGTTATTTTGCCTTGTCTGCCGCTGCCACGCTGACGGCTGTGGGTGTGGTAGCTTGGATGTCGCTACAAATTAACCCGACAGTGGCTACTTCGCCGACAGTCAATCAACAAAATGCCGCGTTTCGTCCAGCCAGCATGCAATTCAACCAAGACTCCAACGAATATCTGTTGGCGCATCAGGAGTTCTCACCCAGCACGGACATGAATGGCGGTGCGTCTTACATTCGCGCTGTTGCGTATAATGGCGAAGCAAAATAATTAGGAAGAAATTGGCAATGAAACTCCGCAGTATCCTCTTCGTATCGTTAGTCTTGTTGACCTCCAATGTATTGGGCGGCGAAAAGGAAACCTGTGCAGATTGGTTAAAAACCGTTGCCTTTGCCAGCCATGAAACAGAATACAGCGGGGTGTTTGTTTATCAATATGCGGATGCTGTAGAGACTTCCCGTATTACGCACTTGACTGAAGCAGGTGTGGAGTACGAAAAACTGGAAAGTTTAGATGGTCCTCAACGCGAAATTATTCGTCATCATGGTCACGTTTGGATGTCTGATAGCCATGGGATGGTTGAGATGAACAGCCAGCAAAAAAATGCCCGCTTCCCTTCCTTATTGCCCCAGCAATTGTCCGCATTAAGTGAAAATTATCAGGCCAAATTGGCTGGCAAAGAGCGCGTGGCGGGGTTTGATGCCCAGGTGATTTTGTTCCAACCCAAAGATGCGTTGCTGTACAGCCATAAAATCTGGGTACACTCGGAATCCGGATTGCTGCTAAAAGCGGCCGTGTTAGACGATAAAAATAAAATGGTTGAGCAATATGCTTTTACGCAACTACAAATTGGCGGAAAGTTAGACCGATCTTGGTTAAAAGCCAATGTGAAAAAAACGTTTCATGGCGAAAAAGGTCATGATTACGCGAAAGCCAAAACCAAAACATCGGACTCCATTGAAAAGTCCCCACCTTTTAATAGCGGTTGGGTCGTGAGATTTTTGCCTTCCGGCTTCAAAAAAACCACCGAGCTTGAGCGACCCATGCATGGTAAACATTTACCTGTGACGCAGATTGTATATTCCGACGGATTGAGTGCCGTATCCGTATTTATCGAGCACAATGACCACGATGAAGATGACTTTGACGGGCTATCGAGTCGTGGCGCAGTCACTCTGTATCACAAAGTGGTCGGCGATCATTTGTTTACAGTGGTGGGCGAAGGACCCCCCCGCGCCATCGTAAAAGTTTTAGACTCGATTCGCTACGTTAATAAATAGCCATGTTAGAAACTCGTGCGACCGTCATTAAGCTGGAAGGTCAACATGCCATGGTTGAATCCGATAACGTTTCTAGCTGCAAACAATGCCAAGGTAAAGGCTGTGGATCAAGCAAATTAGGTCAGTTGTTTTGTGCCAGCCCACGGTTATTCAAAGTAGAAAATTCCATCCAGGCAAAAGTTGGTGACGAAGTTGTCGTGGCAATCGGCGAAGGCATCGTGCTGCGCGGCATAGCCTTAGCGTATTTGCTGCCACTGCTACTCCTGTTGGTGGGAGCGGCACTGGGCAGTGCGTTAGCGGTTAGTCGCGCAGCGGGACAAGATGGGTATGCGGTCGCGGGTGCATTGATTGGCTTGATGATCGGTTTAGTTGCCGCAAGGAAAATCTACTTGCGGTTCGCCAAAGGCTATTTTCAGCCTTATCTGACGGGCTTGTATCGCGGCAATCTGTAATTCATCTCTTTGTTATTTACCGTGCTATTTGAGGAAAACATGCGCACTAAAATTACGCTTTGGGGGATTTTTGTTGGGCTAACGTTTAGTTGCTCAGTGTTATCCAGAGAGCTGCCAGACTTCACTCAGATTGTTGAGAAAGAAGGTGCGGCTGTCGTTAATATCAGCTCCACCCAAGTGGCTGCGAACATTCAAGATCAACCTAATCTGCCTGAAAGTGGCGATCCATTTTCGGAATTTTTTCGCCGTTTTGCCCCGCAAATTCCTCGTGATCAAGAGCGTGAGCCACAATCTTTAGGTTCAGGATTTATTATCAGCTCGGATGGTTATATTTTAACCAATACACATGTTGTCGAAGGCGCGGACAAAGTGACCGTGCGTTTGACCGATAGACGGGAGTTTATCGCGAAGGTCGTTGGCACGGACAAGCGAACCGATGTGGCATTACTAAAAATTGAAGCGACTGGGCTGCCCAAAATTGACAAGGGCGATTCAACGAAACTCAAAGTGGGCGAATGGGTGGTGGCGATTGGCTCTCCGTTTGGCTTTGATAACAGCGTAACCGCAGGCATTGTCAGTGCCAAAGGTCGCTCCCTACCTCAAGATAATCTTGTACCTTTCATTCAGACTGATGTGGCAATCAATCCGGGTAATTCGGGTGGGCCGTTGTTTAATATGAATGGCGAAGTGGTCGGCATCAATTCGCAAATCTACACCCGCTCTGGCGGCTCGATGGGCTTATCTTTTGCGATACCCATTGATGTCGCCACACAAGTGGCAGACCAATTGCGCAGCAATGGCAAGGTTACACGTGGGCGCATTGGTGTCACTATTCAAGAACTCACCAACGAATTGGCAGAATCATTCGGCTTAAGTAAATCGGACGGCGCATTGATTAGCAATGTGGAAAAGGATTCGCCTGCCGATAAAGCCGGCATCGAGACCAGCGATGTCATTCTCAAGTTTGATGGCAAGCCCGTGAGCCGCTCCAGCGACTTGCCACGTATCGTTGCGGCAACCAAACCAGGCAACAAAGTGACCGTTGATTTGTGGCGTAAAGGGGCGACGAAACAACTCACCGTCGTGGTTGCAGAGATTCCAGACGAAAACAATCTGGCGCGTACAAATGAAAAACTAGATAAAAATTCGGCAGCCGCAACGATTGGTCGCTTGGGTATCAACGTGAGCGAATTAACTGCCGAGCAACAACAAGAGTGGCAAGTAAGCAGTGGTCTGTTGGTAGAAAATGTGAAAGGCTCGGCTGCGCGGTCAGCCGGGTTGCATCAAGGCGATGTGCTGTTAGCGATAGGTAACACGCCATTACGTTCAGTCGAACAACTCAATGAATTTCTCGCACAAGTGCCGAATGGCCGCAACGTTGCATTGTTGGTCAAGCGCGGTGAAGGCACGTCATACATCGCAGTTAAGCTGGATGAAAAGTAGGGCAACTTTCATGCAGCAAATGTACCTACTACTGCGCTAAACGGTTTGCATTATCGCCACCACGATGCGGCCACTCTGCTTGCCTTGGATGAGCAAAGGAAAAACTTGCGGCAATTCCGCGAACAGGATGGAGTGGGCGATTTGTGCTAACCGCTTGGGATATAAGTCGGTTGCAAGCCGCTGCCAAATTTTCTGGCGTAGCGGCATCGCGGTCGCGGCGGAATCGATGCCGATCAACCGCACCCCGCGCAGGATGAACGGAAACACCGTGGTATGCAGCTCTGTGCCGCCCGCATTACCAAAGCTGGCAATCACACCGTTTTGCTGCATGGTGCGCGTCAGCCATGCCAACGTTTCCCCACCCACCCCATCCAGCGCACCTGCCCATTGCGCTTTTTCCAGCGCGTGCGTACCCATCGGAAAATCTTTACGCGACAAAATTTCCGCTGCACCCAAAGATTTCAGGTAATCGTGTTCGCTGCTTTTGCCGGTCAGCGCGACCACGTGATAACCCAGTTGCGCCAGCATCACAATCGCCAAGCTCCCCACTCCGCCCGTCGCACCCGTGACGATCACCTTACCGTTTTCAGGACGCAAATCGTTTTGCTCCAAACGATGTATCGCCAGTGCGGCGGTGAATCCCGCCGTCCCCAACGCCATCGCAGCAAATAGCGTCAACCCTTGCGGCAACGGCACCACCCAATCGGCAGGCACGCGTGCATATTCGGCAAACCCGCCATCGTGATCCACGCCCATACCATAGCCCGTGACCAACACCTCATCACCCACGGCAAAACGCGCATCGTCAGAATGCACCACCACACCCGACACATCCACTCCACCCACACAGGGAAAGCGACGCACCACCTTGCCCGTACCCGTGGCGGCAAGGGCATCTTTGTAATTGACACTGGAGTAATGCGCTTGAATGACCACCTCGCCGAGGTCGAGATCGTCTAGCGACAGATTGACGAAACGACCGACGGATTTTCCGTCTTGCTCTGTTATTTGATAAGCAGAAAAAATCGGTGACATTGCCTTATTGAATTTTTGGCAGGGTTTAATGAGCTAAGGTTTAATGAGTTCAAGTTGGGTTGCACGCTCAAGTTGAATTGCACTAATTGCTTCTGAATTAAGCGAGGTAACACACTCAAATGCACGCATCTGTTTATAAGTAAGCTCCTTATACAATTCATCACAACGTGCAATTTTTTCAGCTGCGAATTTCCTATCTTTGAGCATTTTCAAATTAAGATTAGCTATAAAAATACCTGAGGTAACTCCAGCTATACCAGCACTTATTGCCGCGCCAGAATCTCCCCGAACAGCGTGCCACCCGCTACTAAATACCACTATGCCGTGATCAACCAACTTAAAACATTGCTCAATAATTTCAAATGAGTTGTTAGTCGCAGTTTCGAGCAAGTCGTTAGCTTGGCGAGAGAACTGGCTTTTGGTATTAGTATTTGTAGCTTTGTCTCGCAGTATTCTTAGGCGTACAACTTCGTCAAAATCTCTTGCATCTTTTTCAAAGAGTTCAGTGAGCTTTGGATAAATAACGCCAGATGCTTGATTCATGACGTAAACAAAATTGTTGTGTTCTTTCTTGAGTTCTTGCTTCTCAAGGGACTTAGTACAAACAGTAATTATCAAACGGCATGAAAGTAAGCCCATCAGTGCCGCAGCACTTCCAGATCCTAGAGATGCTTTGCCTGCTCCGAATTCGGAAAGTAGTTCTGTAGTCGGCTTTGCAAGTAACTGGGTGTGCGTATTCATCGGATCAAAGGTCAAAGGGGTTAAGTTCAAATTACCTACGTTCACTTCTTCACTCCTTTACGCACCACCGCTTCGGGCAGTTGCTTGTAATTTTCCGTGCTGGCAATTCGCTTGCCAGATTCTTTCTCCAAGTCGCGTCTCGCCTTGCCTACTACTACACCGCCTTTCAAGGCTGCCCGTGGCGGTGGGTTCGCCCACGAATATGTCGCGCACGTTTTTCAAGCATAGCTCGCTTAGGTGTGTTCTGGTTTGCATGGCAAGTCCCCTATAATTTTTTGCACGGCTATTTTGTTTGAAACACTGATGCTGGTAATAACATTCTATCCGCGCACCCTTGCAGCAGGATAGATCCAAAGCACGCGTAGGTCGGATGAGCCATAGGCGTTATCCGACATGAGTTCCCGCAACACTGTATGTGTCGGATAGAGCTACGCTCTCGTACCCTTTAGGGTCTACAAGTCACTAACAGCTATGCAGTGTTCGATGCGCCAACGCCGGCAGACTGCTGCGCAAGCTGGCTTGATAAGAAGGATTGATCTCGCCCATCACCACGCCAGAGCCGCGTGGTAGCCTATCCAGCACGCGACCCCACGGGTCAACAATCATGCTGTTGCCATGCGTTTCGCGTCCATTCACATGATAGCCACCTTGCGCGGGGGCAATCACATAAGCCAGATTTTCAATGGCACGGGCACGCACCAACACTTCCCAGTGCATTCTGCCGGTGGTCTCGGTGAACGCAGAAGGCAGGACGATAATGTCGATATTTCTCATTGCGCGGAATAATTCTGGGAAACGCAGGTCATAACAAATCGCCAAGCCGATACGCCCGAATGGGCTATCCACCACCACCACTTGATTGCCCGCTTCGATGGTTTTTGCTTCGTTATAATTTTCGTTGCCCAACTCCAAATTGAACAAATGAATTTTGTCGTAACGCGCCACTTGTTCGCCATGCTCGTCGAACACCAAGCAGCTATTCAATACTTTATTGGGTGTGCTAGCGACCAGCGGAATTGACCCGCCCACCAGCCAGATTTTGTGCTGCTTGGCGGTGTCGCTGAGGAATTGTTGTATTGGACCATTGCCTACGGGTTCGGCGATTTTGAGCTTGTCCAACTCGGTCATGCCCATGATGGCAAAGAATTCTGGCAGGACAACCAAGCGCGCACCTTTTTCCGCCGCCGTGGCAATCAATCTGCGCGCCTCGCTGATATTGCCCGCCACATTGGGGCCAGAAGCCATTTGTATCGCCGCCACTTTGAAAGCGTTGACCTGTGCCGCGATGCGCTGTTGTGTTGAATTGCCGATGCTCATAATGCTTCCTATCTACTTAGTTTTCTTAACTTTTTCGCTGCCCAGTTTAACCACATTCGGATCATTCCACGTTCCGCTGATATTGTATTCAAATGATGCCAACTTATCGAGTGGATTGCCCAAGACTTTATTCGCAACCAACGCGCCGAGACCCACCACTGGGCTGATCGCAATCGCGCCAATCAGCGACACGGTACTACCCACGGTAGGCAAAACTTTTACACGGATGTTTTGCGTGGTGTCATTCAAATTCACATTGCCTTTCATTGTCACTTTTGCCGATGAGCCATCAATACTGAAATCTTGTGTATCCATCATGCCGTTTTTAATCGCCACGTTGCCCTTGATACTATCGAACTGAAAACCTTGACGGAACACATCGTTAAAATCTAGCGTGAGATGCTTGGGCAACGCTTGCAAGCTCAACACGCTGAGTAGCTTGCCAATGCCGGGATCCATCTGGATAAATCGCCCTTTGTCGGTATCAAGGTTGAGTGCACCATTCAACGTGGCCAAATTAAATTGGCTGGGCGCGCCTTGCCATGACAGGTTTGCGGTCAGCTTACCGCTGCCATCTTTGACCGTATCGGGATAACCAGAGCGCGCCAGCACCTTGCCTGCATCGTTAATCTGCAAGGTCAAATTAACTTGGCTATTCATCTTGCTCAGCTCGTCCTCATGCCACACACCCTCACCCGTCAATTCACCATCCGGGTTGTTCACATGCAAGCGACGCAGCCGCCAATCTTTACCTTCCGGATGACCTACCAGATCGATTCGACCAATTTGCTTGCCCGCAAATTGCAAATTATCAATGTCAACTTCCAAAGCAGGCAGGCTGCCGGGGGGGGGTATATCTAGGGGTTTAGCGGCTTCTGCTGTAGCGGGCTTGGCTGCGCTTTGCCACAACAAACTTTTCAAATGCGCGGTGAGCTTTCCATTTATTGAGTGGCTCGGCTCGGTATCGGTAGCGACCGCATGTGGCTGCCAAACAATCTCACCGTTCACCTCATTGCCCGATAGTTGCGCGGACAATCCATCTCCCCGTTTCAACGCATCAACCTGCAAGTCGTGAAAATTGATGCCGTAGCCCGTCAGCTTGCCTATGCGCAGATTTGCACCCGCTATCGGCATGGCAGAGTTGGAATTTTCAGTCTCCGCATGTAACTGTTCCCAACCTTGCAACGATAGTGTCGGTAAGCTACCCGTCAACCACACGCCTGCCTTGGCGGACACTGCCTCATTGCTTAATGGCTTGCTCGCGTCACCAAAATTCACCATGCCATGCTTGACCAGCATCACGCCACTTTCTGGGCGGCGCAAAAATTTTGCCGTGAGCAAATCACCCAATTGTGCGGTGATGACATCTGGCTCTGCTTCGCCAACCGTGGTTTGTGGTGGGGTGATTTTTTTAGATTTTTTCTGCGCACTGACTGGCAGCTTGCTGGTCAGCGACGCAAGCTCCACGCGCAATGGTATGGTCTCGTCAGCGGCTTTATTAAAGGGTTGCGGCAGTGATGCGCTGATGCCTTGCAAATCTGAGGTAATCACAATTTGCGGAGATTTATTGACCACATTGATGTCGGCATTCCATGTCGTACTACCGTGCAACACATTGGGCAGCGCGTTGAAATAAGTCTTGCGCACTTCATCCGCATCGATGCGACCTTGCGCCGTGGCATGGGTCGCGTTGGCATCAACACTCACGTTCACGGTTGCTGCGCCACCATAAATCTTGGTGGTCAAATTTTTAACCTGCATCCCCGATTGGGTGAACGATAATGCGCCCAGACTATGGCTAAACAACGGAATGCCTGCACCCAAGGCCACATCGGCATCCTGCACTGAAAACAGCCCGTCCACTTTAACGGGCTGTGTCCCCGTTAGCGGGATGCCGAGCTGCAAATTGAGCTTGCCTTCGCCGCTTGCGGTGATGTGGTCGGTAAAGCCATCCACGTACCCGCGCACCGGACTTTGCTGGATGTATTGTAAAAATTCGCTATTCGCCGCCACCGCCTCACCGTTAACTTTTAGCAACAAATGTTCACTGAGCAAATCGGGGATGGTCACCGTGACATTTTGCAAATTTGCATTCAGGGTGCGCGCCGTTGAGGCTTTCATTTGCAACGTGTTGCCATCGATCAAAAATTTTCCCGAAATGTTGTCGATGCGCGGCCAAGTCTTATCAAATTCCATCACAGCATCTTGCACGTGTCCGCCAATTTGAAAGATTGCCTGATTGTTCTCACGCAATGGAAAATCGCTCAAATTCGCCTTGATGCGCACGTGAAAATCTTCGCTGTGTCCCGCCAACAACGAGCTATTCAGCCAATCTCCGCCTTGCTGGTTTAACCCGTCCAACGGAGTGTAACGTGCCGCGCTGCGCAAATCGGCACGGGTTAATTTGGCATCCAAATCCAGCAAGCCCAGCGTGCCTGCTTGCGTCAAATAATCAGCCTGAACGTGTCCCGCCAAATCACGATTTTCCAGCGCGCCATCAATTAGATGCACCGCCATTTCATCACCTTCACGCTGCCAATTGATGCGTCCCATTGCCTTGTCAAAGAACAGCGGTTCACGCATAATTTTCGGCGCATTCACAATCAAATTCTGCGTATCTATCGTGGCGACACCTTCTTCATCGCTCCCATCAATTTCCAGTGTAAGCCCTATAAAACCCGGCAACTCACTAACTTGGCGTAAGGCAAGATCGGTGAACTTGCCTTTTATTTGATACGCGAGCGGTTGATCCACCGTGCCTTGCCATTGCGCATCCAAATCGGTCACTTTACCCCTAGGTCCGTACTGCTCCAGCTGCCCGCGCAAGCTGGCATCCAAGGGCAAAAAGTTTGCCAAACTCACCAGCGTTTCAAATTGCAACACGTTGGCGCGCAGCTCATTATTAGCAAGCTTGGCGGCACTTTCGCTTTGTACCGATTGGGTGGTGCGGAAGTAAAAATCAGTCGGCGATAATTCCACGCCATCCTGCATACGCATTGCCAAATTTTTGGTGGAGATTTCCAAGCCGCCTTGCACGGCTTTCCATGCCGCACGGCCGCGCAAATCCAGCAATACCATTTCGGGTACATCATCGCCCAAGGTGGTGGTCACATCATGCAAATCTAAATCAGCTGTGATAGACGCGAGCTTGCCGCCTTGAACACCCAGCCAGCCACGCAATGCACCGCGCCCGCGACTGAATTCTCTGGGCAAATTGAGCCAAGCTTTCCACGCCGACACGTCGGTGTAATCAATTTGGGTAAAAACTTGCCCCTGCCATTCGCTTAATTTGGCGACATCATTGCCGATAAATTCACCGCGCAAGTCCAGCGGCGTAGCCAATTCCTCAGGCGGCAAAGCGCGCAAAGAAACACGGTGTTGCGACAATGAGTTTTCAATGCGCACATTGACCTGCTGTAGCACCAAAGCCGATGCCTCGCGCTGATCATCCACCCAAACCACCAATGCGTTACTGGCAGAAAGATGCGGCTGGCGCAATAGCCAGTTGGATAATTGGCTGTCGCTCCCTTGTGTGGAAATAGGTATGCCCGCAACGAAAATCTTGCCGCTGACATTACGCTGCACCAGCAGCTCTGCCCCATCAATTTCGATACTGGCCAAACGCAACTCGCCCGTCAGCAGCGTTTTCCACGATACCCTCGTGCCGATACTGGGCAGTACCAATGCGGCCTGTTGTTGCGCATCCAAAATACGGAAATCCGTCAACTTAATGCTCGGCTGCAAGCCCCGCCATTCGCCTTCTATCTTGCCGATAGTCACGGGGTTGCCTATCGCGCTGGCAATCGTAGCCGTAATTTTGTCGTGAAACCGTTCGATGTCCGGCAGCAACCAATAACGCGTTGCGATGACCAATACGCTCACAGTGATAGCAATAAACGCACACGCCATCAAGGTGGCGCGCATTAACCAACTACAACGGTGTTTGAATAAACGAAGGGTCATGCCTGAATACAATTTTCCTGCTTAAATGGGACGGGAAACACCCGTTATACTGCCGTCAGATCAATTGCTAGACGCAATCCGACAACAGCGCGCATTCTAACTTGAAGGGCTATCCCATGAATACCGCAACCTTTGATGATTTATTGCGAACCACGCAACATGGAAGTCGTTACGCCAAACATTTGCTGACGGCAGAACCCGAACTATTGCAGTGGTTGCGGGGAAATTACGCCACGCCTTGTACGGGTGAAGAAATTCAAATGTGGTTGCAATCAGGCTTCGATTTGAGCGACGAAGCCCAGCTATCCAGCGCGCTGCGCAAGGTGCGCAAGCAGGTCATGCTTAAGCTGATTCTGCGTGACCTGAATGGATTAGCAGATTTATTCGAAGTAATGCACGCCATGACGGCACTGGCAGAAGTGTGTTTGCAACAGGCACAAGACTTTTTAATGCAATCGCTGCAAGCGCAATTTGGTCAGCCTATTGGTGAAGCCAGCAAAGTTTCCCAGGAGTTGCTCGTCATTGGCATGGGCAAGCTCGGCGGTGGCGAGCTGAATGTTTCCTCCGACATTGACCTGATTTTTGTTTACCCTGAAGACGGCGAAACCAACGGTGAACGCACACTCAGCAACCATGAATTTTTTACTCGACTGGGTCGCCGATTGATCAACCTCATCAACGAATTGACTGCGGATGGTTACGTGTTTCGCGTGGATATGCGGCTACGACCTTACGGTGATAGCGGTCCATTGGTGGCGAGCTTTGCCGCACTGGAAGAATATCTCATCAGCCAAGGTCGTGCGTGGGAGCGTTACGCATGGGTCAAAGCCCGCGTTGTCACCCTTATAGACAAACCAACACTCACCGAACTCACCAAGTTGGTACAACCATTCGTTTACCGTAAATACCTGGACTTTGGCGCGATTGATTCGATGCGACTGTTGCACGCACAAATCCGCCAGGAAATTCAACGTCGTGATCGACTTAACAATATCAAGCTAGGGCCGGGGGGCATACGCGAAATCGAATTTATCGCGCAAGTATTCCAACTGATACGCGGTGGTGGCAACGCCAAACTGCGTATCCGTGCTACTCAAAGTGTATTACAGCAACTGTCGTTGAATGGTCAACTGCCTGCGCCTGTTGTGACTGACTTGAATGAGGCCTACATTTTTTTACGCAACTTAGAGCATCGGCTGCAATATCTCGACGACCAACAAACTCAAGAGTTACCAGATAAAACTGAAGATCAAAACATCATCGCAGCTGCGATGGGCTATGCCAAATACGACCAATTCTTAAACGACCTTAATCAACATCGTGAGATTGTCAGTGTGCAATTCGAGAAGATTTTTGGCGCACAACCAGATACACAAAATGACTCGCCACTTTGGGGTGAAGGCATCATGGCTGACGTGTTAACTTCACACCTAAGCAAGCTGGGTTATCGTACCGCAAACGAAAGCACACAGCGTCTGATACAGCTACGCGAAAGCAATCGCTATCGCCAATTGCCCGAACAAAGCAAACAACGTCTGGATAAACTCATTCCGAGTTTCATTCAACTCAGCTCGCAACACAGCAATCCCGACACAACCCTTTCCCGATTACTCACTTTACTAGAAGGCATCAGTCGTCGCGCGGCTTACCTTGCTTTTCTCGCCGAGTATCCCCAGACCTTAACGCTCTTAACTAGACTGGTTGCCGCCAGTAGCTGGGCGGCTGATTACATGACCCAACACCCTGCGCTGCTTGATGAGCTACTGGACGCACGCGAAATATATCAACCCCCGCAATGGCAACAGTTCGATCAACATCTACAAACTCGCCTAGACGACTGCGCTGAAGATGTAGAGCGACAACTCGATGTACTGCGCAATGCCCAACAGGAACAAACTTTCCATTTGCTGGCAATGGATTTGCAAGGCTTGTTACCGCTCGAAATTCTGAGTGATCACATCAGCGAATTAGCAGATTTAATCTTGCGCCACGTTCTTAAACTTTGCTGGGACAGCGCAAGAAAAAAACATAGAGTCGATGCGAAGTTCGCCATCATCGCCTACGGGAAATTGGGCGGTAAAGAGCTGGGTTACGCATCCGATTTGGATATTATTTTCTTGTATGACGACGACCATCCCGATGCACAGGAAAATTACTCACGGCTAGCACAGCGCATCAACACCATGCTCGGCAGCTACACCTCATCGGGACGGCTATATGAAACCGATTTGCGCCTGCGCCCGAATGGTGAAAGCGGTCTGCTGGTCAGCTCGATTGCTGCATTCGCCGAGTATCAGAAGGAACACGCATGGGTATGGGAGCATCAAGCGTTGACGCGGGCGCGCTTCAGTGCTGGAGACATGCAAATCGGCAAACAGTTTGAAAGCATTCGCCAGCAAGTGCTTTGCCAAGCGCGTGAACTCCCTAAATTGCGCGATGAAATTTTGTCCATGCGGCAAAAAATGCAAGACGGACACCCCAACGACAGCGGATTATTTGACATCAAACACGACACGGGCGGTATGGTCGATATTGAATTTATCGTGCAATACATCATCCTCGCCCACGCGCATCAACATCCGCAGCTGGCCGAAAACATCGGTAACCTCGCTTTACTGAAACTAGCTGGTGAACTTGGGATTATTCCAATAGATATTGCCGAACATATGCGCAATCTGTATCGCCAACTACGCCAAACGCAACACCGAATGCGACTCAACAATCAAACTGTCTGCCGCATTGAGCCTAGTGAAATCAATGTTTCTGCATGTAAAAACTTGTGGGGAAATTTGTTCGGCGAGAGCTGATTTATTCACGCGCTACGTATTTCCCGCAATTATCATCCGCTCCACATAGCGCGCAATCAAATCTACTTCTAGATTAACTCGACTGCCCACGGTTAGGCTTTTTAGATTGGTCATCTGCAATGTGTGAGGAATAAGATTGAGCACAAACTCGTTGTCTTGCACCTGGTTGATGGTGAGGCTCACACCGTTGACGGTGATCGAGCCTTTGATGGCGATGAATTTTTTCAAGGCTTGTGGAGCAAGGATTTTCAGCTTCCAACTTTCGCCCAAATTTTCAAATGCAATGGCCTCGCCCACACCATCTACATGCCCACTGACCAAATGCCCGCCTAACCTATCCGCCAGACGCAAGGCTTTTTCCAAATTGACTGGCGCGTTAATTTCAGTCAATCCTGCCGTGCAATTGATTGTCTCGCGCGACACATCCACGGTAAACGCGTTGCTGTTCAAAGCAATTACAGTGAGGCACACGCCGTTCACCGCAATGCTGTCGCCGATCTGCACATCACTCAAGCCAAGCGTGTGCGTGTCGATGGTGAGGCGCAAGCCACCGCCACGATCTGTCGCGATGGCGATATGCCCCACGTCTGCAATGATGCCACTGAACATTTTTTCTCCCTACGGTACTGATAAATTCAAAGGTGATGTCGCAAATTTTATCTTACCCCACTCCTGATATTATGCAAGTGTCTTAGAGTATTTGCTTGAATCAATAAAATGGAGTCGCCATGAAAAAACTCAAACACGAAGCGGAATTATTCAAAGAAGCGATGCTCGCGGGTATCAAATATGCCGAGGGTCGTGGTGTGGTGGAGTTTGAGGCGACTGATTCAGCCAGTGAAAAATTATTGTATCTATATCGATTGATGGTTCACGATAAAGTGATGCAGGCATTGCCTGAAGATCAGGTCGCTGAGAAATCCTTGCGACATAAATTGACGATGTGGTATGTAAAGCAACTGCCGAAAGATCATCCGTTATTGAAGTAATGCGGGCTGGATATGGCGAAACAACCTGAAGAAGACACTGAAAAATTCCGCATTGATAAGTGGCTGTGTGCTGCGCGATTTTTCAAAACGCGTTCACTAGCGGCGGATGCGGTTGAGTGTGGCAAAACCCTCGTCAACGAGGTGCGCGTCAAGCCTGCTAAAACCCTGACCATGGGCGATATGCTCACCATCAACATCGGGCAAAGACAATTCATCGTCGAAGTATTGGCGCTGTCTAATCGGCGCGGTTCGGCACCCGACGCACAAAAACTCTATCGTGAAACCGATGCAAGCCGTGAGAAGCGAGAAGCGATCGTTGCGCTACTCAAGGAGAATGAGCAACCTTTCCGATTTCGAGGAAGACCGACCAAAAAAGATCGGCGAGAAATAGCGAAGTTCAAGCGAGAGTAACAATCGCTGTTATGAAATCGCGCGCTTGGAAAAATCCTTAGGCCTAAAGCCCAGCAACGCCAGCACGGCAAAATAAACCACCACGCCTTCCGTCACCAGCATCGTCAATCTTCCAATACGCGTCCAGCCGGAACTGCTTAACCAACTTTGCTCTGTCCCCATACCCAACCACAATGTAATTGCCAAGGCGAGTAACGCCAGCGCAATTTTGATAGAGAATTTTGCCCACTCTGGTTCGGGGTGATAGATGCCGCGCTTGCGTAAAAAGTAATACAGAATTGCCGAATTGAGGCATGCCCCTAGACCAATAGATAAGGCAAGTCCAGCATGGTGCAGTTGCAAGCCATAGACGAACAATCCGTTCAAAGCCTGCGTGGCGATGAGCGTGGCAATGCCGATTTTAACGGGGGTTTTAATGTCTTGTTTGGCGTAAAAAGCGGGGGCTAAAATTTTCACTAGCAGGATGCCTATCAAGCCGACGCTGTAGCCAATTAAGGCGTAGCTGGTCATCACCACATCGCTGCCAGTAAATGCACCACGCTGGAAAAAAGTGGCCAGCAGCGGCACGGAAATCATGCCGAGTGCCAGTGCCGATGGCAGCGCGAGCATGATGGTTAAGCGCAAGCCCCAATCGAGCAGTTTGGAATACTCCACCATGTTGTTGCTGGCAAAACATTTGGAAAGCGAAGGCAACAAAATCGTACCCAGTGCCGCGCCCAACAAACCCGAAGGGAACTCCATCAAACGGTCGGCGTAATACAACCATGACACGCTGCCCGCCACAAAAAACGAGGCGATGATGGTATTGAGGATGAGGCTGATTTGGCTAATCGACACCCCAAATAATGCCGGACCCATTTGCTTGATAACGCGCCACATGCCGGGGTCGTGCCAGTTCAAGCGCAGCGTCGGCACCATGCCGATTTTATTCAGGAAAGGAATTTGAAATGCCAGTTGCACAAAGCCCGCGATAAACCAAGCCCAAGCCAAGCCGATAATTGGCTGCTCAAAATAAGGAGTCAGCCACAACGCGCCACCAATCAGGCAGGCGTTCAACAGTATGGGCGCGAACGCGGGTACCCAAAATTTATTGTAGGTATTGAGAATGGCCGCCGCCACTGCCACCAAAGAAATGAAGAAAATATACGGCGAAGTGATGCGCAACATCTGCACGGTCAGATCAAATTTTTCCGGGTCTTGAATAAAACCGGGGGCGGTGAGATAAATGATCGCGGGGGCAGCGAGGATACCAATCAAGGTGATGACAAATAAAATCAACGCCAACATAGTGGTCACATGATCGACCAACAGCTTGGTCTCCTCATGCCCGCGTCGCTGGTTATATTCCCCAAAAATCGGCACGAAAGCCTGAGAAAATGCGCCCTCGGCAAACATGCGCCGCAACAAATTCGGCAGTCTGGTCGCTAACACATAAGCATCATTTGCAATACCCGCACCGAAAATACTCGCAATCAGCACATCACGCGTAAAGGCGAGTACGCGCGAAACAAGGGTTAAACCGCTGATGGTGGCGAGGGCTTTAAGGAGATTCATGGATACCAACTGTAGGGTTTCAACGCGCTGAATCATAACATTGCAACTAACCTGAACGCATGATTAGTCACAGGTGTTAAAATTAAAAGGTGTGTCGCACCCCTTAGATACCCTTGGCAGGAAATAACATGAAGCCCCTAAACAAAGCAAACTCCATCGGATCGCTCCTGATACAGGCAACACAACTCCACCAAGCAGGACAACTTGAGGCTGCCAAAAAAATTTACCTAAGCATTCTCGCAAACTCCCCTAAAGATCCAGATGCTTTGCACTATCTAGGACTCATAGAGTTTCAACGCGGAAATTTTGAGGAGTCAATACGCCAAATAAAGTTGGCCATTGCCAGCAAGCCTTCGATTGCAGCCTTCCATTGCAACCTAGGAAACAGCCTCAAGCGATTGGGGGATATGCAGTCAGCAGAAAAAGCCTACCGAGAAGCACTGAATCTGGATCAACGATTCGCCTTAGGACTTGTAAACTTCGGCATATTTTTACTGGCAGAAAATCGCTTCTCAGAGGCCATCAAATTCCTATCCAATGCAGTTGCGATTGAGCCTCGGCATCCCCTAGCTTGGTTCACATTAGGGCAAGCACAATACAATGAGGAGCAAATCGACAGCGCGGCGCACAGTTACCGACAAGCTGTTGCACTCAATTCAAATTTCGCTGAAGCGCATATCTGCCTCGCCAACATTCTGATGCGTTTTGGTGATTGCCCAGGTTCAATTCAACACTTTCAAGAAGCGTTGCGTTCCAATCCACACAGTAGCCTCGCCTATCAAGGTTATCTTTTGGCGTTAAATTACGATTTCTTCTCTATCGATACGATTTTTGATGCCCATCAAAAGTGGGATGCCCGATTTTTGAATAACATAGAGCAACTGCCTGCCCGCGTACCAAACGTTGAAATGTTAGTTAAACAACGGATTAAAGTCGGCTATCTCTCACCTGACTTTCGACAACATGTGATGCGTTTTTTTATTCGCCCGATGTTGAAATACCATGACAGAGATCGCTTTGAAGTATTTTGCTATTCCACAGCCAAATCGGAAGATGATGAGAGTAAGCGTTTGGAGTCGCTTTCCGATCATTGGTTATCCTGTGCCTCGTTGGACAATCAAGCACTCGCCCAACGTATTCGTGATGATGGCATTGATATATTGATTGATTTGGCTGGGCATACCGCTGAAAACAGAATGACCACTTTGGCGTATAGACCTGCTCCAGTTCAAATCACTATGCTAGGTTATATGAATACCAGTGGAATGAAGTCTATCGATTATCGTATTTCTGACAAGCTAGCTTGCCCCGCAAACATGGAAGCATATTTTTCCGAGCGAATCTTGCACATGCCAGATAGCCAATGGTGTTATGTTCCTGATGAAAAAATGCCCGATTGTTCTCCAGCCCCGTGCATGATTAACGACGAATTTGTTTTCGGTGCATTCCATAACACAGCTAAAATGAACGAGACCGTTATTGATGCCTGGTGTGAAATACTCCGCCGTGTGCCGCATGGGAAATTATTGACGATTGCTTGGGGAAAGGAAGCGCATCAACACCTTAAATTGCAATTCAGCAATGCTGGCATCGCTAAATCACGTTTAGTTATTCTTGAACCTAAGCCTTATGCAGAGTATCTTCGCTACTATCAACTGGTTGATTTAACATTAGATACATTTCCTTACGCAGGGGGAACGGTATCATGCGAATCCCTGTGGATGGGTGTCCCCTTTATTTCTTATGCCGCTCCTACCCCCGCTGGAGGAGGAGGGGCTAGCATTTTAAAGGCAGCAGGGCTAGGGGAACTTGTTACTCACTCAGTAGAAAAATATATTGAGTTGGCCACGTCCTTAGCGTAC
>JBEBKA010000025.1:0-32059 GCA_040079595.1 Gallionella sp.
CGAATGGGTGGCAAAGGCAGGCAGTGCCGCAGCGGGCAAAATGGACATGCTCACCGTCCTCCTCCACGAATACGGCCACGCCCTGGGCATAGACCACAACCCCGATGCCCACGACTACATGGGAACAACCTTAACCGCAGGCGTGCGTCGTTTACCCACCGCCGACGAACTGGCACTCATGGGACAACTCATCGCACAAGCCAAGAGCGGATTGGCTAGCAGCAACACACAAGACAATGTGCCAAACCCATTCCCATCCTTACCTTTGGGCGGCATGAGCCTCGCCTTCGCAGGCCTGCTACAACGCAATCGTTATGGCAGCTTGAACGCCGTACTGAACAACAGCACCCTCACCCAATACGCCGTAGCAGCGAATGCCACACTCACCAACGGCAGCTTGAATAACGGCAACGGCTGGGCAACCCAAGGCAGCGTCAACATCGCTCCTTCGACAGGCTCAGGACAGGCAGGCGTGGCAACCCTCAACGAAATCTCCACCACCCAAACCCGCCTCAACCAAGTGTTCATGGTCAACACCCATGACCGCTACCTCAGCTTCACTTTGAGCGGCACGGCACTGGATGACTTGAACGGCGCACCCGATGACGCATTCGAGGTAGCCCTGCTCGATGCCAATAGCGGCTCATCCCTGCTTGGCAACACAGGCCTAACCCGCAGCGATGCCTTCCTCAACCTGCAAGGTGACGGCACAGAACATCTCGCCCAAGGCGTGACCCGCATCAACAACGCGGATGGTAGCCGCACCTATCGCGTTGACCTGAGCGGTGTTGCGAGTGGCACGGCAGTGAATTTGTCCTTCGACCTGATTGGATTTGGGCAAAGTGGTAGTCACGTCAACATCAGCGACGTGCGTCTGAGCGGCTTGCCACAATTGCACAACGACGCGGTCACGCTATTGGAAGACGGCACGTCAGCTAAGTCGCTGGTTATTGCGGGACTGTCGCAATGCAACCGCTACGGTGGCTTGAATGTGATGCTCTAAAAATTCCTGTAGTGTTGAACCGTTTTAATCAGTATTTTCATAGAAAGAAAATTTCATGTTGGCTTGGATACGAAACGTAATAGGTGTGCTGCTGATCGTTCAGGCTGCCAGCGCGAGCGCGGTGTTGAATATCGAAATCATTGGTGCGGGCGAGCATCAAATTCCCGTTGCTGTTGTGCCGTTTGGCGGCGATGCAAAAGCGTCTCAGGCGATCAATGAGGTGGTGGTGGCTGATTTAGCCCGAACAGGATTGTTCAGGTTGATTGATGTGACGGATAAAACGCCACACGATGTGCGCGAGGTGAATTTTGTCGATTGGCAAAAACACAACGTTGAGGCGTTGGCAGTTGGCACGGTAACGCTTGAGGGCAAGCGCGTGGAGGTGAAATTTCAATTGTTGGATGCGGTGAAGCAAGCGGTATTAGATTCACAAGGGGTATCGTCAAGCGAGGGGAAGTTACGTGCGGTGGGGCATCGCGTGGCCGATTTGATTTACGAAAAAATGACGGGCAACAAAGGTGTATTCAGCACGCGTATTGCCTACGTGAATCGGCAAGGCAAAAAATTCAGCTTGGTGGTGGCGGATAGTGACGGGCAAAACGAGCAGGCTCTGTTGACGCAAAACGCGCCGATCATGTCGCCCGCTTGGTCGTCGGATGGCAGCAAAATTGCCTACGTGAGTTTTGCGGGTGCACATGCGGTGGTTTACATTCAGTCGGTGTACAGTAATCAGCGCACAGTGATTGCCGATTCTCGCGGCAGTAACAGCGCGCCGGCTTGGTCGCCCGATGGCAAGCAGTTGGCTGTGGTGATTGGTCGTGAGGGGAGTTCGCAGATTTATTTGGTGACACCTGAGGGTAAAGACATGCGCCGTATTACTACAGGAGGCGGAATTGATACCGAGCCGAATTTTTCTCCCGATGGGCAGTCGCTGCTGTTCACCTCGGATCGCGGGGGTACACCGCAAATTTACCAGATGCCTGTGGCAGGAGGCACAGCAAAGCGCATAACGTTTGGTGCGGGGAATAATTATTCGCCACGCTATAGCCCGGACGGGAAAAGCTTTGTGTTTACCCATCAGGCGAAAGGCAAGTTTTACATTGCCAAACAGGATATTCAGTCGGGGCAAATGGAGCTCATCACGGGCGGCGGTTGGGAGAAAAAGCCCAGCTTTTCGCCCAACGGCAAGGTGGTGATGTACGCGAGTGAGCTGGGGGGACGTGGTATATTGGCGACGGTTTCCAGCGATGGTCGTGTGAAGCAAAAAATGTCCACGACAAACGGTGATGCGCGTGAACCGATTTGGGGGCCACGCCTCTAATTAGTCCGCGCAGAGTATTAAGGATGATGATATGAAAAAAATAATTGTTGGTTTGGCACTGATGAGTTTGCTTGCCGCCTGCACCACACCAAAACCTAAAGTTGACGAGCCTGCCGCGCAGATTCCAGACGCGAGCGCATCTGTGAACGATACGGGTGCGGTAACCCCCACTGCGACTGACTCTACTACGCTAGATTTGACCGAGGCGGATACGCCCGTCAAGTTTGATCCGAACGATCCGCTGAGTGATCCGAACAGCATTCTGGCTAAACGCAGTGTGTATTACGCGGTGGATATTTATGCCGTGGCGGATGCCGATGAACCTCTCGTGCAAGCTCATGCGAAATACTTGAGCCAGCACCCGGAACGCAGATTGCGCCTGGAAGGGAATAGCGACGAGCAGGGGAGTAATGAATACAATTTGGCATTGGGGCAGCGGCGTGCCGATGCGGTGAAAAAAATGTTGCTGTTGGGTGGTGCAAAAGACAATCAAGTTGAGGCGTTTAGTTATGGTGAGGAAAAGCCCAAAGCGGAGGAGCGTGGCGAATCAGCATGGTCGCAAAATCGCCGCACCGATTTCAATTACAGGAAATAAACCATGTTGAAACTATTAACTTGGATCATGCTGTGCTGCGCGATGCCTGCGCAGGCGGGGCTGTTCTCGGATGACGAAGCGCATAAACAGATTGCAGAACTTGGGGCGCGAGTTGTCAAACTAGAGACGGGCAACGGACAGCTCAAAGGTGCAGTGGAGCAGCAAACTAAATCCATGCTGGATTTGCAAAGTCAGATTGAGGCAATGAATGGCGAGATACGCAAATTGCGCGGGCAGAACGAAGAGGTTGCTCACACTATGCAGGATGGCGAAAAACGCCTGAAGGATTTTTATGTGGATCTAGATGCGCGTGTGCGCCATTTTGAAGCCGCAGAAGAAGCTGCGAAAGCCGCTATGGCGGCAACGCCTGTAACACCTATTGTCGCAGCCGCTACTGATCCTTTAGACCCTGCACCGCAAAATCGGGCTTACGAAAGTGCTTATGCTTTATCCAAAGCGGGTAACCATGACGGTGCGGCAAAAGCGTTCCAGGAATTCCTCAAAAAATATTCTGAGTCGGTACACGTTGCGAATGCGAAGTATGGTTTGGCAAATGCGCAATTTGCATTGCGTGAGTACAGGGTTGCAGAAGAAACCTATCAGGCGTTGCTGGCAACCACTCCCAACTTTGCCAAGGCTGCTGACGTGATGTTTAACATCGCAGGATGCCAGCAGGAGATGCATCAAAATACTGCCGCGAAAAAAACCCTCAAACAGCTTGTGGCGAAGTATCCCAACAGCGAAGCCGCTACCAAAGCTAATCAACTGCTTTCAGCAGCCAAGTAGTTTATGTCCGTGATGCCATCAGAAGCGCAATTGCGCATCAGCGAAATTTTTTATTCTCTGCAAGGTGAAACCAGTCGGGTAGGGCTGCCAACGGTATTTGTCCGCTTGACGGGCTGCCCGTTGCGCTGCGTGTATTGCGATACCGCGTATGCTTTTACGGGCGGAAAAAATATCAGCTTGGCGGATATTCTTCATCAGGTTGCACAGCATACAACGCGTTATGTAACGGTCACGGGCGGTGAACCGCTCGCGCAAAAAAATTGCCTACCATTGTTGGTGGCCTTATGTGATGCAGGCTACCAGGTGTCACTAGAAACCGGCGGAGCGATTGACATCGGTGAAGTGGATGGTCGCGTGATGCGTGTGGTGGACATCAAGACACCCGCCTCGGGTGAGGTGGAAAAAAATCGTTGGGAAAATTTACCGCTCATCACCCAGCAGGATGAAATTAAATTCGTATTGGGTGATGAGGCAGATTACCTCTGGGCAAAGCAGATTATCCAGCAATATCAGTTGACCGATAAAAAATGCACCGTGCTGTTTTCACCCGTGCATGATGGATTGAATGCCACGCATTTGGCGGAATGGATTTTGCGCGATAACTTGTCTGTGCGTTTGCAGGTTCAACTACATAAAATTTTGTGGAACAACGCGCAGGGGCATTGATGAATAAAAATGCCGTGGTACTTTTATCGGGTGGGCTGGATTCTGCAACTGTGCTGGCTATGGCGCGTGCCAAGGAGTTTGTGTGCTATGCCTTGAGTGTCGATTATGGACAGCGTCATCATTCCGAACTTGCTGCCGCACAGCGTGTTGCTGCTTCATTGGGTGCGAAAGAGCATCGCCTCGTAAGCATTGATCTGACTGGCTTTGGAGGCTCGGCACTCACTGATAACAACATTGCTGTCCCGCAACAAGCCAGTCTTGGTATTCCCCTGACCTACGTTCCCGCGCGCAATACCATCATGTTGTCGATGGCGTTGGCGTGGGCTGAGGTGTTGCAGGCGCAGCATATTTTTATTGGTGTGAATGCCGTCGATTATTCCGGCTATCCCGATTGCCGCTCCGAGTACATCAACGCGTTTGAACGCATGGCGAATCTCGCCACCAAAGCGGCAGTGGAAGGTCATCCGCTCACCATACACGCGCCACTGCTCAATCTCAGCAAGGCGGAAATTATTTTGCAGGGGACTGCGTTGGGTGTGGATTATGCGCAAACAGTTTCCTGTTATCAGGCGGATGAATTCGGTCGTGCGTGTGGTGTGTGTGACTCCTGCCGCTTGCGGCGTGAAGGCTTTATCGCTGCGGGAGTGGCAGATTTAACGCTCTATGGAGCGAGGGCAACTTGAACTTAAACCCGCCTAGTTACCCCTTTTCTCTGCTAGCCTACCCTTGGTGGGGTGCAATACGCTGGATCGGATATTCGTCTTCCTTGATACTCAGCTCAACCCTGTGTTCACGGTGAAGGGCATATAAAGTGGTACTGCATCCGTTCGAGATGGTCTCCGTCGCTATCGGGCAGATGGGCGAAAAGGTCGCAACGCTTGCGCAAGAAGGTGATCGGATCAACAGTGAGGAAAGCAAACCGATGAAATATCGGCACTACAAGGGAGGCATCTACGAGGTTGTCTGCGAGGCGAAGCTGGAAGCCGACCCCAACGTCATCCTAATGATCTACAAGTCCGCAGATGGGCAGGTCTGGGCGCGGCCAAAGGACGTGTTCTTTGAACTTGTGCAACATGAAGGTCAAACCGTACCGCGCTTCGCTCCCATTTGCTGAAGCCATGAGCGGATTGATCAATTCTTTAGATCAGCAAGCATAAATGGACATCGCGAGCCTGCTTGTCCTGCTGGTGATAGCAATACTGGGATGGTACTGGATGCATAGCATCCGCATACTCGAGATTGCGCGCGATGCCGGTAGACAATCATGTATCAGGGACGAAGTTCAGTTTCTGGATGACACTGTTGCAAGCACCAGCCTCGCACTTGCGCGTGACACATCAGGACGCAGGATATTGCGCCGCACCTATCGTTTTGAATTCACCGAAACGGGCAACAACAGAAGGGATGGTGAAGTGGTCATGCTCGGTGATCGCGTCGAATCGGTAACGATGGAGCCGTATCAGATTTTGGAGTGAGTGGGCGCAAGGAGATGCGAATCTGCCCCGTTAACTTCCCTCACCGTCTCACCGAAATGCACGGCAAAACGAGTGCGAGACAGGAATCAAAGGGAATTGAGAATTGTTAATGCAGCGTCTCCGCCTTGTCGATGAACACCGTGGGCGACACATGGAATCTAGCTGCCAATGCTTGAATTTGGCGCACGTTTAATTGGCGCGCACCCGATAACAACATCGAGATCACGCTTTGATTGCCCACTTCCGGCAAATCTGATTGCCCCAGCCCGTGTTGCTCCATCAAAAAACGCAGCACCTCGCGTGCAGGCGCATCAGGCACAGCATAATGTTCTGTGTCATACGCACGAATCAACTCACAAACCAAATCAAACAAATCCAGTAGCGGATGTTTCTTCGCGCTGCCAATCACCTCGGTCAAAGCGTCAGCCAAGCTCACCATCTCGGTGTAGTGTTTTTCATTGCGAATAGTCGAAATATGTGTGGCGCGATTGAATTCCTGCCACACATTTTGCAAATCATTCATATTCATTTTTTCCAAGCTCCTTTGTCATACTCGGTATGCGTCAAAACTTGCTTGATATAGCAAAGCTGTCTATCAAACTGTAGAAACGCGATCAGCCGATATTTGTTTCCAGCAATGTTAAACACATGCAAGTCACCGACTTTATCGACCGAACTAAACACCTCTCGCAAGTCCGCAAAGCTTCCGAAATCTGTGCTTTCCATTGCCTTGCGCCAAGCTTGTAGTGAAGCACTGGCATCGTGATGAATTGCGGAAAATTCCAACAAGCGGCGATTGGTGATCACTCTCATGGAAGGAGGTTATTGCAAAATGCAATTGAAGTCAAATAGAGGGGTTTACCGAAAATAATGGTACCTCCCTGAGGTACGTATCTCTTTGGGTAGTGTGATCTTGTAGTCTCTGGTGACAGTAGCGGTGCTCATTTCGTAAATCCTTGACCGATGGTGTGGGAGCAATTTACACCGGAGCCGAGGGGAGGGCAACCGTGGAAACCGTGGTACGTCCCCCATTATTCCGTCCTTATTATTCGTTGAGGTGATTTGTTTGTAATGTCATTCATAACCAAATGAATGCTTGTGAAAGCGGACTGAAGAACTGTGGTGCCACCATCTTCATTTCCGTGGGTTACTAAACCGACGAGCTGATTCTCTTTGTTGAATACTGAACCGCCACTCATGCCGTGAAAAATATTTGCGTCTATAACAAACCGCGGGGCCTTGAAAATTGTTTGGGTTGAAGTAATTTTTGCCTCAATAATGCTCACGGAATTATTTTTGTGATTATGATTTGGATAACCTGACAAGACACATGCTTCGCCATTCTCAATCTGTTTGGGGGCAATTCTGGCAGAGATAATTGGCTTGATTGGCGCATTGAAAATTACATAATCGATATCAGCATCGAAAAAATTGGATTTTAGTTGTATTGCGTATTTATTCTGTGAATCGTCTGGGTGAAATAACTTGAAATTCAATATTGCGGCAGGTTTTGTTATGACGTGACACGCGGTTATCCATCCCAAGTGGTCGACATGGAAAGCTGTCCCATAAACACCATCATCGTTTTCCACTATCCAATTTACCGCTCTATACATGGTCTCATTGGGGGAGCAAGATAATTTGATGCCATGTAACTTGGCTTTTAGTTTGATGTAGCGCGGGTCATATTCGCCTACCACTTTTTTTAAGTGACCTAATCGCCCAAGAACGCGCAGTTGTAACGCATCTTTTGCTTCGCCATCTAGGTATCGTAATTGTCCAATTTCCCCTCTAATCGTATTGATGTAGTGACGGGGTAAGTTACTCTTCTCATTTACAACAATTCCAGTAACTTCTTGGCGCCCCGATTTGCTGACTAGCCTAGTCTTTGACGGATTAACTTTGAAGCCATTTTTTTCAATGATGGAAACAACATCGGCTCCGAGGGTTGCGAGTGACTCGTTGTCACTTTTCTCCATCTTGGCTATTTCTTTCGGGAAATATTTCTTGCTGGATAATGTAATGTCGTCAGCGTATCTCGTATAGGAAAGGTCATGCCGTCTAGCAAGCTTTTTTAAATCTTTATCTAGCCTGAGACAGATCATATTTGTGAGTATTGGCGAAGAGGGAGCACCTTGTGGAAGAGTCCCATTAAAAGTGGCTAGCTGCGCTATCCATTGCGCAACTTTGTCTGGAAATGCGAATGGTGTTTTTTGAAACAGGCCTCTTATTCGTCCAAAATGAATCGATGGAAAAAAGTCGGCTAAATCTAAATTCAATATCCAGTCTTGATTTATGTGTTTGCTGGCGTTATCAGTAATTGAGTACTTATCGACAAATCCAAATGCGGCATCATGTCTTCGATAGTGCTGCTTTAGTTCATCAGCTAATTTCCTTTGAATAACACGAAGTGTCTTTTCTGGGCTATGAATTATACGACTGCCGCCTGATTTCTTCGGGATTTCAAATACTTTGTACAGATTACTTCTTGATGGTCCATAAGTAATGCGCGCAAGAATGTTGTAGTCCAATTCAAAGTAATCAGCTAGGTCTTGGGTGCTTTTAATATCTATGAAATTCATTGAGTGAAAAGTGCCCAGAGGTTGCGTTATTCTTCATTTCGCGCAAGTTGGCATATACGTAACATATATGTGTAACTTATGGATAAATTTAAGGAAATGGCAAGGTGCGGATTTCTCCTAACATTGCCAGTACCGTTGCTAGTACAGCAACAGGAGTAAATAAGACTGACCTCTGGACCGTTCCAATCTAACTGACAACCATTTGTTAAGCAAGTGCTACACCAACTTCTTCAACTGATACAGCTTCTCCAACGCCTCCTTCGGACTCATTTCATCCGGCTGTAACTCGCGCAGAGTTTGTAATAGCGGATGTTCATCTGGCTCTTCAACTACAACTAGTTTCTTATCGAACAAGTCCCCCTGCGGATTTTGTGCGGCGCTGTTTTGTTCCAGCTTGAGCAATTGTTTTTTTGCCGCGCGAATCACATCGTTGGGTACGCCCGCGAGGGCGGCGACTTGCAAGCCGTAGCTTTGGCTGGCTGCGCCTTCGTTGACGCTGTGTAGGAACACGATGCTGTGCTGGTGTTCGATGGCGGCGAGGTGGACGTTGGCGAGTTGGGTGAATTCTTCACTGAGCCGTGTGAGTTCAAAATAGTGCGTGGCGAACAGGGTGTAGCTGCGGTTCTTTTCCAGCAAGTGGCGCGCGATGGCATAAGCCAACGCAAGCCCATCGAAAGTACTCGTGCCGCGTCCGATTTCGTCCACCAGCACCAGACTTTTTTCGGTGGCGTTGTGCAGGATGTTGGCGGCTTCGGTCATCTCGACCATGAAGGTGGAGCGTCCGCTGGCGAGGTCGTCCGATGCGCCGATGCGGGTGAAAATCTGGTCGATCTCACCTAGCACCGCTGCTTGCGCGGGGACTAAGCAGCCGACATGAGCGAGCAGCGCAATGATGGCGACCTGGCGCATGTAGGTGGATTTACCGCCCATGTTGGGGCCGGTGATGAGCAGCGTGCGGCGCGTATCGTTGAGCGTGGTGTCGTTGGGGGTGAACTGTTCAACTTGCGCTTCCACCACCGGATGGCGACCTTTGGTGATGCTGATTTGCGCATCATCAGAAAATTGCGGCGCGCTGAAATTCAATGTGGCAGCACGTTCGGCGAAAGTAGCAAGCACATCCAGTTCGGCGATGGCGGCGGCGATGCCTTGCAGTTGCGGGATGAACGGCGCGAGCTGGTCGAGTAGTTGTTCGTAGAGAAATTTTTCACGCGCCAATGCGCGATCATTGGCGGAGAGGGCTTTATCCTCGAAAGCTTTGAGTTCAGGTGTGATGTAACGCTCGGCATTTTTCAGCGTCTGGCGGCGGCGGTAATCGTCCGGCACGTTGACAGATTGCGCCGCGCTTACCGCAATGTAAAAACCATGCACGCGGTTGTATTCCACCTTCAGTGTGGTGATGCCAGTGCGTTCGCGTTCGCGGGTCTCCAATGCGAGCAGGAAATCGCCGCAGTTGGTTTGGATGCTGCGCAGTTCGTCGAGGTCGGCATCGAAGCCGTCGGCGATGACGCTGCCTTCTCGTAGAACGGAGGAGGGTTCGGGTTTGAGGGTTTTTTGGAGTAGCTCGACCAACGATGCGTCAGCTTGCAGTGCATCGGCAAGACTGGCGATCAGCGTAAGGTTTTGTAGGTCGGGTTGTAACCCGACATCATTATTTTCGCGTCGGGTTACAACCCGACCTACAAGTGCGGTTTGCAGTTGCGGCAGAGTGAGTAGCGTATCGCGCAGCCCTGATAAATCGCGCGGGCGGGCAGAACGCAAGGCGATGCGGGCAGTGATGCGCTCCACATCCACGCTTGATTTGAGTTGTTCGTGCACGATGAGATGCAGCTCCCTCTCCCCTCGTGGAAGGGGGTTGGGGAGAGGGGGATTTTGAAGTTGCTCTACGGCTTGTAGTCTGGCATCCAACACCGCGCGATCCCGCAGCGGATGATGCAACCAATTCGCCAGCAATCGACTCCCCATATTGGTAGCACACGTGTCGAGCAGAGAGAGTAATGTCGGTGCAGGTTCGCCCCGCAGCGTTTGGGTGATTTCCAGATTGCGTCGTGTGGCGGCATCCATGCGCACGTATTGGTCTGCGCTATACACCTTCATGCTGCGGATGTGGCTGATGGTTTGGCCTTGGGTGAGCTTGGCGTAGCCGAGCAATGCCCCTGCGGCTTCCAACCCCACCGTGAAATCATCACAGCCGAATCCGGCCAGATCGAGTGTGGCGAACTGCTGGCATAGAGCGCGACGGCAAGTGTCTAGGCTGAAATGCCATTCGGGGAGTGCCTTAAAAGATGCGGAGCTTCTAACCCCCTCCCTAGTCCTCCCCCAGAGGGAGAGGGGACGTTCGCTCCTTCTCCCATCGGGGGAAGGTTGGGAAGGGGGAGCTTCTGTCGTATTGAGTTGCTCAGAATGCAAAATCTCGGAAGGCTGCAAGCGTTCTAGTTCGGCGGGTAATTGTTTGGCGGCGATTTCGGTGAGGGTGAATTGCCCCGAAGCGAGGTTAAGCCAAGCGAGACCGACCTCGTTGTTGCGCTGGTGCAGCGCGAGCAATAGACTGTCGCGTTTCTCTTCGAGCAAGGCAGAGTCGGTGACGGTGCCGGGCGTGACGATGCGCACTACTTTGCGCTCGACAGGGCCTTTGCTGGTGGCGGGGTCGCCGATCTGTTCGCAGATGGCGATGGATTCACCCATCTTTACCAAGCGGGCCAGATATTGTTCGGCAGCGTGATACGGTACACCCGCCATCTTAATCGGCTGTCCGTTGGAATTGCCGCGATGTGTCAGGGTGATGTCGAGTAGCTTGGCGGCGCGTGCTGCATCCTCATGGAACAATTCGTAAAAATCGCCCATGCGATAAAACAACAACATGTCAGGATGATCAGCTTTGATACGCAAATACTGCTGCATCATTGGCGTGTGTTTTGGGGTAGTATCTGGGCTGTTCATTGCAAGTGAAGTGTCGGACAAGTTATTTGTATCGCTGCTTGGAAGTTATCACGATTAGTTTGAAGTGCAAAGTTGTTCGGAAAATGTGGCGCATTTTTTGGAGTATCTTCAACCATGATAAGCAAACATCACCTCTCTAAAGTTTTTCTGTCCCTGATGCTATTCGTTTTCGTTATCGAATTTGGCATCATGCTGGTACTCAGTTATATCGACAATAAAAGCGATTTCAATTGGTTAGAACCAATTGTCGACTCAACGGTGCTGACGCTATTGTGCATTCCCTATTTTTGGTACGTTGCGATGCGACCATTGGGATTGGCACTGAAAAAAGCGGAGTTGGAAAGTGTTAAGTTGCAAAAAATTGTGGAGACGGCTGCAGAGGGTATTGTGAGTGTTGATGCCGCAGGCAATATCCAATCGTTCAATACCGCCGCGCAACGCATTTTTGGTTATACCGAAGCTGAAATTATCGGCAAAACCCTTACTGTTCTTACCCCGCCCGCGCATCGGGAAAAGCATGATGATGTTTTCATGCGCTATTTGCAGACAGGTCAATTGGAGGCAATGGATAAAATTTTGGAAATGAAGGGGCTGCGCAAAGACGGCTCTACATTTTCGATGGAAGTGATGATGACGGAGGTGAGGCTGGGCAATACGCGTCTATTCACTGTCATGGTACGCGATGTCAGTGAGCAAAAATTATCGCAGCAACGCATTGAGCATTTAGCACACTATGACGCATTGACGAATTTACCGAACCGCAGTCTATTTTTTGATCGACTCAATCAGTCCATTATCGCGGCAAGACGTAATCAATCCAGTATTGCATTGCTGTTTTTGGATTTGGATGGTTTCAAATGTGTTAACGATGAATTAGGGCATCATTTCGGTGATTTACTGCTGGTTAAAGTGGCGGAACGTTTGAGTTTTGGCGTGCGAGAAAGCGACACCTTGGCACGATTGGGTGGTGACGAATTCACGCTGATTTTGAATGATGCTCATGAACATGCAGACATCGCTGTCGTAGCAGAAAAATTGGTCGAGACAATCAGCGAGCCATTTAATTTGGATGGACATACCGTGAAAATCGGCGTGAGTATTGGTATTGCGTGTTACCCCAATGATGCGGATACCAAGGCTACCTTGATTGTGGTTGCAGATCGGGCGATGTACGCCGCCAAACATGCGGGTAAAAATACCTACAAATTTGGCTGTCCAGTGGGTGAGGCAACCAAGGCGTTTCCCGTGTTTGATCCCAGCATTTAATCCTCGCGCTACTTGCCTTTTAACCCTTCGGTCAGATGCGGCGCAATCACTTTCAATAGCTGTTGGTGAATGTCGGGATTGCCCGCGCAGACGTGGCAGCTTTTCATATAGCCATCGTTGCCACTCAAATCACTGACCATACCGCCCGCTTCGGTGATGAGCAGCGTGCCAGCGGCAATGTCCCAAGGCTTTAAACCGGTTTCAAAAAATCCGTCGTAACGTCCTGCGGCTGTCCATGCCAAATCTAATGCCGCAGAGCCAGGGCGGCGCAGTCCGGCGGTTTTCTGCATCAGTTCTTTGAAAATTGCCATATAGGCATCCATGTGTTCAAAGCGTGTATAGGGGAAACCTGTGCCGATCAGTGCATCGGCAAGATGCACGCGTTTGGTGACGCGCAAACGTTTGTCGTTGAGGAACGCACCGCGACCGCGCGTGGCGGTAAACAGTTCGTTGCGCACGGGGTCGTACACCACGGCTTGGGTGATGATGCCTTTGTGTTGCAAAGCGATAGAGACGGAAAACTGCGGAAAGCCATGTAAGAAATTGGTGGTGCCATCGAGCGGATCGATGATCCAGAGGAACTCGGATTCGCCGTGAGTACCACTCTCTTCTGCTAGAATCGCATGGTCAGGATAGGCATCCAGCAAGGTTTGCATAATGGTTTGCTCGGCGGCGCGATCCACTTCGCTGACGAAATCGGCATGAGATTTTTTGGTCACGGTCAAGTGATCAATTTTGTCTGTCGAACGGTGAATTAAATTGCCGGCGCGACGAGCGGCTTTCACCGCGATGTTGAGCATGGGATGCATAAACGAACCTTTGTTTTAATGAGCAGGGGAAATCCAGCGCGCATTCTAGTTGGAATTGCGATTTGAATAAACTTAAAAAACAGTGGGTAGTCGTTAAGTCGGTAGTTGTTAGTTAAATTGAAAACCAACTTGCGACTAGTTGCTAACTTCTAGCGGCTTTCACAAATAATGCTAAATCACGTCAGAGTTGTACTCAGTCACACCACCCATCCGGGTAATATCGGCGCGGCAGCGCGGGCGATGAAGACGATGGGCTTGCAGCACCTCTATCTCATCAATCCGCGCCATTTTCCCGATGCGCAAGCTCATGCGATGGCGGCAGGGGCGGATGATATTCTGGAGAATGCCTTAGTCTGTGCGTCAGTCGATGAAGCCTTGCAAGGCGTGGTGTTCACGGTGGGCATGACGGCGCGGTTGCGCGATATTTCGATTGAGGTACGCACGCCGCGCGAGGCGATGCCCTTGGTGTTGCAACAAGCGGCTACACAACCTGTTGCATTATTGTTTGGTACGGAAATGTCGGGGCTGACCAACGAAGAGGTGGGGCGTTCGCAGCTGTTGGTGAACATTCCTGCCAACCCTGATTATTCTTCATTGAACTTGGCAGCGGCGGTGCAAGTGATGGCGTATGAGTTAAGCGTGGCGGCGCAAAGCTATGTGCCTAGCCAGTTAGAAATGCAGCCTGCGAAGCATGAGCAAGTGGAAGGCTATTTTGCGCATCTGGAAAAAACTTTATTCGACATTGGTTTTTTCACCACGCAAAACCCTGCACGGATGATGCAACGTTTACGCCGTTTGTATGCCAGAGCGCGGTTGGAACAAGACGAGATCAATATCTTGCGCGGCATTTTGAGCGTTGCCACCGAGTATAATGTGCGCCTTAGAGCACGCTACCAAGAAGAGCATAAAAATGTTCAAAAACATTAGAGAAGACATCGCCAGCGTATTTGACCGCGATCCCGCAGCGCGCAGTACGTTTGAAGTGTTGACCTGCTACCCAGGCTTACATGCGCGGATTTTTCACCGCATGTCGAATACGTTGTGGCACGCCAATTTGAAATGGATGGCGCGGTTTTTATCGCATGTTGCGCGTGGTTTGACGGGCGTTGAGATTCATCCTGGCGCAACCATAGGTCGGCGTTTTTTTATCGATCACGGCATGGGCGTGGTGATAGGGGAAACAGCTGAAATTGGCGATGATGTGACGCTGTATCACGGTGTGACGTTGGGAGGCACATCGTGGAAGGAAGGCAAGCGACACCCAACTTTGGAGAGTGGCGTGGTGGTGGGGGCGGGTGCAAAAATACTCGGTCCGATTGTGGTGAGTGCAGGTGCGAAAATTGGTTGCAATGCTGTGGTAGTTAAAGACGTGCCGGCAGGCGCAACGGCGGTGGGGATTCCCGCACGGATTTTGGACGAAGAGAAAAAAACGGGCGCAGGGTTTAATGCTTACGGTATTGGTAACGACCATAATGACCCTGTAAATAAGGCGTTGCATGGGCTGATTGGACACAGTATGACGGTCGATCAGCGTATCGATTTTATTCTGCAACAGTTAGAAAAAATGGGTGTCCCTGTGGATGAGGAACGCGCTACGGCGGAAAAATTTGACCCCAACCATTTGAATGAAATAGTTGATTAAGCTCAAATAATGATTCAGACCAACAAGGCATAATCTGCTCACAACGGACTAAATTATTGAATGGAGAGAAAAAATGCGATTAACCACTAAAGGGCGTTTTGCGGTAACAGCGGTGTTGGATTTAGCCATGTGTGGCGGGCAAGTACCGATCAGTTTGGCAACGATTAGCGAGCGGCAAGATATTTCACTTTCTTATTTGGAGCAATTGTTTGGCAAATTGCGCAGGAAGGGAGTCGTTGAAAGTGTGCGCGGACCGAGTGGCGGTTACTATTTGGCGCGTCCCAGCAACAAAATATCTGTGGCAGAGGTGGTGCTTGCGGTGGATGAGCCACTGGATGCCACCAAGTGTCATGGGCAACATAATTGCCGTACAGGTCATCAATGTTTGACCCATGATTTGTGGACGGGGCTTAACGAGAAAATTCTCGACTATCTGGAGGATGTTACTTTGCAACAACTGGTGGATAGCTACAATAAAAACAAAAACAACGTATCGTCGATACTTATCAACAAAATCACCAAGGCGCAAAAGGCATCAGACTATGCTTAAATTATTGCAAACTCTTCCCAATCGTTGGTTTTATCTTGCGGGTGCGTTATTCGCCAGCGGCTTGATAGGCTTCGCGTTATACCTGCAATACGTCGAACACCAAGACCCTTGCCCGTTGTGCATGGTGCAGCGCGTGGTGTTCATTGCTATCGCAGTGGTGTTTGCACTGGCGGCACTGCATGGCCCCAAACGCTTGGGCGAAAAAATTTATGCCGCGCTCATCGTGTTGTTATCGTTGTCAGGGGTGGCCGTTGCCAGTCGTCACATCTGGATACAAAATCTGCCCAAAGACCAAGTGCCCGCCTGCGGGCCGGGCTTGGACTATATGTTGGAAACTTTGCCTATGGGTACGGTGATACAGAAACTGATGCATGGCTCGGGTGAATGCGCTGAGAAAGGCTGGACATTTCTCACCCTCGGCATTCCTGAGTGGTCGTTGCTGTGCTATCTGGCATTAGGAACATTGTCGTTGCTGGTAGTTGTTCGCAAGTCATTTTGACTCAAAATTTTTCTGCACTCAGCCCTGATGCGGTTCTCGATGCGCTAGCTAACATCGGCTTGCTCGGTGATGGTCGTTTGCTGCCACTCAATAGCTATGAAAACCGTGTTTATCAAGTGGGCATGGAAGAAGGCTCGCCACTGATTGCCAAATTTTATCGCGCTGCGCGCTGGTCTGACGCAGCCATTTTGGAAGAGCATACTTTTGTTGCGACGTTAGTTGAGCGCGAAATTCCGGTTGTTCCCGCACTGACAATCAGTGGCACAACGCTGCACAGCTTCAATGGCTTCCGTTTTTCTGTGTTCGCCAAGCAAGGTGGACGTGCGCCAGAATTAGATAGCCGTGACACCTTGGAACGGATAGGCCGGTTTATGGGACGTATCCATGCAGTGGGTGCCTTGGAGATTTATCAACACCGCCCCACGTTGAATATTCAAAACTTCGGAGTCGAACCGAGTCAATATTTACTGTCACATGATTTTATTCCGTCAGAGTTGATTGAAGTCTATCGCGGCGTGGTTGAGTTGGCGTTGGATGGCGTGCGACGGTGCTTTGATCGTGCGGGTGAAGTGAACTTATTGCGCATCCATGGCGATACACACGCAGGTAATATATTGTGGACAGATGCGGGTCCGCATTTTGTGGATTTCGACGATAGCCGCATGGGACCAGCAGTACAAGATTTGTGGATGCTGCTTTCCGGTGAGCGTGCCGATATGATTCGTCAACTTAGTGACCTGTTGACAGGCTATGAAGATTTTTATGATTTCAATCCACGAGAGTTACATTTAGTCGAGGCGTTGCGCACACTGCGCTTGATTCACTACGCTGCGTGGATCGCACAACGTTGGGATGATCCCGCATTCATCACCGCATTCCCCTGGTTCAATACCCAACGCTATTGGCAAGATCGCATCTTGGAATTGCGTGAGCAAATTGCCATGATGGATGAACCGCCGTTGGTGGTGTAAATGAAGTTAATTCGACAAAAGTTTGACAGCTTTCGTTAATGGCTGTTACCTTTCGTCTCGGATAAAAATAAGCAAAAACAAAAAAGCGATGAACAATAATTTTGGCAAACTGCGGAACTGCGGAACTGCGGAACTGCGGAACGCGGATAAATCCGATGTGTTTAACATCGGGTTTATCCGCGATTTCGGTTTGTCTTAGCCTTGTTCTTTCAGGTGCGTTTGCACCCGCCCTCGCGGCAGATAATTCAGGCGAAGAAATTCAACGTCGCCAAGCAACCCAACTCGAACAATCCCAATCCAAGCTACAAGTTCAACCTGACAATCTGAGCATATCGCCTGCTCCTGGCGATCCCGCTCAAGTAGTTATTCCTGAATCCACTTGCTTTACGCTCACCACATTCGCGTGGCAGGATGCCCAAGCATTTCCGTGGCTCGTCGCCAAATCAAATTATTTTGTTGCTCAATGTCTGGGGGCGCAAAGCCTGAGTCGCCTGCGCGACTACCTCACACTCGCATTGTTGGAACGAGGTTACATCACCAGCCGCGTGATTTATCCCGAGCAGAATTTGAATCAAGGCGTGCTCATATTGCAACTGATACCGGGTCGGTTAAATGCGGTGTCTCACAAGGGTATTCCTATCGGCAAAACTCGGTTTCCACTGGCTGTTCGTGAGGGCGGATTACTTAATCAACGCGCCTTGGATCAATCGATAGAAAATTTCCGCCGCCTGCCCAGCCAAGCAGATACGCGCTTTGAAGTCACGCCAGGTGCCGCATTGGGTGAATCCGATTTGCTGATTAGCCACGGGCAAGCACGTCGTTGGCAGGCGAGTATGGGGCTGGATGATGCGGGCAGCGATAGCACGGGTAAATATCAGCTGTCGGCAAACTTGAGTATTGATTCCCCGCTGAGAATATACGACAGCCTCACGCTCACGTATAACAACAACGCCAACTATAACAACCAGGCATTGGGCAATCACGCATCAGGCGTGCAATGGTCTGTGCCACTGGGTTACGCTTCAGCATTTCTCGGCATCAACCAATCGGATTACAAACAAACCGTGGCAGGGTTTGTTGCGCCGATTGAATACACGGGCGAAAGCCAAAGCTACGAAATCGGTGCAGGGTACACGCCGTATCGAACCAGCGGTTACAAAGGTCTGACTCAACTCAAAGTGTTCCGCAAAATCAGCCACAACTTTATTGATGGCGTGGCAATCGATGTGCAAGCACGCGACGGCATGGGTTGGGAAGTCAGTCACCAGCACAAAGTCCTGCAAGGTCAGTGGACGACAACCTTGAATATCGCCATGCGGGCGAGTTTGCCCGGACACTCCGACAATGTTGGCGTGCTGATTGGCGAGCCGAATTGGGATGGCTATTACCGACTCGCCGTTTTGAATTTGAACGTGGGACGCAGCTTCTCCTTCAAGCAAAAATCACTGCGTTACCAAACGCAATTACGCTGGCAGCACAGCGACACCTCATTGCCCCCTTCCGAATATGCCTCCATCGGCGGGCGTTACAGCGTGCGCGGCTTCGATGGCGAATCCACCCTGTCTGCCGAGATGGGCGGGTATTGGCGCAATGAGCTTGGGCTGACATTGCCCAACCGCCAGGAGGCTTATTCCGCGCTGGATGTCGGGCGTGTTGAAGGCAAACAAAGTGAAGGCTTGTCGCAAAAAAATCTGGCGGGTGTTGCGCTGGGGTTGCGCGGCAACATTCGCCGTCTGAATTACGACATGAGCATCGGTTGGCCGATTATTAAACCCAGTAGCTTCGCACCACACCCTGCGCTCGCAGGCACACTCAACTTTGAAATCTGATGTATTTAACCTAGGGAGAGCAACGATGAACACCGCACCTGAAAATTCTAAAGCCAAACGCCTACTCGCATGGCTGCTCATCGCCTTGCAGGTTGCGCCATTGCCTGCGTATGCCGCCACACCTTTGAGTGTGGATGCCACGGTGGTGGGTGCGAAGCCAATTCTCAACGTTAGTGCGAACGGTGTGCCTATTGTGCAGATTGTGCCGCCGAATACGGCAGGTGTTTCGCATAACCGCTTCACGCTTTACAACGTGGGTGTGGAAGGGCAGGTATTGAACAACAGTGGGCTGGGTAGCGCGAGCGTGCTGGCAGGCAGCGTGGCTGGCAATCCCATGTTGGGTAACACCAATGCACGGCTGATTTTGAACGAAGTCACCAGCCCTAACTACACTCAACTTAATGGTCGAATCGAAATCGCAGGCAAGCGTGCCGATCTGGTGATCGCTAATCCCAACGGCATCATCGTGGATGGTGCGGGATTTATTAACACTGCACGTGCAACATTAACCACGGGGACTTCTCAACTAACCAATGGTGTGGTGGCAGACACCCTGAGTGTACAAAGAAGCCCAATCTATATTACTGGTAAAGGGTTAGATGCACGCGGCGCAGATCAGCTACTGTTAATTTCTCGTTATCTAGGAGTCTATGGAAATTTGTACGCCAACGGTTTGAACGTGGTAACAGGTGCGAACCAAATCAATGGCAGTGCGGGGACACTTACACCAATAGCAGCCACGCCTGGGGTAGGTGTATTTAGCCGTCTTGCGGTAGATGTAAGCAACCTCGGTAACATGTACGCCAACAGTATTTATCTGGTAGGCACAGAGGCTGGGTTAGGGGTTAACAGCCGAGGCAAGATGCAAGCCTTGACTGGGGACATCCAACTTTCCAGCGCGGGCGACATCACCGTTACCAATGGACAACTCAAAGCGGCATGGGATGTGCGCGCCAATGCAAAGCGCGACATGACGCTGCAAGCCACGGACGTACAAGCGGGCGGCGATATTGAGCTGGTGACAGGGCGACACTTGAATGTCACTGCCACCCGTGCCGATGCTTCCGCCTCCACCGTGGTAGGTATCTCTGGAGGTACAAATACTACTTCCAATGCCAGCACCCAATATACGGGATCGGTATTGCAGGCGGGCGGCGACATAGCGTTAGTAGCAAATACGGTGGCGAATCCCGCAGCGACACTGAACGCAGCGGGCTACGCAGCACAGCGTGCTCAACTGGAGGCGAACGTGACGACACTGCAAACGCAGGTTGCAGCTCTAAAATTATCAGGGCCTGTTGCAAGCTACGATGCGGCAGTTATTCAGCTAAATGCGGCTCAGGTTACTTTACAAAACCTCATCACCACTTACAGCGGCGGCAAAATTACCCTGAGCGGCAGCGGGGTGCGCAGCGAAGGCAACATCCTGATGAGTGGCGCAGATGTCAGCGTCAACAGCGTGAACGACAGCAAACTGGTGCGAAATGTGGTGTATACCAGCTCGACGGGTTGCTCTTGGTTAGGTCTGCATTGCACCACCACAACCTCAACCACAGCTACGCAAGACTTAAAAGAAACCCTCAAGGGCGGCGAAGTTAGTGCCTTGGGTGATGTGAATATATTGCCACTTGGTAACCGTGATGCAGCAGGTGCGTTGCTGACGGAATCGGGCAATCTGCTGTTGCTTGGCGCGAAGGTCAACTCGAATTTTGGTCAAGTGCAGCTCACCGCAGCGAATGATTTGGAAGTGGAATCCTCGCAAAGCCGCAGCTCGCAATTATCCCAAACACAAACGAACTCCAGTTCGGGTTGGTTTGTCGGGGGGAGTTACTCCTCCGACATCAACCTTGCTTTGGACGCGGAAGCCATCAAAAAAGCCGAAGGTACTACCGTGTCGGGCAACAGTGTGCAACTGCGCTCCGGGCGCGATGTGATGGTGCGCGGCTCGGTACTCTCCGCCGACAAAGATATTCAAATTGTGGCGGGGCGTGATGTCGATGTGGTGGAAGCGCGTGATTTAACCAACCGCGAAATGGTTCGTGAAAGCAAAAAATCGGGGCTGCATTCGGAAGGGCTGTTCGGCATCAGCATAGGCAATTCCACCACCACGCAAACCAGCGGCACTACCATCGACAACGCCAGCTCCAGCCAAATTGGCAGCATTGCGGGCGGCGTATCCATCATGGGTGGACGCAATGTGTTAGTGCAGGGCTCAGATGTTGTGGCGGGAACGGATATTGATGTGATCGGCAACAACGTTAGCATTGCCGCCGCAAAAAATATCTTCACCCGTGAAGACAGTTACAAAGTGCGCAGCAGCGGCATCACCCTCGCGCTAAAAGGCGGGGTCATCAGCAGCCTTGAATCTGCCTGGCAGGCGGCGCAAAAATCCAAACGAGCCACCGACACACGCCTCAAAAAAGCCTACGACTTCAAGGCGGGTTACGATTTGTATCGCGCCACACAACAAGCCCCCGAACTCGCCACCTTGGGCAAAGGGTTTAGTGAGCTGTTGAGCGGCAATACCGCTGCCGCATCTAAAACTTTAGGTATTCAACTTGAGTTGAGTTTGGGTGCGAGCAGCAGCACAACCACCACCACGCAAAAACAAACCGACTGGCGCGCCGCTAATTTATTCAGCAACGGCGACACCACCCTCATCGCGCGCTCACCCACCGTGGGGCAGGTTGGAGTGGGTAAACTGGATGTGATGGGCAGTAACCTGGATGCCAACAACCTCACCCTCTCTGCGGGCAACACCCTAACCGCGCGCAACTCACAACAAACCACCGTGAGCAAAGAAACCAGCAGTAACACCTCCGCCAACGTGGGGGTGGGGTTTGGGCAAGACGGCTTGTACTTCACCGCCAGCGGACAAATAGGCAACACCAAAGGCGAAGCCTTCAAAGAAGAAAACGGTGAAAGCAAACTCAGCGCAAACAATACCCTGACTCTGCTATCGGGCGGCAATGCCGATTTCAAAGGCACGGTCGCCAAAGGCAAACGCATCGAAGCCGACATTGCGGGTAACCTCACCCTCACCAGCCTGCAAGACAGCGAACGCTACCAATACAAAAGCACCAGCGCGGGCGGCACACTCTACGTGCCGTTGTCGGGTAACAACGTCAGCGGCAGCATCAATGGTGGGGTCAGCACCATGAGCAACCAATACCAAAGCGTGGTGCAACAAACAGGGCTGTTTGCGGGCGATGGCGGCTTCAACATCAAAGTGGGTGGACTCACCAATTTGGTTGGCGCGGCTATCGTCAGCAGCGCGCCCGCCAGCCTGAATAAACTCACCACGGGTGACCTCGCCTACAGCGACCTCACCAACACCGAACAAACCACCGTGGGCGGATTCACCTTCGGCTTGGGTACAGGCATCGCCAGCAACTACTACACCCCCGTGCCGGGTGCGGGTACAACCAACCGCAGCAGCATCACCAAATCCATCCTCTCACCCGGCACGATACAAGTGGCAGCATTTGCACCGAGACGTGGCGCGTTAACCAATCAGCAAATCGCGCTGAACTCACAGATTGCCACGCTGAATGCGCAATTGGTTGGCTACCCCGCCGCGCAGGCGGCAGTGGTGGCGAGTCAGGCGGATTTGAATGTTAAGGCAGGCATATTGGACTCCTATGCTATGAACATTTATATGAGGGGTTACGCTGCCTATTATTACAACACGGTTTATTTACCAGCTCTGCAAAAACATAACCTGCTTTTAGCCACTTTAGTCCCTTTCCAAACCGCACAAACCCAACTCACCGCAACGCAAGCGAGTTTGGCGACCACCACCGCCAGCGTTGCCACGCTGGATAGCATCCTCCCCACCCTCACTACCCGCACGCTGGGCAGTGCCAACCCCGCACTCACCAACACCTTCGATGCCAACAAAACCCGCAACACCATCGAAGTGATGAACGTGTTCAGCGAAACCGCCATGCGCATCGTGGGCGACGTGTACAAAGCTCCCGTTGACAAAGCCCAGGCAGACATTACCGCCGCAACCAAAGCATTGGATACTGCAAAAACGGGCGGCAACGCTACCACCATCGCCGCCGCGCAAACCGCGCTGAATGCGGCGAATAGCGCGATGACCACCGTGCGTGCGCAACAAGTATTGGCACACGGCGTAGTCGGTGGACTCACCGCCGCACTGGGCGGCACAAATCCCACCACAGGCTTCGTAGGTGCTGTGGCAGGTAAAACCATGGCACTGGTCACCGCTGAATTGCTGGCGAAAAGCGGCATCGCACCCGGTTCACTGCTCTACAACCAAATCCTCGCGTTGTCTGCAACTGCGGCTGGGTCAATAGCAGCGGGAGCAACAGGCGGCTTCATCGCCAGCCAAGGGGATCGGTTTAATCGGCAGTTGCATATGTCGGAATACGACAAACTCAAAGCAGCCTGCGGAGGAAAATCCTCAACCGTCGAATGTCGCACCCTGCAAAGAATGACAGGGGTAAGCAGCCAGATTCGTGGTGATATAGTGTTGCCCCAAGATAACGTGGTTGCTAACTACGACGCACAAGGCAAAATCGTCAGTTACACCCTGACTGACAAAACCACCAATCAGCCTTGGCTGGTGATGGAGCCGCTGGAATTTCAGACTTATCGAGATTTTGGTTATATAGTCCGAACTGACTACCAGCAATCCAGCCAAGTTGATTTGGATCAACTGTCCTATTTGATGTACGGGGCAAATGGTCAGTTAGGCAGGGCGGCGGAGCATCTCGCTTATGTGTGGGCAGATCCGCAGACGTTACGCAATGCGGCTATCGGTGCAGTGGCGGGCGGGTTGGTAGGGAAGCTGGTGGGGTTGGCGACGAAGGGTGCTCTGGGAGTGTCTGGGAGTGCTGCTTTTGCTCAAACATCATTCAGCAGAAAATTTAGCGCGGCAGGAAAATTTGCTGGTCAGACAATTGATGATGTCGCCAATCAACTTCGAGCTGGGACGTTGAAACCCGGTGATGTGCCAATTGAAATTATTGTTCGTGATGGGAATACGTTGATATTGAATACGCGATCAGCACAAGCTTTACAAAAAGCGGGTATCCCAAGATCTCAATGGTATGGCTTAGATAAGACAGGAGATGCTTTTGCAGAGGCGCGGCTAACCACACAACTTCGAGTTAGTGGGCTGAGTAGCCAGGGTACAACAACTGTTGTCCAAAGGTAATTTGAATATGAACAAAAAAAGAATACTTTATTCTCTCCCAGTATCTTCATTAGAATTTACAACGGAAGCGTATTTAGATTGCTCTGGTGCAATGTCTGCTATTCGCTTTGTTTACAAAGCAGAAGGGAAAGAGGTTTATTCGGGACTTAGCTTTAATCAAGTCTATGCGCTACGGCAGAGGAGCGAAAGATATTGTACGGTCTGGCATATTGAGGATACTTACGACACCTTGGTTGAGGTTGAGGATTCTTCTTGGGTAAAAGAGTTGAGGGAAGATATGTCTGAACATTACCGAAAAGATTGGCGACCTCATCACTATATGATTTATCTGGACAGTGTAGGGTGCTTTGAGTTTCTTGCTGAATCATGGGTTTCTCTGTAGCACGGTAGGATGCGCCGATAGCAGAGGCGCATCGGTTCGGGTAAGCAATCAATAATCGGAAAAACACACAGCAAAAAAGCATCACTATCGTTTCAACCGCCCAGGGTCGGACACCCTGACTTTGTAACCCAACTTAGGAGCAACACAATGAAATTAAAAACATGGATCAGCGGCATGGTACTGGCATTGGCGACCCCCTTGGCGATGGCGGAAGGCACAGGACTTTACGGTGCACTGGACATCGGCCAGAGCGACATCAAAGATGCCTGCAACACCGTAGCGGCAGGGCAAAGTTGCAGCAAAACCAGCACCGCCACGCGCCTTGCGCTGGGCTACCAATTCAGCCCCATGTTCGCGGGCGAACTGGCGTTACTGAACGGCGCAAAATCCACCTTTACTGGCACGGGACTCACCGCAGAAAAGAAAGCCGACTTCCAACTGGCACTGATGGGTACATTCCCCATGGCGAACCAACTCTCCCTGCTCGGCAAATTTGGCTTCACCCACAGCAAAAACACCTACAACGAAGTGGTGGGACTGAACGTCAACAACCGCGAAGGGTCAGGCTTGACCCTAGTATTGGGTGCAGGCGTGCAATACGACATCAACAAACAAATGGCGGTGCGCGCGCAGTACGAAACACAAGGCATCGACTCGGATGAAGCGATGATCACACCGCTGCCGAATGAAGGCAAGACCAACCTGTCTATCCTCAGCGCGGGGGTTGTTTATAGGTTTTAGTGGCTTGAGGCGGGGAGTCAGCTTGTTGATTTGACTGTATTCCCGCCTTCGTGCGAACGACGACTCAGAACAATCATTTCCTCAGCTTGTGTGCGCTGCATGTTGTGCGGCTTCTATTCCCGCGCAGGCGGGAATCCAGCAAAAAATATATCTCCGCGTAGCGGATAAAACCTCCGAGTTGACCCGCTGCGCGGGGATGATGAGAATTGTTGAATTTAATTCGACACACGCAAAATTTTTTCGTATAGTAAACCCACTATGAAAACCAACTGCTTCACCATCCAACGCAATACCGCCCTCAGCAAACGACTGTGGCTGTGGTGCATTTCCACAACCGTGTCTCTGTCTATTTAAGTTCAATTCATTAACAGCACAGCGCGGGTTTGACCGCGTTGCTTTGTGCTGCATCAAACCCGCCCTCATCTAGGGGTATTTCATGTATTCAGTTGTAAAACATAATTTCGCATCGCCAAAAACAATTGGTATCGCATTCGCATTTATTGCAGCAATAGGTTTCTCGACCAAAGCCATTATGGTTAAGTTGGCCTACGTGGAAGGGGTTGATGCGATTACTTTGCTGGCGTTGCGCATGGCTTTTTCTGTGCCATTTTTCTTGGCAGTTGCATTCCATTCCAGCACCAATACCAGCAGTGTGTCACTCACCAATAAAGATAAATCAGTAGTGGTGGCATTGGGCTTGATTGGCTATTACTTGGCGAGTTATTTGGATTTTATGGGCTTGCAATTTATCAGCGCAGGCTTGGAAAGACTGATCTTATTTTTGTACCCGACGATGGTGGTTATCATTTCGACGTTGATTTATAAAAATCGGGTGGGTCGCACTGTATTACTTGCGTTATTCATCAGCTACGCGGGTATCGCATTGGTATTTTTGCATGACATGCGGGTGTTACAGCACGATGCGCTACTTGGCTCGATATTGGTTTTTGCCAGCGCGTTAGCCTACGCAATTTATTTAGTGGGGGCAGGACAAATTATCAGCAAGATAGGTGCGACGCGCTTTACCGCTTACGCAATGACCGTGGCGTGTGTCGCGTGTTTATTCCAATTTGTGGTTACCCATACCCTCGTAGATTTGCAGTTGTCACCGCGTGTGTATGGATTGAGTGTAGCGATGGCGATATTTTCCACCGTGCTACCCGCATTTTTATTGGCGGAGGCGATGAAACGTATAGGCTCTTCTTACACAGCAATGGTTGGTTCAGCAGGCCCTGTTTCGACCATTTATCTTGCGTATATTTTTTTGGGTGAACAGCTATCGGTTGTGCAAGTTTGCGGATCGATTTTAGTGTTGGTTGGGGTGCTGATGATTGGTTTGAGGAAATAGTCGGCTTAGAGTTTGGCTTTTGCGATAGGTTGGCGATAAGTAAAAACCAGCCCCTTACAGCTAGTGCGATTGCGCAACGAAATTGCACCTTTGAATTGTTCGGCGATGCTGCGTGCAATGGCGAGACCCAAACCGCTACCCGTTTGAGTGTTGTCAGGCAGTCGATAGAATGGATCAAAGACGCGCTCCAGTTCTGCTTCGGGGATGCCAGGGCCGTTGTCGATAACTTCCAAAACTGCATCGCCATTTTCGCTGCGGATGCGTACTGTGACTTCGCCACCCTCAGGTGAATAGCGCAGTGCGTTATCTACCGCGTTGCGCAGCATCAATTGCATGGCAGGTGCGTCGGCATCAATCTGTAGTGAAGCTTGCTGATCTAGACCCAAGTCGATTTTTTTTGCATCTGCGATGGGCATGATGTCTTCGATGACCGCCAGTGCAACGGCGGATAAATCCACAGCAGTCAGATTGGTGACGCTGGCTTGTTGGCGTACCAAGTCGAGTAGCTGATTCAACAAATGTCGTGAACGATCCAACCCATCTTTGAGCGGGATGAAGCGATCTTTGCTGATGGCGTATGAACCAGTACGTTCGAGGTTCTCTGCTTGTAACGATAGCGCAGTGAGCGGTGAGCGCAGCTCGTGCGCGGCATCGGCAATGAAACGGCGCTGAGCATCATTCATCCGATTGATGCGTTCCAAAAGTCGGTTTATGGCATGCAGGAAGGGTGCAACTTCGTTGGGAACTTTGCTGGCGGGTAACGCAGAGATGCGCTCTTCGTTTTGTGTGTCGATAAATTCGGCGAGGGAATGAAGCGACGACATTTCTATCTTGATAATTTGCCGTGCAACGAAAATCAAAATGGGAATCAAAATCAGTAGGGGTAATAAAGTGAGCATCGCGCTATCCCTTGCCATCACCTTACGCACCTTGGCTTCCTGGGCTACGGCAACGTGTTGACCGATCAGCGTGGCAAAAACGTACACCCGCCATTCCAATCCATCAATCGTCAGGGTGTGATAGCCCGTTCGCAAGTCGTCAGGTAGATCCAATAAAGGGGGCAGTGCGTTAGGCGCGGCAATCACAGGTTGTACGATGATGCGCTTGGGATCGCTATCGACCGACTCCAACACATGATCTTCCAGCAGCGGTATTTGGTAGGTATCAACCAACAGCGCGGCTTGGTGTAGCGCGTCATCCTGGAATTCATGCGCTTCTTCATAAGCCAGCCAAAATGAAATGCCGGAGGCTAACAGGCTGATGGTGAGTATGGCGATACTCAGCCAGATGAACAGTTGCTTTTGCAGCGAGTTGTTCATGAATTTTTTGCCACCATCCAACCTGCGCCGCGCACATTTTTAATCGCGTCACTGCCGAGTTTTTTACGCAGACCGTGAATCAAAAAATCAATCGCGTTGCTTTCCACTTCTTCATTCCAGCCATAGATGCTTTCCTCTAATTGCGAGCGATTGAGTATCGCGCCAGGTCGAAGCAACAGGGCTTGCAGCAATGAAAATTCGCGCGCGCTGAGGATACAATTTTTATCGCCCATGGCAGCTTCGCGTGTGGCGGGATTCAGGCTGAGGATACCATTACTCAGTAGCGAAGCGGCTTGCCCGCCCTGGCGGCGCAACATGGCACGCAGGCGGGCAAGCAACTCGCTCATCTCGAAAGGTTTGACCAGATAATCATCCGCCCCCATGTCCAATCCTGTAACGCGATCTTCTACGCCGTCGCGTGCGGTCATAATAATCACCGGTAGCGTGCCGCCATTGCTGCGTAATTTTTTCAGCACCTCCAAGCCGTCGTGTTTGGGTAAACCCAAATCCAGCAGCACCGCCTGGTGTTCTTGATTGCCAATGGTGCGTAACGCCATCTCGCCATCCTGTACCCAATCCACCGCGTAGGCGGCATCACGCAAGGCAATGCACAATGCTTCACCTATCATCTTGTCATCTTCAACGAGCAGAATGCGCATGTAATAATCTATGTAAGAGGTTATTCATTATTCCAGCAAGTAATTGGGGGGAGAGCAAGGCGGCAAAATAATTTTCGCGTAGATAGTACATTTGAGTACAGTAAGTCGAAAATTATTGCAGCCAACACAGCTATCGCTCCAATTACGAACTGGAATTTATTGGAAATCCCAGCGGTAGCCAAGATTAAAAAACTTGCGTCGCGTTCTACTATCCAGGGATGGGCTAGTGTTGTGAAACTGCTGTAACCCCGCACCAAACTCAAAATTTTGCTTGGTGCTTGAGCGGTAGCTAATCTTGAGGTTGGGGCTAATGCTGCTCACATCCCCATCGCTCGCCAATACATTACTTTGCGCGAATAGAGACAGAGAAAGGTCAAGCCGCCAATCTTTTTTGAATGTAGTCACTTGGCTGAATGACAGCGATTTCGAGCTGTAGGTGCTGGCATTGGTCAAGCTGGCACTGGCGATGCCCAGATCGTTATCGAACAGTAAACTATTGCCGATGATTTGCGCGGAATATGTGGTGGCTCTGGCACTGGGGAAAATTTTCCTCACCAATACAGTTGTAGTGCTGTTCAGCGTGTCATTGCCTTCGTACCCTGTGGTGTTGGAAATCCTAATATCACCACCGAACTTCACACGTGGCGAATAAGGATGCGTCATGCCAACGCTAAGTTGATTGGTGAGCGGGGTGGCAATCAGCGCATTCGCCAGCAAGGTATTTTGCGATACGCCTAGAACTGCAACGGTTTGGGTAGGCAATTCGCGTATTAGCGCGTTGCTGGCTTGCAAAGTGGGTGAGCGACGGTGATCCAACAGCAGCGTGTAGTTGTCGTCCGCCGCACTCGTCCAGTTGCTTTGCAGCGAACCAAAATTAAGCGTCTTGAACAACGTGTCGTATTCGGCTTGTACAGTGTGGTTGCTCTTGCTGGTGTCCAGATTCGTCTCTACACCCACCACGCGCCTATCTATAAATTTGCCGACACGTTGGCTAGCCAAATACGTGTTGCCGCTCCATTCGCCTGATTGTCGGGTGAGTGCGAGGTTAATTGCTGCGAATGTTTTGGCTTCTTCGGTACTCCCCGCAATGCGTGAAGGTTGACCAACCGCACCGCTTATTTTCCAGGCATCATTAAAATTGTGACCCAGCCACGCGCCGTCATAACGACTCGGCACGCCGCCCGATGAACCCGTTTTACGCCCCAATCCGTAGTAATAACTTTGATCGTTAGTTGCCTGTTCGACGAAGGCGACATCCAAAAAGTTGTTACTGCTCGCTCCCTTCAATAAACTCGCGGTAAACGTATCGCGCAGCACCCAGCGTGTTTCAGTGGAAGTGGTGCGCTTCATACTGGTGATGTCCAGAGAGGAGACTAAATGCGATTGGTCGGTGATATTGGCGGAACTCACGACAGGAAAGCGATTGTCTATCTGCGCCAACCCACGGTAATAGTATTGGGAGAATCCACCAAAGGTCATCAGCTTGTCTTCGACGACGATTTTTTCCGGCACGGATTTTTTTGCGGCGTAGGCAGCCATAATCATGCGCGCCAAATTGTCTTGAGCCTGCTTCAAGTCTTTTGCTTTGGGATACAGGGTCACGTACGACACATAATTTTCTCGCGCTTTATCAAACTCACCGAGTTGCTCATGCAATTTTGCCAGCGTAATCAGGGCGGCTTGAGTTTGCTTATTGGGCGGCAATGCCACCAGCTTTCTTAGCATCGCCGCCTGCGCCCGAAGCAAACCCGAACTCTGCATGGCACTGGCGTTGTCCATCAATTGTTTTGCTGCCAATTCGTTCAGTTCATTCGCACTTAGGTTGCTGGGCGGCGTGATGACAGGCTTGACTGGCTCGGCGGGGGATATCACTTCAGGTTCAGGCGTGGTCATACCCACTTTTCCTGCCGAAGCGACGATGGGGGTAAAGAAGCTGATACTGCGCCCATCATTGCCGGGGCGGATATGATAACTACTCAGCTCCTTGCCAAAACTAATCGTCATGGATGAGTCAATTTCGGGATAGGTTAAGGTAAACGGGGTAACCAGATTGGAGGGCGGAGAGTCACGGCGTTGTTGCACTTGTCGTTTGTCAGCGGCATCCAATTCCAATAGATTAAAGTACAGGCGAATGTCGCCGTTTTTAAGCATTACCTGCCGCAAAAATTGCACGCGGGTGACGAATTGAATTTTAATTTCCGCCTCATCGCCCGCCCGATTGATTTGAATACGGTCGATTACCTCGGCGTGAGCGGGGTTGGCAGTCGTACCCAATAGCAACAAACTGCCCGCAAATAAGGCAGTTATCGATATTATTTTTCTTAAAGTTTGCAAAGCGAATTCACCTTTTTAACGTTTTATATTTTCATGTTCTTCCCTCATCCCCACCCTTCTCCCGAAAGGAGAAGGGCTTTGCTCCCCTCTCCTTTTGGGAGAGGGATTGAGGGTGAAGGAGCGCGTGTCATGATTTAAGGACGCATCAATAGTCAAAGCATAACGCAAAAAAATCCCCACCAGAATATCTTGGCGGGGACAAGGGGAATCGGCTGTTAATTAGTCGTCATGGTCACGATGTTGTTTTTTGTCTCGCTTGTGGCTGTGACCAAATTCCGAATTGCCTGGTGATTCCGGGCGATGGTTGGTGTAGCCGCTAGGTGAGCCGTGGTGATCATCAGCATGACCGCCCGTTGTGCCACCCGTTGCACCGTGGCAAACGGTACACAGAGTGTTTGTGGTGTTCACATTTTTATGTGCAGACACACTGCTAGGCGCAGTACCCACCATACACGTCCCGCAGCTATGGGAAGTGGGGCGTATTTTAATGCCGGTGTTGCCCACACCACTCGTACCGCCGCCCACATGGCAAACCGAGCAAACCGTGGTGGCGGTTACATTTTTATGTGCCGAGATAGCGGGTGCAGTGCCTATTGCGCACGTGCCGCAGCTTTCCGAGGTGCGGCGAATCACCATGGTGTTGCCTGTGCCGCCCGTACCGCCACTTACATGACAAACCGAACAAGCTGTGGTGGGGGTTACGTTTTTATGGGCAGAGATGGCAGGTGCAGACCCTACGGCGCATGTGCCGCAGCTTTTTGCAGTGATTTTTATTTTAAGTGTGCTGCCTGATGTGCCACCTCCCGATGTGCTGCCCGTGTGGCAAGATGAACACGCCATCATGGCGGCATTGACCCCTGCATGAACCGAAGTATTGGGGGCGTTGCCTACGGTACAGTTACCGCAGCTTTCGCTGGTTGCCAGCGCGTTGCCGGAAAAGAGTGCAGGCATGACTAGTGCCGCTGCGAATAAGATCGATTTTATAGTTGATTTCATAATGCCTCCTGTTGGATATGTCGCTCAATTTTACGAGTCGGCACACAAAATAACAAAGAAGAATTAGCGCAGAATTAGGGAGGTGCTGTTAAATCTAAGGAACGTTGATTTATCCATAATTCTCCGTCATTGCGAGCGAAGCGAAGCAATCCAGTTCGTTGATC
>JBEBKA010000026.1:0-31280 GCA_040079595.1 Gallionella sp.
TTGGATGGAACAAACCACCAGCTAATCCTAATGGCTAGCACAGCTTTAAAGACTTACCGTTCGAATTATCCAGCTTTGACCGGATTTAGTCTTGCCAAAAAGTTCCCACTACCTTTATTGCAAACTATCTTCTGCGCCAACCGACCCTAGAATTTTTAATTCCAACCCCTCAATCTCCTGCAACGATTTCCCCGCTATCCCCTGCAAGTCGCCATACATACCCACCGTAGATTGCATCACTTTATCGATTTGAATTTCGCGTTTTGCCCATTGCCGCTGGATGGCTTTTTTCTCGGCACTTAGGTCTTCCTGCATGGTGCTGAATGCTTCGACGATGGCTTCCACGCGCTGTTTGAAGCGCGGGCCGGTGAGGTATTGATAGACCATTTCGGTTTTGCTTTGCTGGCCTTCGGAGGATTGGCGCGCCAGAGCAAGCTCCAGCAGGGACTGGCGCAATATCATCGCGACGGGCAAGGCGGCACGGGGATGCGTCACCCACACGCCTTCGACTAATTCAAAAGTTTCCACGCCTTTGGGAAGAACCTGAGTGACGATGACGGCGATCTCGGCTTTGGCGGCGCGTTGGTCTTCGCGCAACTTGGTGAGCCAGCCGTCGCTCCAGCTTTTGGTGCGTTTTGATTCCCACAAGATCGTGCCGCTGGCTTGTCCGCCGTTGCCACGCACGCGATGCAGTACGTCACCACCAAACTCGCCTTTCGGCACGGGCTCAATTGCATCGAATGGAAATTTGGTGCGTAGTAAATTTTCCAGTTCCAGCTCCTGCACTTCGCCTTGCAGTTGCTGCGAACCTTGTTCGGCGCGGCGTTTCAAGTCTTCAATTTGTTTTTGCATCGCGGCGATGGTTTGTTCTTTTTCCATCACTTTGAGTTTTTGTTCGTCTTCGGCTTCTTTTTTGGCGAGGGTGCGCACTTCGGTTAAACCACTCTGCACGCGCTTTTCTACCGTCAGCTCCAATTCGCGTTTTTCATCATCCAGTGCGCGCTGTTTTTTAATCAACTCGGCTTGGGCCTGTTGCGCCTCGGCTAATTTTTGGTCGCGTGATTTCAATACCTCCTGCAAATCGGTGAGCTCACGCGCCTTGTTTTCCAACTCGGCGGCACTGGCGAGTTTTGCCTTTTTGGATTCCTCGGCAATCACGCGAACGCGTTCTGCTTTTAACTGTGCCGCGACTTGATCCGCCACCTGATCGTCGAGCTTACGCTTATCTTCCAGCAGTTGCTTTTCCTTGTCGCGCATCGCCTGTTCACGTGTGGCAATGTCGCTGTCTTTTTGCGCCAATTGCTGCTCGAACTGTTTGCGCGTCGCCGCGATTAACGGCGCGGCCAGCGATTCATTCAGCTTGATTTCGGTTTTACAATTCGGGCAGGTGATGGTGGATTCGGTCATGGTGTTTCCTTTTATTACTTGCGGATGCCAATCAACCGCAGGGCGTAATATTCCAGTTCTATTTCGAAGGTCAAACAAGGCGACGACGAGTGAACGACGCGGGCAGTACAGGTAGTACGATTAGGAGTGAGCGAGGAAGTCAACGCAGTTTCACCGATGAAATGGAATTGGAATTATTCGCCGATGACATCCGCGCCTTTGGGCGGCGTGAAGTGGAACTGCTGCGCGGAAAATTTCGGGTTGTGCCGCATATCGGTAAAACGCAACACGGTCTTGTGACCGAAAGCATCGTTGAGCTCCATCGCCACCAATTCGGCTTGCGCATTAAAGCCCATGCGTATCTTATCGAAGCTGGCATCCGTGCCTTTTGCGGTCGCCTGCAACCAATCCAGCCCCGCCTGATTACCGTCATCTTGCAACACAAATTCGCGCTCGATTTCGTTGCTGCCCGACAATAAAGCAGCAGGATTGCTGCCCAATGCCGCATCCAGTTTTTTTACCGTGACTTGATTCAAATCCACGTCATACAACCAAAATTTCGCGCCGTCCCCCACGATGATCTGCTCGTAAGGTTTTTGATACGTCCAGCGAAATTTTCCGGGGCGTTGAAATTGCATTACCCCCGACGCTCCTTGAATTTTTTTACCGCTTTGATCCACCACATCCTGCGTGAAATTGGCTTGTGCGGAGCGTGTGGCCGCGATGTAGGTTTTGAGTTTTTCGATCGCTCCGGCATGAGCAGAGAACGGTAAAAAAAGTAATAGGGACACGCCAAACACAAGCGCACCAAAATTTGATATGAAAAATTTCATCTATCCCCTACCTAAAAACCTGTGTCACTAACATCTTTGCTTGTGCCACACATAATTTTGTCATGCAACTCCTTATGGAAAATATACAGCGACCAACGTATAGGTCAAACCCTAGTGAGTCCCTTGGCAAAGTCGGGGGGTTACCTTAATTAAAGGCGAATTGTTTGTGTTGCGAGTAACACGGCAAAGAGAGAATGTTAGTGGAGGTGTGAATGACCTTCATCATCATGCACATGACCATGTTCTAGCTCTTCTGCGGTGGCTGCGCGCACGCCAGTCACCGTGCAATTAAAAGTCAGTGTCTTGCCTGCCAGGGGATGATTACCATCCACCGTTACCTCGTCGTCATTTACTTCAATCACGGTGTAAAGTAAAAAATCCTCATCGTCCGATTCTTCTGGCGCGCCTTCAAACTGCATCCCGACCGCAACATCTTTGGGGAATGAACTGCGCGGTTCAACCTCAACCAATTCATGCTCGTATTCACCAAAAGCATCATCTGGCTGTAAAGTCACACTGCATGTGTCGCCCACATGCTTGTTGTGCAATGCCTCTTCTACCAAAGGGAAGATGCCATCGTAACCGCCGTGCAGGTATTCGATTTTTTCTTCTACTTTTTCCAACAACTCCCCAGTCGAGTCAAATAATTCGTAACGTAACGACACAATCGAGTCTTTTACAATTTTCATTTCATGCCCTTTATCAAATTAAGAATTTCTTGCGCGTGACCGTGTGCTTGCACACCATAAGCAACGTAAGCTAGCTTGCCGTGCTTATCGATAACGAAGGTAGACCGCTTGATGGAAAGTTTTTTTACGCCTTCCACCTCTTTTTCATACATCACGCCATACTTTTTGCACACCCGTGCGTCAGGGTCGGAAAGCAGCAATACCGACAGCCCATATTTGTCGCGGAACGAAGCGTGGCTTAAACAATCATCGCGGCTCACGCCCACCACCATCGTATCCAACTTGGCAAATTCCTCCTCCAAAGCCGTGAATTCATTGGCCTGCATCGTACAGCCTGGCGTATCATCTTTGGGATAAAAATACAGCACCACATTTTTTTTGCCCAACTGTGAAGTCGGGTTAAATGTGTGCATATCCGAATCAGGCAGCTCAAAATGTGGCGTCTCAACGCCTGTTGTCAATGGTGTAGATTGCATGTCGTATTCTCCTGTGCGCCATTCTAAACACTTTTCAGACCGCCTCATAAAAATTTTTACGCGACACGCTGGTGAAACTCAGGGCAGCTATAATCACACGGATGAAAACCAAACTAACCATGCTGGGCGGATTAACGATCAATGAGTTTTTGCGTGATTACTGGCAAAAAAAACCGCTGCTAATCCGCCAAGCCTTTCCTAAATTTCAAGGCTTGCTCAACGCACAAAAACTCGTCGAATTAGCTTGTGAAGAAGAGGCGCAAGCTCGCCTCATCACCCAGTCTAGCGGTAAATTTTCTTTGCATCATGCACCGTTTGCGAAGAAGGACTTTAACAAGTTGGGCAAAACCAATTGGACCGTGTTGGTGCAGGGAGTCAATCATCATCTACCCGAAGCCACCGAACTGCTTAAACATTTTTCATTCATCCCTCACGCCCGCCTGGACGATTTGATGGTGAGCTACGCACCTAAAGGCGGCGGTGTCGGACCGCATTTTGACCCGTATGACGTATTCCTCTTACAAGGCAGCGGGCATCGCCGTTGGCAGATTTCCACACAGGAGGACCGCACCCTGATTCCTAATGCGCCCTTACGAATTTTGCGTGACTTCAAACCCGAACAAGAATGGGTGTTGGAAGCGGGCGACATGCTCTATTTACCGCCGCAATGCGCGCACAATGGCGTTGCTGAAGATGACTGCATGACCTATTCCATCGGCTTTCGCTCACCCTCGCACCAGGAGCTTGCCGAGCAATTTTTGGTGCATTTGCAAGATCGCATTACGGTGGATGGCATGTATGCCGACCCCGATTTGAAAGCGCAACCACACCCTTCCGAAATCAGCTCGGCGATGCTCAATCAAGTCGCGCAAGCCATACAACAGGTGCGCTGGAATAAACAAGACATCGCCAATTTTTTGGGCTGCTATTTGAGCGAACCCAAGCCTCATATTTTTTTCGATGCACCTGAGCCTGAGTTGAGCGAGTCAAAATTTAAGCAAGCTGTAAGCAAGCGCGGTGTGCAACTTAGCCTCGCCAGCCAGATGCTGTGCCATGACGGCTGGATATTTATCAATGGCGAGGCGCACCAACCCAATCCCGATGACTATTTAACCTTACGCAGCCTAGCTGACAGGCGCGCCTTATCTGGCATGACGCATTCAAAAGAGCTTATCCCCTTGCTTTACGAATGGTATTTAGACGGCTATATTTCTCCTGCATAATTTTTGGAGTGAACGGCATGAGCGACTACACACCAGAGCAAATTACCCTTTCCAGCATGTCTGAATACATCGCCGCCATAGATAAGCTATGCAAAATGGCGGAACACAGCTTGTATTTGTTCGAGAAAAATTTTGACAGGCTGGCATTTAACTCGGAAGCGCGCGCAATTACCCTGATGAATTTCCTATTGGGTAACCCCGCACACAAGCTACATGTGCTGGCACATGACACCTCTCATCTCACCGCGCATTGTCCACGCATGATGGATTTGCTACATCAATTCAGCGGCAATATGTCCATCCGCCAAACACCGAAAAACCTGCACCACATTGCCACACCTTTTTCTGTTGCCGATGATGAGCATCTGGTTCGTCGATTTCACTTCGATGATGCACATGGTTTATTCGCCATTCAAGACTCAGCCAATGCCCACGCTCTAAAATCACGGTTTATGGAAATGTGGGCAAGCTCACATTCCGCCCCTTCTTCCACAAGACTCGGGTTATAAAAAGAATTCTTCAAAACCACTGGATTTTTCAAGATTGGCTGGTAGAATGCCGCGACTTTGATTTTGAATACACCTTTGCTGTTGATTTTTTGGTGTTTTTGAAGCCAAGCAAATAGTCTTAATTTATTAACTACCCCTCCCAAGGAAACCAAAATGAAAAATGCTCTGATTGTTGCTCTGTTGGCTATTGCTTTAACTGCATGCGGTGAAAAAGCTGCTGAAACCACTGCTGTTGTAGAAGCGGCTGCACCTGTTGTTGCTGAAGCTGCACCTGCTGTTGCAGCTGCGGCATCTGGTGTTGCACCTGCTGTTGCTGAAGCTGCTACTGCTGTTGGCGAAGCTGCCACCGCTGTTGGTGCAGCTGCGGATGCAATGAAGAAGTAATTTTACTTTTTCAAGTAACATCAAAAAGCCGACGCAAGTCGGCTTTTTTACTTTCATTCGCCCACACATCAAGCAATCTCTCTCCAAGAAAATCCCTGTTCTTGATTTGCAATACTCACCCAACTTTCATCACAACCCATCACACCACTCAGCGCACGCGCTGCCAGCTCTGGCGTATTGTTTTTGCTACTTAAATGCGCAGCAATTAAATGTTGCAACAAATTTACGTCCAATCTAGCCAGCAAGTCCGAAGATTCCTGGTTATTCAAATGCCCAAAACGTCCGCCCACACGCTGCTTCAGGCTCATCGGGTACTCGCCACCCATCAACATATCGCTATCGTGATTACATTCCAATACCAGTGCATGGCAGCCGCTTAAGGTCTGTTCGATATGCGGCGTACTGCTACCCGCATCGGTCAATACACCCAGCCGATGTGCGCCATCGCTGAACACAAATTGCACGGGTTCGGCAGCATCATGCGGGACAAGGTAAGGCGTGATTTGCACATCGCCTATCGCAAAAACGTGGTGCGGATCAATTTCGTGAACGTATTCGATGTTGGTAAATGCCTTGGGTGTGCTGCGCAATGTGCCGTGGGTCAACCAAACGGGAAGATTGAATTTGCGTGCCAGTTTTGCCACGCCACCGATGTGATCACCATGCTCATGCGTGACAACGATGCCGCTTAATTGCTCAGGCTCTACCCCTAATCGCGCCAATCGCGTGATGGTGTCTTGCAGACCAAATCCGCAGTCCATCAACACCTGCGTCTTGCCCACCGCAACCAGCAGAGCATTGCCTTCGCTGCCACTGCCCAGCGATGCAAAGCGCATGGTCATTTCTGCTCGATGTTTTTGTAGATGAGTTCGAGTATCTGTTTGGACGTTTTATTTTGTGCGCCATCTTGGTCGGTGACGGACACTTCACACGTCTCGCCGCCATCCTTCACATTCACGCGATATTTTTTATCGGCATCTGCGGCACTTTTCCAAAACTTCAATTTATCTACCAAGCTTTTTTGTGCTTGGATCAATTGTAAAAAATAAATTCCTTTTTCACGGTCTTTATCTTCCAGTGTCAAGCTGGACGCTTCGATTGCCAGCCCCACTTTGCGCCATGCTCGATCAAACGCATCGTTCATCGAAACGATCGTGCTTCCGCCAATTTCACGCAAACTGGCTACCCCCTCTGACTGTGCGACGCTGTTCGGTGACGCAGCTTGAGTAACTTGCAGCGCATTATTCGCCTGTAACTCTGTCGCACCTAGGCGCACCATTAAACGCTGCAACATAATCGCTTCAATCTCGGTATCAATGGCACGGTCTTGCCACTTGGAGGTGGTTTTATCCGCGTTGAACACCTCTACTTTGCCACGGTAGCTCACATAAATCTCCGTGCTTTTACCGTCTTGGCTACGTTCTAGGCGGGTGAGATATTGATCGCGCTCACCCGATGAATACACACTCATAAAAACTTTACCCAGCAATTTACGAATACTGCTTTGCGGTATTTTCGCGAGATTCTCCGCCCAATCGGTTTCCATCACACCAGCAGCCTGGTCTTCACCTTTAATCGTCAATCCGATTTCTTGCCAGAATGCCTTAATGTTCGACCATACGTTTTCGGGCTTCTCGTTTACCACCAAAAAACGTTGCGAGCCGTTACGCTCCAAGCGTACGGTTTGCATCTCAGGCAACACTGCCGCATTTGCGGGTGATTGCGCGACCCCCCCCTTGGTGTAATCGGAATAATTCGTTGCAACATCGGGTATTTTATAGCGATCATCCGTGCTCGGCATCGCCAAGTCTGGCGGCATTTCCAGCGTGGGGACTCGCTTTGAACTCACGCCATAATCAATTTTTTCATCGCCTACTAATGCGCTACAGCCAGCCAAAAAAACCAGCAACACGCTAGGAATAACAACACGCAAAACTTTCATCTTCAAATTACTCCTGCCTGACGCATTGCGGTTTCGACTACGCTACAAACATTGTGTGACAACGGCGTAAGCGGTAAACGCAAGGTATTTTTCATCTTGCCCATACGCGCTACTGCCCACTTTACAGGAATAGGATTGGCTTCGACGAACAAGTGACGATGCAGGCTCAATAAACGGAAATTGATCTCACGCGCCTTGTCCACCTCACCGTTCAATGCAGCGAAGCACATCTCGTGCATCAACTTAGGTGCAACGTTCGCCGTCACCGAAATCGTACCGTGTGCACCCAATAACATCAGGGCAAGCGTACTAGCATCGTCCCCGCTGTACACCGCAAAATCTTTCGGGGCGCGTTGCAATAAATCACTGCCGCGCTCGATGTTACCCGTCGCATCTTTTATGCCAACGATGTTGGGAATCTGCGCCAAGCGCAACGCCGTGTCGTTGCTCATATCCGCCACCGTGCGCCCCGGCACGTTATACAAAATGTGCGGCATATCCACGGCTTCGGCGATGGTTTTGAAGTGCAGATACAAGCCCTCTTGCGTCGGCTTGTTGTAATACGGCACGACCGTCAGCGATGCATCCGCCCCCGCATTTTTGGAAAACGATGCCAACTCGATTGCTTCTTTGGTTGAGTTCGCACCCGTACCCGCGATGATAGGAATGCGTTTGGCGGCGTGTTTCACCGCTTCAGCAATCAACAACTCATGCTCTTCCACATCCACCGTCGGCGACTCACCCGTCGTGCCCACCACCACGATGCCATCTGTACCCTGCTCGATATGAAAATCAATCAACCCACGGAACGCCGCCAAATCAAGGCTGCCGTCCTCGTGCATGGGGGTGACAATTGCCACCACGCTACCTGTAATCATTTTATTCAACACTCAAAATTGAAGCGCGCATTTTACCCGAATAACACGGCGATACAACGCAACAAAGCGACACTCGCCCCTCTTTAAGGAAGCGGGAATGCTGAATTTTATGGAATAATACCGACACTCTTGAACTTAATTGCTACCCATGTCTGCTCACACCCTTGCCTCGATGTACCCCGGCGACATCGCCACGATACTCCATATCAATGCCGAAGAAGCATTGCACAAACGCCTGCTGGCGTTGGGTTTTCGCAGCGGCAAACAAATTGAACTCATCCGCAAAGCGAGTTTTTCCGGGCCGATACAAGTGCGTGTCGGCACCACAGACATCATTCTGCGCCGCAGTGAGGCGGCGAAAATCAGCGTGGAATAATGTTATGACTACAAAAAATCCATACGCCACACAGATCACCGAGACCACAGAAAAACCCCGTGAAGTCTCTGTGCGCTCTGTGGCTTGAGCTAAGGTTTCCAAGATGAAAAGAATTGCATTGTTAGGCATGCCCAACACGGGGAAATCCACTCTATTCAACCGCATGACAGGCGGCGCGGCGCGGGTAGGTAACTGGCCCGGCATTACCGTTGAATTACTCAGCGGCAAAATTTTGCTGGGTGGCGACATGGTGGAAATCATCGACCTGCCAGGCATCTACGATTTGCACGGCTTTTCTGATGACGAACAAGTGGTACGCCATTTTCTGCACGACAATGTCCCCGATTTGGCCTTAGTCATACTCAATGCCACACAAATCGAACGGCAAATGAGTTTGCTTTTACAACTCAAACAACTCGACATGAATATCGTGGTGCTGCTCAACATGGCAGACGAAGCCAAGAAATTTGGCATCAGCATTGATGCTGAAAAAATGTCTGAATTGCTCGGTATGCCGATATTTCTGCTTAGCGCGAAATATGGAACAGGTTACGCTGAGGCACTCAAAGCGACTACCAAGGCATTGAGTTACCCCACACCTGGCATGGCGGAGGAACTGCGCAGCCAGCTGGAACAAGACGAACATATCGAAACTGAGATGGCGAAAGTGCTGAAACATTCGGTACAAATTCCCGCACGCCTCTCCGACAACCTTACCGACAAATTGGACAGCGTGATGCTGCACCCGTGGCTGGGTTTGCCGATTTTTTTTGGCGTAATGTACCTGCTGTTTCAAGGAGTATTTTTTCTCGGACAACCTTTGCAAGGGATCGTCAACGACCTGCTGGGTGGATTGCGTGAAAGCGCGCTCGATCCATTACTAAGCGGTTTGCCACAAGCTGCTCAAGGGTTTTTGCTGGATGGTATTTACAACGGTGTGACCACGGTCGCCGCTTTTGTACCCATCATCGTGCTGTTCTTTTTGTTCATGGCGATCATTGAAGACAGCGGCTACTTGTCGCGTGCCGCATTTTTGATGGATGCCCTGATGGCAAAACTGGGGTTGGACGGACGCGGATTTGTGATGTTACTGATGGGCTTCGGCTGTAACGTACCCGCGCTGATGGGCACACGGGTAATGCGCTCGCGCGCCATGCGCTTACTTACCATGCTGGTGATTCCGCTTTCGTTGTGCTCAGCCCGCCTGCAAGTGTTTATCTTTTTCACCGCCGCTTTATTCTCCGCCTCAGCCGCTCCATTGGTATTGTTCAGCTTGTATCTGTTCAGCTTTGCCACCGCAATACTTACCGCATTGATCTTCAAACACCAATTCAAAAACACCGAACCATTCGTATTGGAATTGCCGCCCTACCGCTTCCCTACCCTGCGTCAAATGGCATTACGCGGCTGGTTAGAAGTAACCCACTTTTTGCGTCGTGCCACCAAGTTCATCGTTGCCGGAGTCGTGTTGGTTTGGTTGCTCACCAACCTGCCCTTCTCTGCCACACCCTCCAGCCCTGAAACATTTGCAGGCATGATAGGCAGCTTCCTACACCCCGTGTTTCAACCCATCGGCATCAACGAGCAACTCACCATCGCGCTAATTTTCGGCTTCATCGCCAAAGAAATCGTCATCGGTGCGCTCGCGGTCATTTACGGTTTGAGCGGTGATGCACTCAGCGGCGCGATCGGACAACAACTCGATTGGGTACAAGCCTACAGCTTCATGCTGTTCACCCTGCTCTACACCCCCTGCCTCGCCACTATCGCCACCTTGCAAAGCGAATCAAAACAACTCAAATTCACCGTGCTGTCACTCGCCTGGTCACTTGGGCTGGCTTGGCTAGTCAGCTTTACGTTTTATCAAAGCGCACGTGCATTGGGGTATTAAATGAAAGTCACATTCGCTCTCTTCGCTTTCCTGTTACTCGGCGCATGCAGCCCAAGTGTAACCACACCACCACCTAAAATTTTAGAAGAGCAACGGGCTGTGCTTGACCAAGCTAAAACAATCGAAGCAACTCAACAACAGCAAGCTGAAGAACAACGAAAAGCGATTGAACAGCAAACGCAGTAACCCCACGCGGCAGGATGTATCAAAAAAATTTCAGGGCGTTGCCAAATACAAGTACTCCAAGAATGGCTCAGATGCAGCAGACGCGAAAGAGTATCCGCTGATGCAAGGCTTGATGATGAAGGTTTCCAAAGGTGGTCACGGCAATTGGGGTAGCGTTCCCATGGCAGCAAACGACCCCGCAGGCAAAAAACAACCCGCGATCAAATCATTGGTGAAATTTATTTTGAAGTTGGCTAAGAAATAATTGGCACATGTAATGTGTGGAGTAACTGTCGCCCAAGCAATTTACTTTTAAAATCCCGCTAAACAGATCAACGTTTTTAAACTTGATAAACGGCAATGCCGGGCCGACTCTAATTATTGGTGGTAAATTTTGAAAAATTTAAATACACCGCCATATTTGATTGATGACCGCTCTTGCGGAAGCCTTGATCCCATCAATGGTACATGCTGGAGGGTTGTCACTGATAAGGTAATGGGGGGCAGGTCTGAATCCAGCCTGACAACTGCTGTTGTTGAAGGACGACATTGCCTGAGGATGACAGGTGCGGTGAGTCTGGAAAATAACGGCGGCTTTGTTCAAGCCAGCCTGGATTTGTGCAAGTATGGGTTACTTGATGCTAGTGCATATAGTGGCATCGAAATCGAGATTTTTGGTAATGGTGAAATGTATAACCTGCATTTGCGCACCGATGATACTCGTATCGTTTGGCAATCCTACCGAGCGTACTTTCAAGCTATACCTGCTTGGCAGACTATCAGGTTTTCTTTCGAAAATTTTCAAGGATACCGTATTGACAAGCCGCTTGATAAGTCCAAGCTGCGCCGCCTTGGCGTGGTTGCCATAGGAAGAATCATGCAGGCGGATATTCACATCGCCAAAGTATCTTTGTATAGCTAGCCACACTTAGTACGAGTTTTAATCCTGAGTTTTGTAAGGTGCGTTATCGATGCGAATACTGATTACCGGAGGGACTGGACTAATTGGGCAGAAGCTTTGCAGGTTATTGCATGAGAATCAGCACCAGATCACTGTATTGAGCCGTTATCCAGAATCGGTTCCGAAAAAATGCGGCGCGATGGTAAAAGCGATTTCCTCACTAGATGATTGGCTGCCAGATATGACTTTTGATGTAGTCATCAATCTGGCCGGTGAGCCGATTGCCGACAAAGCATGGTCAGCAAAACGCCGTCAGGTACTGTTTGACAGTCGAGTGGCACTGACAGAAAAGCTGGTTGATAAAATTGCTTGCGCTCATGTCAAACCTGCCCTCTTTCTGAGCGGTTCGGCCGTTGGTTATTATGGTCATCGTTATGATGAAGGCCTTGATGAACTGTCAGTGGCAGGGCAAGGATTTGCTGCCGATTTGTGTATCGCTTGGGAGAAGGCCGCATTACAGGCACAGGGTCTTCGCGTCTGCTTGTTGCGCACTGGCTTGGTGTTAAGCCCAGATGGCGGAATACTTGCCAAGATGCGATTGCCGCTGGGTATTGGAGTTAGCTTTGGCAGCGGTATGCAATGGATAAGCTGGATTCATATCGACGATTACACGCAGCTCATTTTGCGCTTGATTGACGATGAAAAGATAAGCGGGCCCGTCAACATGACCGCACCCAATCCTGTGCGCAATAAAGATTTTTCCCGCTCTTTGGTAAATGCACAGCATGGCTTAATCAGCTTGCCTATACCCTCCGCACTGTTGAAATTTACGTTGGGTGAACGAGATAGTTTATTAATCGAAGGGCAGCGGGTCTTACCGAATAAAGTTCTCTCGCAAGGTTATTCGTTTTGCTACCCTGATCTAGCCTCGACATTAAGTAATTTATTGCATACATAGCTCTTTGGTAAACCCTGTGCCGCCTTATAAACGTTCAATTTGCTGGTTTCGTCGAGATTTGCGGCTATCTGATCACGCTGCTCTTTACCATGCGCTGAAGAACAGCAGCACAGTGTATTGTGTATTTATTTTTGACACCGATATTCTGGACAGCTTAACGGAGAAACATGATCGTCGAGTTGAATTTATCTGGCATAGTCTGTCCGAATTGAATTCCAGATTGCAGCAACTAGGTAGCAGCTTGCAGGTATTGCATGGCAAGCCAGAGGAGCTGATTCCGAAACTATCCTTCGAGTTGAATGTGCATGCGGTTTATTGCAATCGCGATTATGAACCTTCTGCAATCAAGCGCGATGCCAAGGTTGCAGCTGCCCTGATGCCGATAGCCTTTCATCAGTTTAAGGATCAGGTGATTTTTGAACACTCTGAAATACTCAATGGCAGCGGCAAGCCCTACAGCGTATATACGCCTTACAAAAATGCCTGGCTGAAAAAAATCGACGCTTATTATTTGCGAGCCTATCCGGTTGAACGTTATTTCTCATCGTTGGCTAAAACTACAGCTCGCACCCTGCCATCGCTCGCGTCCATAGGTTTTTCCCCAAACACACTGGATATGCAGAAGATGCCAACAGGCGAAGCGGGTGCACTCACCCTTTTTGATGATTTTTTGTTGCGCATCGACACTTATCGGGATGCGCGCGATTTTCCTGCGGTAAAAGGTGTCTCCTATCTGTCCGTACACCTGCGCTTCGGTACGATTTCTATCCGCAAACTCGCCGCGCAGCCCATAGACAGTACAGGGTCACAAACTTGGTTATCCGAGTTGATCTGGCGTGATTTTTATCAGATGCTGCTCTCTCACCACCCTCAACTGGCAGAAGGCTACGCTTACAAAACCCAATTTAATGCTATCGATTTTCCCAACGAGAAAACGAAGTTTTCTGCATGGTGCGAGGCGCGAACTGGCTATCCTTTGATTGATGCCGCAATGCGCCAGCTCAATCAAACTGGATATATGCACAACCGATTGCGCATGGTGGTCGCCTCATTCCTAGTCAAAGATTTGCACATCGACTGGCGTTGGGGTGAGCGTTATTTTGCACAAAAATTGCTGGATTTCGATCTGGCGGCAAATAACGGCGGATGGCAATGGGCTGCTTCCACCGGTTGTGATGCACAGCCGTGGTTTCGTATTTTTAATCCCGTTACGCAGTCTGAAAAATTTGATGGGGCTGGCAAGTTTATTCGACGTTATGTTCCCGAGCTATCCAACTGTCCGAACAAATGGATTCATGCGCCATGGCTCATGCCGCTGAATGAGCAGAAGTCTAGCCAGATAATGATTGGGCAAGATTATCCTTTGCCGATAATCGATCATGCATTGGCTAGAATAAAGACACTTGAGCTTTATAAACGAGCAGTAACTGCTGAGAAATTGGCAGACTAAAATCTTGACGAAGCATAGCTGTTGCCTGGATTGAATAAATCTGAAATCACGCAATACAGAAGTTGTAGTTTATTGAGCATCGCGCTTGCTAAATGACAACGTCAACTCGCCCAAACGAAATCCAAATTTGCTCATAAATGAGCGATTCAACAACACTTTGTCATCCTGCAAATAAAACCAGTCTTCAAAATTAACGTTGTAAATTTTGTCACCGACGGGCAGTGCCAGCACGTAATTCCAACGCAGCGCATTACCCGCCGCGATGCCTTTGGCAACGCCCACTACATCAGCCGCACGACCTTCATAATGCGTGGCATCCAGCTTGGTGATTGTCCAGATTCGACGCTGTTTTGTCCCGTCTGAATAAGTGAAATCCTCATCTAAGGTACCCACTTCGTTTTGCCAGTGGCTGGCAATCACCACATGAAAACGTTTGACGACTTGCCCAGAACGATCTTGGAACATGCCATACCCATCTATCATGCCGTTAAAGTATTTTGCCAAATCTAATGTCGGTTGTTCATTTTGATAGGACTCAATGTTGGCACTGCTGCAACCTGCCAAGGTGAGTACAACAGCGAAGGGTGCGAGGAGTTTTTTGAGCATGATATTGTCCTTATTGAGTACAGAGAGTCATTAGGTTTTGCTTGAAAATAGGAGTCGCAAGCCTCGAAAAATAAGGCCGAAAAGAGGCAATTTTGCGTATAGCTCCGCGCTACTATCCCAATAATCACGGTGGTAACACACCTTGCCTTGCGGGTTAAATTTCAATACTGAGTTGCCGTGTATTTTGAATGGCATCAGGCGTAACAGCTTCACGTTAAAGGTGAAGTCCCATATCAACACCACGCCTTGTTCAGCTTGAAACACGTCTGTAATTTTGAAAGCAGGCTGATCTAATTTATGGAACATGTCGGTGAAAATGGCTTGAATATCTTGCAAGCAATGCACTTCGTTAAACGGATCGCAGAAATAGGCATCCTGAGCATAGTAATCGCCCATCTCAGCGACTTTAACCAAGCTCAGCGTTTCAAAATACCGAATCAGTTTTTCAGTGTCTTTCATCATTTTACAAATCGCTTAACCAGAAAAAAATACGCTTGATACGGCAGCAGCTTGAGCAATTTTAGCCATAGGGTGAAACGATGCGGAAAGTGGATTTCAAAATCGCCACGCGCAAATCCTGCGATGATTTTTGCTGCGGCTTGCTCAGAAGTTAGCAGCGCAGGCATGGTGAATTTATTCTTTTGCGTTAGCCTCGTATCAACAAACCCAGGATTGATGAGCGTGACATTCAACCCCTTGGCTGACAAATCGAGATAAAGGGTTTCGGTAAAGTTGATAAGCGCGGCTTTACTCGCGCCGTAAATAAGCGCAGCTGGCAAGCCACCATAACCCGCGACACTTGCCACGACGGCAACGCCACCGCTGCCTTGCCGCAAGAGCTGCGGAATAACTGCGGCTACAGAATTGATCGTGCCGTTCACGTTTATGTCCAGCATCTGCTGTGACACTTCGGCATTAAAATCGAAAGCGCGCATTTCGTTATAAACACCCGCGTTGGCAATAAACAAATCAATGCGCTGATATTTGGAAAGGATGGTTTGCACGGTCTGCGTTAGAGCTTGTGTATCGGTGATGTCGCAATTTATCGTCATCGCCTGTGGATATTTTGCACTGACCGCCTCCAAACTTGCGCAATTTCTGGAAGACATGATCACCTTTGCGCCACGCGCTAAAAGCTGCTCAGCCAATGCTAAACCGATGCCGCTGGAAGCCCCGCTAATCCAGACTACTTGTCCGCGCCAATGACTGATTTTTCGATTAAGTGCCATAGCCATTTTATAGTTTACGCATGTGCCAATTCAATTTGATAAACATTAGTTGAACCCGCTAAAAAGCTGCCCTCACAATACGCCAAATAAAACACCCATAAGCGGCGGAAACGTTCATCAAAACCGAGTGGTCTAATTTCATGCCATTTGTCTTCAAAGTGTGCGCGCCAAATCTGCAAAGTTTTTGCGTAGTCGCTGCCGAAAGGATGGGCATTCACCACACGCAGTCCAGCTTGGGTAGCAAGCTGGGTAAACTTAGTCACCGAAGGCAGCATGCCTCCCGGAAAAATATATTGCTGAATAAAATCTGTACCTTTTCGATAGCTGTGAAATTGCTCATCAGCAATCGTAATGGTTTGCACCATGGCTTTCCCTGTTGGTTTGAGCAGACGTTTGAGCGTGGAGAAATAAGTCGTCCAGTATTGCTCGCCGACCGCTTCAAACATTTCTATCGACACAATAAAATCATAGTGACCTTGTATATCGCGATAGTCCGTCAGGCTTAAATTGGCGCGATGATGCAGTGCCTTGTTTTCCAAGCGTGCTTCGGCATAGCTTAATTGGCTAGGCGACAGGGTCACGCCATCTAACGTTGCGCCATATTTTCCAATCGCCGTTTCAGCAAAGCCACCCCAGCCACATCCTATCTCCAGAATATGTGAATCTCTTTGGATGCCCAAATTATCGGCAATACGCTCATATTTGCTGTGCTGCGCTTGCTGCAAGGTGCGTGTGTCATCTTGCTCAAACAACGCAGCTGAATAGGTCATGCTGGGGTCTAGCCAACGGCGATAAAACTCATTGCCCAAATCATAGTGCGCCAAAATGTTTTTGCGGCTGCCTGCTTTAGTGTTGCGGCGTAATAAGTGTTTCAATCGATACCAGGCTATTGGTAAAACGCTGCCCCCCATCAATGAAGATAATTGCGTGCGATTTTCTACTGCCAAAATAATCAACTTTGCAATATCTGGCGAAGTCCATAAACCGTTTATGTAGGTTTCGCCAAAGCCAATATCGCCGCGCGCTAACAAAGCTTCGCAAACTTTCATGTCATGCAAATGCAAAGTGGCTTCCACACCACTTTTGCTACCCGAAAATCGTTGGCTGCTCCCGTCTGCAAAAATTAAATGTAACGATCCGTAATCGATTTTTTCCAGCAATTGCACAAAAATTTTAGCGGCGCGAGGCATGCTTTGTTTAAAGTTGTTCATCTGGATATTTTCTGATTGGGTGGGGCGGGCTTGCGAAAAAACTTCAGCCCTTTGCTCCACAGCAAAAACGCATGCCAATGAATTCGTAGCACCACAGCGGCGGTCAGCCAAAAAAATCGCATGAATAATTTGAGTAGGTTGCGGCTGTTGTAACTGGACGGTTGACCTGATAAGGCGGTGACTAGCAATAAATTCCCCGCGTCATCGTGGTGGTTGATGCAGAACACCGCTTTATCTTTCCAATGGAAATTAAAACGGTAGCTGCCTTCTGTCGCCATAAAGGGTGAGACGTGAAAAATCTTTTTACAGCTCAGTGCCTGCCCTTCTTCTATTGGCTGCTGATCAGGCTGTGCCAGCAAGTAAATATGCCGCTCTCCAAAAGTATTGTTTACTTCACACAAAATGGCGCGTACATCCCCTTGTGCATCGTGGCAAAACCAAAAGCTCACAGGATTAAATACATAGCCCAACACCCGTGGCAGGGCATACAAAACAATCTCGCCATCAACCGTGTTGATTTGATTAGCACGTAATAACGTCCTTGCCCAGACATCAAGACTAGAGCCATCTCGTGCGCCATGATCCTTTTGATAAAAACTAAATAGATTGAAACGTTCCAATGAAAAAAATGGAATTTTTAAGGCCTCTAAGTTGGCAACCGAGCATCGCAAAAGATAATTCTTGTAAGTGAAGCGATGTGTCTTAGGCAGCAATCTATGGTGCATCACTTGACCGACATAAATCAGCGGCGTATTCATATTGATGCTTGCCAAGGCGCGGCAATGCCGAATTGGTTTACCACATTCAATGCTGACTTCAAGCCATCTTCGTGAAAGCCATACGCTGTCCATGCGCCACAAAACCAAGTGTTCTGAACGCCTTGTATATCGGGCAACTTAGCCTGTGCCGCAGTCGCGGCGCAATCTAAAACAGGATGTTCATAATGAATATCCGCCAGCACATGGTATGCGGGGATGGTTGCTTGTGGATTGAGTGTAACGATCACTGACTCGTCCACCGTTAGCGGTTGCAGCTTGTTTATTAAGTAGCTCAGCGAAACTGCCTGCTCGGAACTTGCGACCTGATGAGTATGAAAATTCCATGCTGACCATAACGCGACGCGACTGGGTAGTACGCTGGCATCAGTGTGTAGCACCGCACGATTGGGCTGATACTTGATGCTGCCTAATATCGAGGTTTCTGCGGTGCTGGCATCACTCAACATTGCCAATGCTTGATCGCTATGACACGCCAGTACAACTTGATCGAAATGGCTTATGCCCGATTGACTCGTTATAGTTACACCACCGCTATAGCGAGTGATGTGTGTGACAGCATCATTAGTTTTAATATGCGAAATTTTTTGGCGCAACTTTTCCACATAACTGCGTGAGCCATTTCTTACCGTCATCCACTGGGGGCGATTAGTCACTTGTAGCAAACCATGCTGCTTGAAAAAACGAATCAACGTCGTGGCAGGAAAGTCCAACATTTTAGCGGTGGGGCACGACCAAATCGCTGCTGCCATGGGCAACAGATACCATTGCTTAAAGGCTTCACTATAGCGTTCGCGTGCCAAGTATTCGCCGAGTGACAGACCATTATCTTGCTCTGTTAGCAACAACAAAGATTGCCGATTGAAGCGCAGCACATCCATAACCATGCGCCAGAATTTGGGGCGGAATAGATTCCGTTTATCGCCAAACAATGTCGCTAATGACGTTCCAGACCATTCCAAATTGTCGCGCTGAATTTGCACACTAAACGACATATCGCTCGCCACCAACTCCACGTCGAGATGCTTGAACATCGCGAGCAAATTGGGATACGTCCTATCGTTGCAAACCAAAAATCCCGTATCGACTGGAATAGTTTTTCCTTCGACTGTTACATCTACCGTATGGCTATGTCCGCCTAATCGATGTTCCGCCTCATACAAGATCACATCATGTCGCTGACTCAACAACCATGCGGCTGCCAGCCCTGATATGCCAGAGCCAATCACCGCAATGGCTTGCTTCTCATATTCCATTATTTTTGCGCCAACAACGTATCAAGCTCAGTGACAAAATCAGCCGCTTCTGGAGTTACTTCGCTAGCAAATGATTTGATAGTTTTTCCATCACGACTGACCAGGTATTTATGAAAATTCCATTGTGGAGTTTGACCTGTTGCTTTGATGAGATACGGATACGGTGCACTGGGACGCTTACCCGTGATATTGGCCTTTTCAAACATCGGAAACTCTACGCCATAGGTAAGCTTGCAGAACTTGGCGATTTCCTCACCTGACCCTGGCTCTTGATTGCCAAAATCATTGGACGGAAAACCCAGCACAACAAAACCTTGATCTTTGTATTTTCGATACAACGCTTCCAGCCCTTTGTATTGCCCCGTAAAGCCGCAATAGCTGGCGGTATTGACCACCAAAACCACTTGCCCTGCGTAGTCACACAAATTTGCTTTCTCTTCATGCAAGTTATGTAGCTTCACTTTCAAAACATCTGGACAGGTATTGTTTGATGCCGTTTTTTTATTGGCAGCTTGCGCATCAGTAGCAAAAATGGATAGCAGGAATAAAAGTGCGATTAAATTTTTCATAATGACCTCTTGGTTAATAACGCGGTTAACGTGGCGAGCTACAACAAGCCCTGGCAACTTGGGCAAATCCCATAAATCACGCGAACGGGATGACTGGCGAAATGTGTTCGACTAACGTAATCAGGCGTTGACCAGATGCCATCGTGCCGCACGTGATTGCAGATACTGCATCGCACCAAGGTGTCTCTTCCTCGTTGCGCGGCGGATTGGTAGATTGCAAGGTGTGAAAAATACTCACTGCTTAAATGCTCATGTAAAAAATTTACTGAATCGGCATCCCCTTGGCTGATGTGCATACGCATGAAGCGGCGAACTTGCGGCGAATCGCAACGATAATCGAACATGATTTTTTGTTCGTGGCTACGCGCCAAATCTAACAGTGCTTGCGTAAACGTCTTAGTCACTTTACCGCTAACTGAATCTAATAGTGACCAGCCAATTACCGATCCACCAGCAAGTTGGGGCGCATCATTACTCAATGCAAACTCATCCCAAGAGGCGTTAACCGCAACGATGACGTTGTTTTTATCTACCGTCATTTCTACCCAGTTTTGACACGTTGGTGTGACATTGCCGTTCGATGAAAATTGAGTATCCATATATTCCTCCAAGCTAACCGGCTTAGCGACTTAAAACGTGAAAGGGTTATTCAGCCGAACTATGATTTTGTTTCGCGCCATGATGCGAAGAAACCGATCTAACAAATTCAAAAATTCTTAAAGAAAATTCAGTGTTGCCAACTTGCTCGAATTACCAAGCGTGTTGCAATTCATCGGGGGTTAATTTGCCATCTTTATTCACATCCAACACTTTGAATGACTTGGTGTTGTGCTGAGTGTAATAGTCATAAAACTCAATCTTCGAAATAGCCCCATCGTGGTTAATGTCTGATGAGTTGAATAATGCTTCCGCCACTGAATTGGGTTTTTGAGCGGGTATCGGCGTGTCGACTTTTAGTTCTTCTGCCTGTGCAATCATTAAAGTTAGGCTGCTTATAACCATTAGTAAGAAAGTTTGTTTTTGCATGACAATTCCTATTTAAAAGTGGGTCGGTTAAATTAGAAACGCGCCGGGAAAGCTGGGCGTAGAGAAACATCACCAATGAACGATATATGTTCAGCGATAAAGATGGGGTTAATAAGTTTCCGAGAGTTCATCCCGATTGTGACTGTGTTTCGCGCCATGATGCGAAGAAACCTTTTGTCCGAATTGTGCCTAATTGTAATGCAACTCAGAGCTTTTCGCTGCAAGTTATTATTTTTATATCGCAACCGAAAGTTTGATGGGACACAATTTTCCTAGACCAGTATCAATAAAAAGGGATTGAAAGGTCATCACGAAACCAATGTCCTTCAAATATATTGGCTTGAAGGAAACGGGTATCAAATTTCAGCAATCTGAAAATGCAAGGTTCTGATAAAAGATCGATACCCGTCGTACAAAAAACCAGCATGCTGGTTTTTTTATTACCTTTGCAAAGCCTCCCAACTCAGACCTTTTCAAACTTCATCACCCCACCCACACATCCCACCTTGATCGTATCTTTCGCGGCGAAGCGTCCTTCCAATATCAGCTTGGCGAGCGGATTCTCCAGTTGCGCTTGGATAGCGCGTTTCAACGGCCTTGCGCCATACACCGGGTCAAAACCTGCGTTGGCGATTTCTGCCAATGCGGCATCGCTGACTTGCAGTTTCATTTCCATCGCTACCAAGCGCGCTTCCAGACTCTTCAGTTGGAAACCCGCAATCGCTTTGATGTTCTTCTCGTCCAGCGCGTGGAACACCACCACCTCGTCGATTCGGTTGATAAATTCTGGGCGGAAATAAGTTTTCACTTCGCCCATTACTGCCAGCTTGATGACTTGATAATCGTCGCCAGACATTTGCTGGATCATCTGCGAACCAAGGTTAGAAGTCATTACGATCACTGTGTTTTTGAAGTCCACGGTGCGACCTTGACCATCGGTCATACGACCATCATCCAAGGCTTGCAGTAACACGTTGAACACGTCGGGATGCGCCTTTTCCACTTCATCCAACAAGATGACGGAATACGGTTTGCGGCGCACTGCTTCGGTCAAGCCGCCACCTTCCTCATAGCCCACATAGCCGGGGGGTGCGCCGATCAAGCGCGATACGGAATGTTTCTCCATGTACTCGCTCATGTCGATACGAATGAGATGATCTTCCGAATCAAACATGAAGCCCGCCAAGGCTTTGCACAACTCGGTCTTACCCACTCCGGTCGGACCAAGAAACAAGAACGAACCATACGGACGGTTGGGGTCGGACAACCCAGAACGTGAGCGACGAATTGCGTCCGAGACTAAGCGCACCGCTTCGTCTTGACCCACCACACGCTCGTGCAACTTTTCTTCCATCTTGAGCAATTTATCGCGCTCACCTTGCATCATCTTGCTCACAGGAATACCTGTAGCGCGCGACACCACTTCGGCGATTTCTTCCGCGCCGACTTGAGTACGAAGCAAGCGATTCTTCGGCTTATTTTCTTCGGCATGCACCGCTTCTTTAAGCTTGGCTTCAAGCTGGGGCAGCTTGCCGTATTGCAACTCTGCCACCTCTTGCAACTTACCTGCGCGCTGCAAAAGCACAATCTCTGCGCGCACCTTTTCCATTTCTTCTTTGAGGTGCGCCGTGCCTTGCGCTGCACCCTTCTCCGCCTTCCAGATTTCTTCCAAATCGGCGTACTCGCGCTCCAACTTTTTGATTTCGTCTTCAATCAACTCAAAGCGTTTTTTCGAGGCTTCGTCTTTTTCTTTTTTAACGGCTTCACGCTCAATCTTAAGTTGAATCAGGCGGCGATCTAGCTTATCCATCACCTCAGGTTTGGAATCGATTTCCATCTTGACGCGTGCTGCGGCTTCATCGATTAAATCAATTGCTTTGTCCGGCAAAAAGCGATCCGTGATGTAACGGTTGGATAATTCAGCCGCCGCAACAATAGCCGGGTCAGTGATGTCCACACCGTGATGCAGTTCGTAACGTTCCTGCAAGCCACGCAAAATAGCGATAGTTGATTCCACACTTGGTTCTTCCACCAACACTTTTTGGAAGCGACGCTCCAGCGCCGCATCTTTTTCTATGTATTTACGATACTCATCCAGTGTGGTTGCACCCACGCAATGCAGTTCACCGCGCGCCAAGGCAGGCTTTAGCATATTGCCTGCGTCCATCGCACCCTCTGCTTTCCCCGCACCCACCATTGTGTGCAGCTCGTCGATGAAAACAATAGTTTGGCCTTCATCCTGCGCCAACTCTTTCAGCACATTTTTCAAACGCTCTTCAAACTCACCACGATATTTTGCACCCGCCAACAAGGCTGCCATATCTAGGCTCAACACCTTCTTGCCCTTAAGTGACTCAGGTACTTCACCATTCACAATACGCTGCGCCAAGCCTTCCACGATGGCGGTCTTACCCACACCCGGCTCACCGATTAACACGGGATTATTTTTAGTACGGCGTTGCAACACTTGTATCGCACGACGGATTTCATCATCGCGTCCAATCACTGGGTCAAGTTTGCCCTGCCTAGCACGCTCGGTCAGATCGATTGTGTATTTCTTAAGGGATTCGCGCTGCCCTTCGGCTTCTTGAGAGCCAACAGATTCGCCACCGCGCACTGCATTGATAGCTTGTTCCAGAGGCGCACGCGCCACTCCATGCTGTTTGAGCAAGCGTCCCGTTTCACCCTTGTCATCACACGCAGCGAGCAAAAACATTTCTGAAGCGATGAACTGATCGCCGCGCTTTTGTGCCGCCTTGTCGGTAAGATTAAATAGGTTAGATAAATCACGCCCTACCTGCACTTCTCCGCCATGCCCTTCGACTTTAGACAAGCGTGACAATGCGTCACTCAACGCTGTTTTCAGCGCGTTGACGTTACCACCCGCTCGCGCCAGCAGAGAAGCCGCGCCGCTATCCGCATCATTTAGCATCGCCAACAACAAATGCTGCGGCTCGATAAATTGGTTATCCGCGCCGGCCGCCAAACTCTGCGCATCGGATAAGGCTTGTTGTAACTTGGTCGTGAATTTGTCGAAACGCATGATGCTCTCCTTGCATTAAATTTCTCTACTCAGTAGGTGGGGGACATTTAAGTAATTTCAACCCAAATAATTTATTAGTACCGTCATTCCCGCGCAGGCGGGAATCCAGCGAAATAAATGTACCGCGAAGCGGACAAAACTTTGACATTAACCCGCTACGCAGGAGCTTTTTAATCAACTGGATTCCTGCCTGCGCGTGAATGACAACTCTCCAATTCAGTGAACAATCCAAGTTCACCGCCACACAACTTATCTTATACTCCTACAAACCAAATATCCCTTGATGCACATCAACCATGCCCATACCAAACCTGTCGCCACAAATACACCTCAACGTCACCAACTCGCTCAATGAAGATATTTACAGCGGTGATTTAACCGCACAGCTTTTGCCCGCTGACAATGTAGTCCGCGCACAAGTCATAACCCGCGAAGAAGCCGTGTTATGTGGCACACAGTGGTTCGATGGTTGCTTCCGCCCGCAAGATGCCAACTGCGAAATCAACTGGCTGGCTAAAGACGGCGACGCAATTAAAGCAGGACAATTACTCTGCGAGATACGCGGCAAAGCGCGCGCCTTGCTCACCGCTGAACGCAGCGCGTTGAACCTGCTGCAAACCTTATCGGGCACGGCAACCAAGACCAAACAATACGTCGATGCCGTGGTAGGCATTAACGTCAAAATTATGGACACCCGCAAGACGCTGCCGGGACTGCGTCACGCACAAAAATATGCAGTACGCGTAGGCGGCGGACATAACCAACGCTTTGGTTTATACGACGGCATCCTCATCAAAGAAAATCATATCGCCGCAGCGGGCGGAATCAAAGCCGTGTTGGCGCAAGCCTTTCGTCTAGCCAAGCCAGATGTCAGCGTGCAAATAGAAGTGGAAAATCTCGTGCAATTAGAAGAAGCGCTCAACGCAGGCGCAAAGCTAATTCTGCTCGACAACTTTGATCTGGCAGGCTTGCGCGCCGCAGTGCAACTCACCGCCAAACGCGCAGAATTGGAAGCCTCTGGCGGCATCACACTCACCACATTGCGCCAAGTGGCACTGACAGGCGTGGATCGAATTTCCATCGGTGCGCTGACTAAAGACTTACACGCGGTGGATTTATCGATGCGGATTTTGCCTCACTGATTCCGTACGATTTAACCATCATGGATTCATCTCGAGTGGCAGTGAACACTTCACAAAATTAAACAATGCGCATAGGAGGTGTTACATGAAAGCAATGCAAATTAATCCAGCGCGCAAGCGCGCAGTCAATCTCACACTCAATGAAGAATTGGTGTCCCAAGCAAAAGGCATGACGGGCAATCTTTCTGGTGTGGTTGAACAACTTTTGGCCGACTACGTGCTGAAACAAAACAACATGCGGCAAGAGAAATTGCAAAACGCCGAACTGGCTGCGCAAGGCTGGAATGTGTTTAGCGAGCAGTATGGCTCGTTTGCCGATGAACATTCCACACTGTAATGGCGCAGTTCCACGTACACAAAAATATCGGCAAACAAAGCGACGCAATCCCGTTCGTCGTCGTGGTGCAATCCTCACTGTATGACGGCTATCGCCGCTGCGTCGTCGTTCCCTTGGTGCGACGCAGCACGCTAGATCGCACCTCTGCATTCCTCGATACCCCGCTCAATCCTGTGTTCATGATTAAAGGCATCAAAGTTGTGCTACACCCGTTGGAGATGGTTTCCGTCGCCACAGAACATTTGTGGTGAAAAGGTTGCGACACTTGCGCAAGAAGGCGATAGGATTGTCGCTGCGTTGGATGAGTTGCTGACTAGGGCTTGGGCGTAGCGGCTAAATTAATAGTAGTACACCCCCTATTGCTGCTCGCTAATCGCATGAATACTTTTGGAGATTATTTTGCTGAAGCACCTATTTTTTAGACCAGAAATCCTTAGTCGCCTAATTTTTTTCACTTTCGGACGATAAGAGATATTACGTTCAGGCTACGACTAAGCAAAAAGCAAAGCGAGCATCGCCAGAAGAAATCATCCGCCAGCTGTTTGTGTTATCGCTTCTCCATGATTACAAATACCCCGAAGAACGGATTGGGAGAGGGTGAAGAAGATCACGAGTTCTTGGCTCTTTCTAACAATATATCTTCTAAAGCAAACTTGATTCCTGCAACCGCAGCTTTGTAACTTCCCCATCCAGGGCTGCTCAATCGTTTTGTTACATCGTCCAAAATTGCCTGCAACGTTTCGTCATCTGCATCCGCCACGAGCTTCCGTATCTCTTCAGGTATGACAAGCTGGTTGTCAACATTTTGCTCGACCATATCTTCAATTTTCGTGTACAACTGTTTGACAGCTTTCTTCATTTACTTCCTCGGCTTTCCATTATTCTGAATTTGCTCTCATGACGCTGCAAGTATGCTAAATGCCCTGATTCAATCTTCCGTAATTTCATATTGGCATCGATGCCAAGCAACGACAGAGCTTTCGCGTCGATTGATTTTGAAATAAGGATTTCACCTTTTGGATTGAAACTGATTAGAAAAGCATCAAACAATTTATCCAAATTGGCAGTCAATAGAAGGCCGTTATAAACATCAAGCCGTTCATTTGGAGTAGCTATTTTCCAAGGCACAATGTGTGAGGCAATTAGCACATCTTGAAGTGGGCAACCTGTAACTGCACAGCATCCACCCCAATGCCCAATCAATTGATCTCTGAATTTTTGCTGCCCAATACGTTGGTCAACCCATGCTTTGTAGGTCGTTTCGGAAACTTCTTCGGGCTCAATGGCTGTAACTTGGTTTGAGATCAGCTTCCAGCACCTATTATTTTTGATTCCCTCCAAAACATCGTCTGGAATTTTTACCCCACTAAAATTGGTATACCACAAGCCCCTTTCTGGAGACATTTTAAATAAAACATCTTCGTGCAAGAAGAGCGTCTTTTGCGGATCAACAATCTTATCAATTCTTATATCAACCAACCACACACCATCATCTTGATACGGATTTTTAATGATTACCCCGCGTCCGAAAATTCCACGAGGGGATTTACCCTGTTTCATCAAATAGACTTTGTCGCCAACCCTGGCCTTTTTATGACTGGAGAATCTCCAAGATTTAATGCCCTTAAAATCTTCGAAACTATAAGGTGGATTACCTTCTTTCCAAGTTATTAGGAATGATTGCTTTGTTGTGTTTAAGGAAAGAGCTTCTTCTCCCAAGGAATCTTTTTTTACCCAGCCGAGTTCTTCGAGAGCTTGAGCGACTTCATCGTAAAGTATCCATTGTCCATGTCCCCTTCCATCTTTTAGGTCGCCCCGCCACTCAGCAATCGTACTTATTTGATCACCCTGAGTATGTTCTCCAATTTCCTCCGATATCTTTCTAGCCAGCTTTCCATACTGTAGGCTTCCCGCACGATTTCCTTGGTATCCAGCAATCTCTGCAAAACGTTTAACCGACAACGCCATATCCGGTGCTCCATAGTGCCCAAGCAAAATTTTTCGTTGCCCTTCATTAATTTTTGAATCGAGCTTGAGCAATGCATTTTTGAAAGCTGCCACCCAAATTTTGTATTCATCAGCTGACATCAGTTTTCCCTCTATTAAACTCAAAGAAATCTTGCCACTATCCCCTTAACCAACTTGCCCTGCAAGGGTATCTGCACCCGATGGTCGCTGCCCGGCGCGGTAGTGAGCGCTTCAGCTTTGAGGCTGCACATTTCGTTCAGCACGATGGAACTAAAGGGGTCAGGTTCAAAATAATTTGAATTTCTACCCCATCATAAACTTCCCGCCACTCGGCGGGATTTTTTATCAAGCTTAAAGTAGTTCATGTGTCATCCGATTATCATTTCAACGTCAGATGCACAACCAAATCAGAATATCGACTCAGCACGCCATCCGTGGTGAGTAAATAGGCGGGCAGAGATTGCGCTTGTACAATCAGCAGCCGATCAAACGGATCACGGTGATGCCAAGGCAATTTCGCAATCGGGTAACAGTCTTCGCCCTTGACCATCAACTCGGTAAAGCCCGTATCTAGGGCAAGCCGATGAATATCTTCTGGAGAAAAATCGAAGTCATCCCGATTTAACGAACGCTTGATCGCTACTTCCCAGATGCTGGCAGAACTGAAATAAACCGTATTGGAGGAATCGGACAAGCCTGCGACCACCTCCTGCGGTAATCGTTCAGGCGCAAGCAGCGTAGCAAGTAGCACGTTGGTATCCAGCAGATAAACGTGCGCGGTCATTTACTTGCCTTGCTCAAACATACTGACTATCTCGACGGCATCTACGCTGTCAAAACTCTCTGGGAACGTGAACTGCTTTTTACCCAAACCCAACTTGCGCGGCTGATGGGCAATGTTCGCCAGTGCCACCAAACGTGCCACTGGCTTACCCGCACGGGCAATCACAATTTCCTCTCCCGCCTCTGCTTGATCGACATAACGAGAGAATTGGGTCTTTGCTTCATGGATATTTACGGTTGGCATGATGCACCTCGGTTTGACTAAGTGGACTAATGTTAGTCCGATTTAATCTAAGTAACAAGTGGATAATTCTATAAGTGCTATTCAATAGTACAGTTTCGTCATTAGATGATGCAACTAGCCAATCGACTAAGCCCGCAAGCGGGCAAGTCGCTGGTTATCCCGCGAAAGGGGAATCCAGCTATTTAATCAAACTGGACTCCCGCTTTCGCGGGAGTGACTAAATAGAGGTATTCAAAATGATCTAGTTATCCATAGTTCTTTACTCGGCTAAGTCATGCTAAAGTTCGTCTACGCTTTTTGCATCGATTCCCATGCCGACATCCACCCTCATCCGACATCTGCGCGAGTTTCTTCCGCCTGAATCCATACTCAGCGCGGCTGAAGATTTAGCCCCTTACGAGAGCGACGGTCTTACCGCCTATCGGCAAATGCCGATGCTGGTGGTTATTCCTGAAACCGAAGCGCAGGTGCAACAAACGCTCAAGCTTTGCCACGAACTCGCTGTGCCTGTCGTGGCACGGGGTGCGGGGACTGGCTTGTCAGGCGGTGCGTTGCCGTTAGCAAATGGGGTGATTTTATCTTTGGCGCGCTTCAAAAAAATTATCACGATTGATCCGTTGGCGCGCATTGCCAGAGTGCAGCCCGGTGTGCGCAACCTCGCCATTTCGCAGGCTGCCGCCGTGCATCAGTTGTATTACGCACCTGATCCTTCCAGCCAAATTGCCTGCACCATCGGCGGCAACGTTGCGGAAAATTCCGGCGGCGTGCATTGTTTGAAATACGGGCTAACCGTTCATAATGTGTTGCGCGTCCGCGTCATCACCATAGCAGGTGAAATTTTAGAAATCGGCAGCGAAGCATTGGATAGCGCGGGTTACGATTTACTGGCTCTACTCACGGGCTCGGAAGGAATGCTCGCCGTCATCACCGAAGTCACGGTGAAATTACTGCCCAAACCGGAACGCGCACAAGTAATGTTGGCAGCGTTTGATGATGTGCAAAAAGCAGGGCATGCCGTTGGTAACATCATCTCCGCAGGCATTATTCCCGCCGGGCTGGAGATGATGGACACGCTGGCGATACAAGCTGCTGAGGACTTCGTTCACGCGGGTTACCCCTGCGATGCAGCGGCCATTTTATTGTGCGAACTGGATGGCACCAACGAGGAAGTCTCCGAACAAATTTTGCAGTTACACGACATCTTGTTGAACAGCGGCGCGGTGAGTTTACGCACAGCGGTGGACGAAGCGGAACGCTTGAAGTTTTGGGCGGGACGCAAAGCCGCCTTCCCCGCTGTAGGCCGCCTATCACCAGATTATTACTGCATGGATGGCACGATTCCACGCAGCCAGTTACCACACGTATTACAACGCATCAGCGAGCTTTCTGCCGAATATAATTTGCGTGTCGCCAATGTGTTTCATGCGGGCGATGGCAATTTGCATCCACTAATTTTGTACGATGCCAACATCCCCGGCGAGTTAGAAAAGACCGAAGCGTTCGGCGGAAAAATTTTAGAGTTGTGCGTCGCGGTGGGTGGCACAATTACGGGAGAACACGGCGTGGGTATCGAAAAAATTGACCAGATGTGCAGCCAGTTTGCCATACCGGAATTAGCCCTGTTTCATGCGATCAAACATGCTTGGGATGCCTCAGGATTATTAAATCCCGGCAAAGCTGTGCCTGCTTTGCATCGCTGCGCCGAACTCGGCGCGATGCATGTGCATGATGGGCAACTGAAGCACCCTGAATTACCGAGATTCTGAATATGATCGCCTCCTTCATCGAAAAAATTCAACACGCCGCTGCACACCAGCAACCGTTAGCAATACGCGGCTCTGGTAGCAAAGATTTTTACGGCGGCGCATCACATGGCACAACGCTTGATGTGTCCCGCCACGCGGGCATCATCGACTACGCGCCTTCCGAATTAGTCATCACCGCACGTGCTGGCACACCGCTCAAAGACATTGAGCAAACCCTCAACGCGCAAAACCAGATGCTGGCTTTCGAGCCGCCACATTTTGGTGAAAACGCTACGCTGGGCGGCTGCATCGCCAGTGGATTATCCGGCCCACGTCGCCCGTATAGCGGTGCAGTGCGAGATTTTGTACTGGGTGTGAACATGCTGGACGGACGCGGGCAGCAATTGAAGTTTGGCGGACAAGTAATGAAAAATGTCGCAGGCTACGACGTGTCGCGTTTAATGACTGGCTCACTCGGCACGTTGGGCGTATTGCTCGATGTCTCGCTGAAAGTGTTGCCACTACCTGCCGCTTCACTAAACTTACGTTTCGAGCTTGATGAAAAAAATGCCATTGAGCACATGAATAAATTGGCTGGGCAGTCATTGCCACTCGCCGCCAGCTGTTGGCATGGCGGGCTACTGACCGTGCGTTTGGAAGGCACCGCGCGCGCACTGCAAACTTCGCACGACAAAATCGGCGGTGAAATCGTGAGTGATGGCATAGAGTTTTGGCAACGACTGCGTGAACAACAAGCGATATTTTTTCAATCCTCGTTGCCACTTTGGCGGCTCTCTATACCAAGCACAACTGCGCCATTAAACACAATCTCCGTTCGTGCTGAGCCTGTCGAAGCGCAAGAATCCACTCACATTTCGACAAGCTCAATGCGAACGGATTTTTTGACAAAGCGAGATAGCTCAATAGCAAACTCACAACTAATTGAATGGGGCGGTGCGTTGCGCTGGCTACACAGCGATGCGCCCGCCAGCGAGATACGCAGTCTCGCCGCTGCCGCAAATGGACAAGCCACATTGTTTCGTGGTGGCGATAAAAATGTTGGGGTATTCCATCCACTACCGCCAGTCTTGCTAGCCTTACAAAAGCGTATCAAACACACCTTTGACCCGCACGGGATTTTTAATCCACAGCGCATGTTTACCGAATTTTAATCAACCATGAATGAAGGCTAAACTTTGGTGATGGAAATCTTTCGTTCGCTCAGGCAAGAGGATTTTGATATGGAGTGCGCAGACTCGTCTGCGCATTTTAAAAGCGGCGGCG